>DHWU01000017.1:33000-63549 GCA_002413345.1 Propionibacteriaceae bacterium UBA5174 | reverse complement strand
GGTGCAACGAAAGCCAGGAGCGCTATGTGTTGGCGATCGCACCAGAATCACTGGCCAGCTTCGCCGCGCTGTGCGAGCGCGAACGCTGCCCCTTTGCCGTGGTCGGTGAAGCGCGCGACGACGGGCAATTGGTGCTGGCGCCAACGGCCACCGACGAAGCCGGCGATGACCGCCCGATCGACATGCCAATGGAGGTGCTGCTCGGCAAGCCGCCGAAGATGTGCCGCGACGTCAAACACGTCACCTGGAGCGCCCCGGCACTGGACCTGAGTGGCCTGGACCTGCGCGAGTCTGCCTACGCGGTCTTACGGCACCCAACTGTTGCGTCCAAACGCTTCCTAATCACCATCGGCGACCGCTCCGTGGGCGGACTCAACCACCGCGATCAGATGGTCGGGCCTTGGCAGGTGCCAGTGGCCGATGTGGCCGTGACACTGAGTGACTTCACCGGCTTGGCCGGTCAGGCGATGGCTACTGGTGAGCGAATGCCGCTGGCTGCGATCAATGCACCAGCTTCTGGCCGGATGGCGGTCGGTGAGGCGGTCACCAACATTTTGGCCGCGCCAGTGCGGCTAACTGGAGTGAAGCTTTCATGTAACTGGATGGCGGCCTGTGGCGAACCAGGTGAAGATGCCGCCCTTTACGACACGGTGAATGCCGTGGCCATGGAGCTGTGCCCGGCTTTGGGCATCTCAGTGCCAGTTGGCAAGGACTCGCTGTCCATGCGCACCCGCTGGAGCGAGGACGGTCAGACCAAGCAGGTGACCAGCCCGGTGTCGCTGGTGGTCTCGGCCTTCGCTTCGTTGGAAACCGTTGCTGACACTTGGACGCCGCAGTTGGCCTCCGGCTCGGTGCTGGTGCTGATCGATCTGGGCGCGGGAAAGAACCGCCTGGCCGGTTCGATGCTGGCCCAGGTGAACAGCCAGTTCGGTGATGAAGTGCCTGATCTGGACGACGCGTCCAGGCTGACCGCGCTGGCCGCAGCGCTGACTGAACTGCGAGCCGCGGGGTTGGTGAGCGCCTACCACGACCGCTCCGATGGCGGCCTGTGGGCGACCGTGTGCGAAATGGCTTTCGCCGGGGCTACCGGCGTGCAGTTGGATGTGGACAGCGTCGAGGCATTGTTCACCGAAGAGCTCGGCGTAGTGCTGGGTATCCGTCCCGAGGACGAAGGCGGAGTCCGCGACGTCCTGACCGCTCACGGGTTGGCCGAGGTCAGCGCCGTGGTCGGACGCACCGCTCCGGATCGCCGCGTGCACGTCAACATCGCCGATGCCCCCGCACTCAACGAAGACCTGCGCGACTTGGCCCAGGCCTGGGACGAAGTGTCCTGGCGGATCGCCGCTCTGCGCGACAACCCGGAATGCGCTGACGAGGAGCATGCCGCTTTCGGTGCGGACGCTCCCGGCTTGGTGGTGGCGCCAACCTTCGACCCCACCGATGACATCACTGCGCCTTACGTTGGCCTCGGCGTCCGACCCAAGGTGGCGATTCTGCGCGAACAGGGTGTGAACAGCCATGTTGAGACCGCTCGCGCCTTCGCCGCAGCCGGCTTTGAGGCAATCGACGTACACATGACCGACTTGCAGACCGGCCGCTTCGATCTGGGTGAAGCAGTCGGCTTGGTGGCGGGCGGCGGGTTCTCCTATGGCGACACGCTTGGCGCTGGCGAGGGCTGGGCCCGTTCGATCCTGTTCAACCCGGCGCTCACCGACGCCTTCAGCAAGTTTTTTGCCCGCGAGGACACCTTCGGGTTGGGAATCTGCAATGGCTGCCAGATGTTCGCCGCACTGGCCGACATCATTCCCGGTGCCGAGGCGTGGCCCCGGTTCACCCGTAACCGTTCCGAGCAGTTCGAAGGCCGACTAAGCCAGGTCGAGATCTTGGATTCACCCTCGATCTTCTTCGCCGGGATGGCTGGTAGCCGATTGCCGATAGCGGTAGCCCATGGTGAGGGTTTCGCTGACTTCTCGGTGCGTGGCGACGAAGCGGCGGTAGCCCGTTCGGTGCGCTTCATCGATGCGTCCGGTGCGCCAGCGCTCACCTACCCGGCCAACCCGAACGGTTCGCCGGACGGCCTGACTGCGGTGACCACCACCGATGGCCGGTTCACCGCGATGATGCCGCACCCTGAGCGCGTCCATCGCAATGCCGAATTGTCGTGGACTTCAGCTCCCATCGATGACCCCAGCGGGTGGCTGCGAATGTTCCGCAATGCGCGGGTCTGGGTGGACTGAGCCAACACCCAGGTGGCCAATTCCTCCTCCTCGTGGGGCTTCAACCGGGGCCTTCGGGCGGGAAGTAACAACGGCCTGAGCACCGACGGGAATCGCGGTGGATGCTCAGCAATTCACCGCCAAGGGCAGTAGTTGTCGCACCTTCCCCTCAGCCTGCTCCGCCCCTAATGTCAGGACATGAAGATCGCAGAGGTTATTCAGGGCAAGGGCGCCGAAGTGGTGACCATCAGCAGCAAAGCAAGCGTGGCCGACCTAATCGATTTGATGTCGACGCGCAACATCGGAGCGGTCGTAGTCAGCGAGGACGGCCGTCTGGTCGAAGGCCTCGTTTCAGAACGCGATGTCGTCCGACACCTAACCAGCGCTGGTTCGAAGGTACTCGCCCTTCAGGTCGCGCAAGTGATGACCACCCCGGCAGTCACTTGCACTCCCGAGGACGACTTGGACGCCATCGCCCACACCATGACCTACGCCAGGCTCAGACACTTGCCGGTGGTAATCGACGGACAGCTGACTGCCATCGTCTCGTTGGGCGACGTCGTGAAATCGCACATCGACCAACTAACCGATGAGCGCAACCACCTGCTGCACTACATTCACGCCTAGGTGAGACGCGAGGACCGGTTGACTCCCCTACGAATGCCGACCGCACTCTCCGCCGAGGCTTAACGAGATCCAGCTAGCCCTGGTGATCGGTGCCTGCAGGCCGGGATCGCTGCACCCGCCAGATATTGCGGGAACCGTCGTGGCGGTAGGTGAGACTGTCGACGATCATTCGAATCAGCGCCAGACCTCTGCCGTGCTCGGCGGTATCTTCGGGCATCACCGCTGGCGGAAGTTCCGCGATCTTCTCGCCAATGTAGGTGGTCTCCAGCACCAGATCATCGTCGCCAATATGCAGCATCACCTCACATTGGACCCGACGAGCGGGATTGTTCTGGATCGCATTGGTGACCAACTCACTCAGCGCAGTCTCCAACACCATGCGCTCTTCGGCACTCACATCGCGACGTTCGGCCCACACTGACTCTAGGAAGTCGTGCGCGTCGTCGACGGTGTCTGGAGGGCTGCGGATGACCGCGTTGTACTCAGTCACCGAAAGCCGTTTCAGCATCGTCGTAAGGCTTCAGGATGCGATCAACATTGGACAGTTTCAGCACCATTCGCACCTGCTCACCTGGACTTGCGATCCGAAGGTCACCGCCAGCATCCCTGGTTGTCTTCAGAGCGCCGATTAGCGCCCCCAGACCCGAAGAATCCATGAACTCGACTTCAGCCAGATCGACGACCAGGTGCGACTTGCCCGACTGGACGGCCTGGGCCACCACCTCACGCAACGCGGGAGCCGTGACCATATTCAGTCTGCCCGCAGGCCGAATGATCGCGAGATCATCGCGAAGCTCAACAATCGAAAAATCAGTCACTTGCTCTCCTCGTCAACCTGGCTACCGCGATATCTCACTGCACCAATAAGTACGCTCAACGAGACCAGATCGAACCCGACCCAGCCAAGATTCACCAGGGTGCCAATCGGCTCTGATTGCAGCACAACCAGTCGAATAGTACCGATGACTATCGCCACCACCATGGCAATAGCGGCGACTATCTGCCAGCGGATCTTTCCCAGCTGGAAGCTCGAATCCCGCGTCCCAGATTTCGGTGTCACCGCGAAGTCCAGTGGCCGTCCGCCGAACACATTGGCCGCGGCCGACAAACAGGCCTTGATCCACAACGGGAACAGCGACAGCGTGTACTGCTGCCCTCGCCAGGTGGGCAGGCCTCGCGACGCAATCACGAACAGCAGCTGATTGGCCACCATGAACGGAATGAAGCGCCAGAAGAACGGCCCGGCATAGGCGGCCACTGGGAGTACCCCGAGAGTGAGGAAGAGGAAGGGCGCCACCAGATAGACCAAGGTGACGAACCCAGACAGGTAATTCCACATCGTCGAGAAGTACATCAGGCGCTGCGGCCAGGAAAGTTCCCTGACTAGTAACGGATTCTCCTTCAACAGCACCTGGACGGTGCCCTGCGCCCACCGCAATCGCTGGGTGAGTGCGGTTGCCAAACCTTCTGGAGCCAGGCCTTCGGCCAGGATCTCGTTGTGGAACACACTCTTCCAACCATTAGCGTGCAGCCGCATCGAGGTTGCCATGTCCTCGGTCACCGAGATTGTGGCCATCGGCAGCAATTGCTGCGCTTCAGCTGACCGGCCCACATCGAGCGCGTCCAAAGTAGTTTGAACCGCCTCCATCGCGCGCACCGGGCTGAGCCCAGCATCGGCCAGATTGGTGATCATCTCCTCAAGATCAGCACTGTCCGGAGCGAGTCCGATCGAGGCCAAGTCAGCGGTGATCGAGGAAAGATCCTCAGCCACTGCGGCCCGAGCCAGGTCGTCAATCCGCGACCGCAAGAAATAGGTCGCCTCACCAATCGGCTCGCCATTACCGATCGCAACCAGCGCCTCGTTGATCGCGGTGAAGGTCTGGGCCAAAACCGAAGCCGGCCGGTCCTGCACTTCGGCCTTTGCCGCCCGCCGGACAATGCCACGGGCCTTTCGCAGCCCAGTGATGACCGCTTCTTCGGTGGCGTTGACGTAGCCCATGATGCCCAGCTCCATCAAGGCTTCGCGGCGCAATACCGCGTTCGATCCGCAGAAGAAGGACGCCCCCCAACCGTCTTTGCCTTCCTGAATGGGCCCGTAGAAGAGCGGTGCCTGGTTGCCCAGCGGGTCGGACCGCGGCACATTCTTGAAGTACTGCGGAGTCTGCACCAGGGCCACCTTTTCATCGGTGAAATATCCCAAGGTTCGATCCAGAATCTCCGGTTCGGGCACCATGTCGGCGTCCAGCACCAAGATGAATTCTCCAGTGGTCCGCAGCAGCGCGTTGTTGAGGTTTCCAGCTTTGGCATGCCGAGGTTTGCCGTCCCACTCGGCACCGCGGGTGACGTACCCAATCCCCAACCGGACGGCAGCAACGCGCAGCCCTTCCCGCGCACCATCATCAAGAATCCAGGTGTGGTGCGGATAACGGATTGCCGCCGCAGCCTCAGCGGTCTGCACCACCAATTCAATTGGTTCGTTGTAGGTGGTGATGAAGACATCGGCGGTGAGCCCATCGGGAGCGGCTGGCGGCTCGCCGCGTTGTCGCGAACGCCACACCGTCATCGAGAACAGCGTCAGGTCAACGATGCTGTAGGTCTCGGCTAACACCAGCGGCACCGAAATCCACCAGTTTGCCCAGTTAATCGAGTCCAGCCACCGCCACACCACGTAGTTGATGCCCAACACCAGCGTCAGCAGAATCCAGATGCGAAGCAGCAACAGGCGTCGGCTTTCGGCACGCTCAGAGGTGTAGGTCCGCGAACCCGTGGCTTTCATCATGTTGTACTCCGATCGCGGTGGAAGATCACGGCCGTTGCGTCGTCGCTGGCGTCGGCATCGGCGCCGCCGCCTTGGCAAAGGGACTCGGCCAATCGCTGGGGGGAATCCACTGCCAGGTCAGCCCGCAAGGTGTGAATTGCGGTCACCAGTTGCGGAATCGATCCGCCCCAGCGATCGAGCACTCCATCGCTGACCATCAGCAGCGAATCTCCCGGGGCCAACTCCAAGCTCACCTCTGCCCAGTCACTGTCCAAGCCAAGCGGTAGCCCGTCGGTGGCCAGCCGCTGAATGTCAGTGCCGTCGTGCCGTAGCACGAAGCTGAGACCATGCCCAGCGTCGGCCAGCCGGAGCTGCCCGGTATGCAGGTCGATGGTCGCATAGCCCAGGGTCACGAAAGCGTTGCTCCGGCGTAAGTCGTCATCAATGATCCGGGCACCGTCGCCAAGCGCATCGCTGGGCCGGGTGGCGGGAGTGGCCGTCCGTAGGGCAGTGCGGGTCGCGGCAGCCAAGATGCCAGCGCCGACCCCCTTACCCATCACGTCGCCCAGCAACATCACCGCGAACCGTCCTTCAATCCGCAAATCGTAAAAGTCGCCACCAACCTCTCGGGCAGGCTGCAGGAAGGCGCCATGTTCCCACCCGGCCCGGGTGGGCAGCTCGGCAGGAGTCAGCGCCCGCTGAACCTCAGCAGCGCGCTGCAATTCCTCGGCTGCTTGGCGTTGAACCCGCAACGAGTCGGTCACGTCGAGAATCTGAACCGAGAAACTCTGGGTTTCGGATTCGAGCTCCAGTGGTACGACGCCGATCTGGAAATGCCGTTCGTCGTCAGTCTTGACTTCAACATTTGGTTGCACATCACTGCCTACATCGGCGGCTGCCGCGATTACCCCAGTCGCATCGGGGCCAAAAATTCCTGCCAGGGTCGGCGCGGCCTCCTCAAGCTGCGGAAACATCCCGGCAGCAGACGCGTTGAAGCGTTGGATCCGCCAGCCATCTGCAGGTTGATCGATCACCAACATGCCGGTGAGTGAACTTTCGAAGTTGCGCCGAAAGACCAACTCGCTGGCACCAAGTTTGGCGCTCACGTCGCGCTCGCGCGCGACGGCCAACGACATTGCCAGCGCAACTATCGCCATGGTCAGTTCGAAGGCTTGGAGCAAGGTGCCGCCAGTGTCTGCCCCCAGGCGCGTGAAGGAGAACGGACCATGGCCCAAGGTGCTGCCGTAGGAGGCCAACGCGCTTATCCCTAACATCTCAACCACCAGCCAACGTGGTGCCAGATAGATCGCACCCCAGACCGGAGGCAAAATGCCCAGGAATGCCAATGGGGAATCGTCATTGACGAAGAAGACCAACACTGTGACAACGAATGCCACCCCCACTTGGATCGCCGGATGGTCAACTCCTCGGCGCCGTTCCAGCTTCGGAAGGCTCATGAACAGCGGCGTCACCATGAGCATTCCGGCAGCCCGCCTCGGCCCGGCCGAAAACAGATGGATCAGCGCCACCGAAGTATCACCGGAGGCGAAAGCGGCGAAAGCGAGCGTCCAGTCATAGACCGTGGCCGCGACTACCACCGCGACTACCAGCCGAAACAGATCAGCATTGGTGCGAAGGCTCGGTACTGCCTCGCTGCGCCCACGCAGAATCCATGCTCCAACCGCCACCTCCAGCCCCGCACCGATCGAGGCACCGATGGCCACCGGCAGAGCTGGATATTGCACCAGGTTTACCCCCAGCAAGACCAGCGAAACAGCGACGCTGACCAGCCACAAGTACCGCCGGGGCAGCCGTATCGCCAGGCCAAGAGATAACCCGGCCGCTGGCCACCACACCGCAGCGACGGCCTCAACTGGACGGGTTAGAACCGAAAACCAGCCCAGCAAACAAACACCCAGCAACGTCACGACGGCCAGCCACACTGCTGGCGACAGCGGCCAGGCGGTTTTCGCTAACTGCATTGTTCGGGGTGGCGAATGCATATCGAAAGAATGCACCCTAAACCCACCCACCCGAGGCAACTACCGATAGGTGCCGGGTCGAATTGCCAGTTGGGGCCGCCGGTGGTGTCGTTCAGCCCTCGCCGGCGGGAACGGCCAGAATCAACTATGCCCGCACCAGGATCCTCGCGGCATCAACTGGATCCGGCACGCGGGGACGGTTCCGTTGTGCGCAGCGCATAAAGGGACGGTTCCTTTTTGCGCTGCGCACAAAGGGACGGATCCATCTTGCGCGACGGGCGAGGAACCGTCCCCATTTCGCGCAGCGGGCGAGGAACCGTCCCCGTTTTGGACCCCGTTTTGGACTGAGCGGTGGCCGGTGTCGTTCAGCCCTCGCCGGCAGGAATGGCCAGAATCAACTAGCCCAGCAGCAGGTCTTCGCCCACCAACCGGCGGTAAGCCTCGAAGTACCGTGCCCGAGTGGCTGCCACTATTTCGGCCGGCAACGCCGGTGGCGGAGTGTCAGAGGCCTTGTCCCAGCCGGATTCCTTGCTCAGCCAATCCCGCACATACTGCTTGTCGAAGCTGGGCAGGCTCTTGCCCGGCTGCCACGTCTGGGCGTCCCAGAATCGGGACGAATCGGGGGTCAATACTTCGTCGGCCAGCACCAAAGTGCCATCGGCCCGCAAGCCGAACTCGAACTTAGTGTCGGCCAAAATGATGCCCCGAGCCGCGGCCAGATCAGCGGCCTGGGAATAGATCTGCAAAGTGGCATCGCGCAACTGAGCGGCCAACTCTTCGCCTTCGGAGGCCACGATGGTGGCGAAGTCGACGTTTTCGTCGTGCTCACCGATGTCGGCTTTGGTCGAGGGCGTGAAGATCGGTTCGGGAAGTTTGTCGCCGTCCACCAGACCGGCGGGCAATGGGATGCCACACACCGTTTGGGACTTCTGGTATTCCAACCAACCTGAGCCAGTCAGGTAGCCGCGAGCGATGCACTCCACTGGCACCATTTCGAGCTTCTCCACGATCACGCCGCGGCCAGCAAACTCGACCGGCACCTCGGTTGAGATCACATGGTTTGAGTAGTCGATCTGGTTGAACCACCATTGCGACAGCTGGGTCAGCACCGTGCCCTTGTCGGGGATCGGGGTGTCGAGCACGAAGTCGAAAGCCGAGATCGCATCAGTGGCGACCATCAAGATTCGGTCCTCGGGCCAGGCGTACAGGCGCCGGACTTTGCCGGCATGGATCAACTCCAGATCAGACATGCGCGCCAGCCTACCCATCCCAGTTTCAACGCCGCTCGACTGCAGAGCGAATGGACACTCCACCCTCAGGCCATGGCTAAACTGCAGCACCCAGTTGCAGATCACATCACACGAGTCAGGATCGACATTGGCGATTAGTAGGCCGAGGGTCCTGCGGCGCTTGTTGGCTTGGGGTTTTGCTATCTCTGCAGCGTTCACACTCACATTGGCAGCACTGTTCGTGCCTCGCCTGACCATCGCAATCATCGGCCCGCCGGTGGTTGCCTGGCTATCGGCGACCGGCATCGCTTTGGGTTGCCTGGCCGGGCTGATGGCTGACCAGAGCCATCGCTGGACGAGGCCGCTGCTAGCCACGCTTACTGCCGCTGGCGCAGTGCTAGTTATGGTCGGCGGCTACTGCTTACTAAATGCGCAGGAAGTACTGGAATATAACCTCAAACCCGGAACCGACTTGATGGAAAACTCATCAATGGTGCTGCTGGTTCCGGTTCCTATCAGCGGCGTTCTGCTGATGTCCATTGGCATCTTCGGGCTCGTCCGCCCAAACTCACAGCCGTTACAAAAAGGCCTGGCCCGCACGCCAGCGCCAACTTCAGCATTGTGGAATTGGCCAGCCGTCGCCCTGTTCCTGGCCGCGGGCGCATCACTTTGGTGGGCGCTACTCACATGGGGTTGGGCGCCAGCTGACCCCGCGTTCAGGACCGGATCGGGATACCTGCTCGGGTTGGCAGTCTTTCTAGCGAGCTGGGCTTGCGTGCTACTTTCACACCGCTGGCCGCGGTTACGTAGCGTCGCGCAAATCGGTCGGCTATCAGCAGGGCTTATTCTGATCGCTGCAGGCGGATTCAGTCTTGCGACTATTAATACGGCGAGCGTGCCCCACCCGCCAGACCAAAGGGTTTGGTGGTCAGCCCTTCTAGCCCTCGCCAGCGGCGCCGCCAGCAGTATCAGCTCGGCTGTCCACCGCAAGGAAGTTGAACCTGAGCTCGGCACCGAATAGCCGGACCAAGCGGCTCTGAAGACTGATCGCCTCAGACCCCGGTTGCCTCCGGTGCCGCCGGACGCAGCGCCTGGCGCACCATGGTGATGCCGATGAAGGTCAAGAACCCGGCGAACAACCAGGCTCCTAGTTGGGGGGTGATGATGTGCGCCACCCAGGCCCCCAGGGGACTGGAGAAGATGGCGGCGATTCCGATCACCAGCCCGGCCCGCACCTCAACATTGTGAATCCGTAGGTTGGCCACTAACCCCGAGACCACACCGGGCAGCATCATCACCAGAGTTGCACCTTTGGCCACCAAATCACCCAGGCCAAAGACCACCATCAACACCGGCACGGCCACCCCACCGCCACCGATCCCGAGAATCGCCGACAACACTCCGGCGATCAACCCAAGCACTACCAGCCCGGCAACATGCAGCAAGTCCATAGGCATCACTGCGTCGCGGTTTGGCACCACCAACATCAGTTGCACCACCATCACCACCGTCAGCGCCACAAAGGCCCACTGCGCGCTGCGTCGACTGATTCGCTGAAGGATCCTGGCACCAATTTGCGCCCCAATCACTGCACCAACAGCTAGTGCGATCCCTACTGCCCAGTTGACGCTACCGACCACCGCATACGAGACCGTCGAAATAGTGGCCGCGGGCAGAATGGCCAATAGAGAGGTGCCCACCGCCCGCTTGTGATCAAGCTTCACCAGCACAACAAGGGCGGGCACGATGATGAACCCGCCACCAATCCCAAACAGGCCAGCGAAGAAACCCGAGACCAACCCGATGCCCAGCAGCGCCAAGGTTTGACCCCTGGTGGTCACAACACTGAACCGGGGTGATAGGCCGCAGCTTGCGGATACTGCGCAGCGAGTTCACCCACCCGAGCGGCGATCACATCTACCTGGTTTCGCGCCGAACCAGTCAGCTCGATCGGGTCGGTGAGCGCTGCGTCCAACTGCTCCCGGTTCAAGCCGAGCCGGGAATCAGCGGCCAGCCGGTCGAGCAGGTCATTACCGCCACCGGCGCGCATGCCCAGCGCCACTGAGACCGCATGCTCCTTGATTGCCTCATGGGCAGCTTCGCGTCCCACGCCATTGCGCACTGCAGCCATCAACACCTTGGTGGTGGTCAGGAATGGCAAGAAGCGCTGCAATTCGGCCTCGATCACCGCAGGGAAGGCGCCGAACTCGTCCAACACGGTCAAGAAAGTTTCGAACAACCCGTCCAGCGCATAGGACGCATCAGCTAGCGCGACCCGACGCACCACCGAGCAGAAGACGTCGCCCTCATTCCACTGCGCCCCGGACAACTCAGCAGCCATGGACGCATAGCCGCGCAGGATCACCATCAGGCCATTGACGCGCTCACAGGAGCGGGTATTCATCTTGTGGGGCATCGCCGAAGAGCCCACCTGGCCCTCTTTGAAACCTTCGGTGACCAGTTCTTGGCCAGCCATCAGCCGAATCGTGATGGCCAGGTTGGACGGTGCGGCCGCAGTCTGCACCAGCGCACTCAAGGCGTCGTAGTCCAGCGAACGCGGGTAGACCTGACCGGTGGCGGTGAACACCCTGGCAAAGCCAAGGTGAGCGGCAACCTTGGCCTCCAGGGCAGCCAGCTTGTCGATATCCCCGCCCAGCAGATCGAGCATGTCTTGCGCGGTGCCCATCGGGCCCTTGATGCCGCGAGCCGGGTAGCGGTTGATCAGTTCATCGACCCGGTCGAAGGCGAGCAGCAACTCATCGGCGGCAGTCGCGAAGCGCTTGCCCAAAGTGGTGGTCTGTGCGGCCACATTGTGCGAGCGGCCAGCCATGGCCAGATCGCGGTATTGCACGGCCAGCCGGGTAATGCTCACCAACACGGTGACGATGCGTTCGCGCACGAGTTCGAGGCTGGAAAGTAGCTGCCGCTGCTCGATGTTCTCAGTCAGGTCACGGCTGGTCATGCCCTTGTGGACGTGCTCATGCCCGGCGAGCGCGTTGAACTCCTCAATGCGGGCCTTCACGTCGTGGCGAGTGATCCGTTCACGGGCGTCGATACTGGCCAGATCGACCTGCTCCAGCACCCGTTGGTAATCAGCAATCACCACGGTCGGATCATCGCCGCCGAAATCGACACCAAGCTCTGCCTGGGCGCTCAATACCGCCAGCCACAGCTTGCGTTCGGCAATGATCTTGGCTTCAGGCGACCAGATCTGCCGCATCGCAGTGGACGCATAGCGGGTAGCCAACACATTTGGGATCATTCGTTGTCCTCGATTTCTGCCGCTTTGGCGGCAATGTCAGTGCGGTAGAAACCACCGGGAAGCTTGATCTGGGCCACTTTGACGTAGGCAGCCTGGCGAGCTTGGGCCAAGGTGTCACCGGCACCAACCACGGTGAGCACCCGCCCGCCGGCACTGATTAGCTGATCATCGTCGTCTAGAGCGGTGCCAGCGTGAAAGACGCCCTCAATCTCGGCGCCGGTAATCGGATCACCCTTGCGTGGCGACTCCGGGTAGCCCGCCGCGGCGATAACCACGGCAACCGCAGCCCCACTGCCCCATTCCAGCGGCGGATGCTCGCCCAGGGAGCCGGTCGCTGCAGCAGCCAACACCCCACCCAGCGGGGTCTTCAACCTGGTCAACAACGGCTGGGTTTCGGGATCACCGAAGCGGGCGTTGAACTCCACTACCCGCATCCCTTTTCGAGTGAGTGCCAAACCGGCATAGAGCAGCCCCACAAAGGGCGTGCCCCGGCGGCGCATTTCGTCCACGGTGGGCTGAATGACGGTGCGCACCACTTCTTCGGTCAGGCCGGACGGCGCCCACGGCAACGGAGTGTAGGCACCCATGCCGCCGGTATTGGGGCCAGTGTCACCGTTGCCGACCCGCTTGAAATCTTGGGCTGGCTCAAAGGCCAGCACCTTCACACCGTCACTGAGCGCAAACAGGCTCACTTCTGGCCCATCGAGGTATTCCTCGATGATCACCTTGCCGCACGCCGCGGCATGACTGATCGCTGCGGCCCGATCGTTGGTGACGATCACGCCCTTGCCTGCAGCCAAACCGTCGTCTTTGACCACATAAGGCGCGCCGAACTCGTCCAGGGCAGCTGCGGCCTCGTCAGCTGTGACACACACCCGGGCCGCTGCGGTGGGCACCCCGGCAGCCGCCATGATTTCTTTGGCAAACGCCTTGCTGCCCTCAAGTTGAGCTGCTGCCGCGCTCGGGCCGAACACCGCAATACCCTGCGCGCGCACGGCATCAGCCACACCGGCCACCAGCGGGGCTTCGGGGCCAACAACAACCAGGTCGGCAGCAAGTTCCACTGCCAGCGCGGCCACCGCGGCACCATCGAGAATGTTCACCTGGTGGTTGGTGCCGACCGCGGACGTCCCGGGGTTACCGGGGGCAATATGCACTTCACCAACTTCAGGATCACGACTCAGCGCCCAAGCCAGGGCGTGCTCACGGCCGCCTGTTCCAACTACCAATACCGTCTGCGTCACGCGGTGATTCTACCGGCGCAACTGCCCGCCGAACTCAGCCCAGATCGCTGCGGTAGAAGTTCTCGTGTGACCGGGACGCCGTCGGGCCGCGTTGTCCCTGATAACGATTGCCGTACTCGCCATAGGGGTGTACCGCTGGCGAGCTCAATTTGAAGAAACAGAACTGGCCGACTTTCATGCCTGGCCACAGCTTGATCGGCAAGGTGGCCACATTCGACAGCTCCAACGTCACGTGGCCGGAGAACCCCGGATCAATGAAGCCTGCGGTGGCATGAGTGACCAGGCCGAGGCGGCCCAGGCTGGACTTGCCTTCCAACCGCGCCGCGATGTCGTTGGGCAACGAGATCACCTCAAGGGTGGAGGCCAAGACGAACTCGCCGGGATGCAGAATGAACGCCTCATCGGCGGCCACCTCGACCAGCCGGGTCAGCTCAGGCTGATCAACGGCTGGGTCGATGAAGGCATAGCGGTGGTTGTCGAACAGTCGAAATAACCGATCCAACCGGACGTCCACGCTGGAGGGCTGCAGCATCGCCGGATCCCAAGGATCCAGCCCAATGCGGCCGGCGGCCAATTCGGCGGCAATATCGCGATCACTCAGCAGCATCTGCCTAGGCTAGCCGTCTCAGACGCAAGGTCAGCCGGCAGGCCAGCCTCAGATCAGATCGTGAATCATTACCGACTGCTCCCGCGAGGGCCCCACCCCAATACCCGAGATCCGACAGCCCACCAGCTCTTCGAGCCGACGTACGTACGCCTGGGTATTGGCTGGCAGCTCAGCGAAGGTGCGGCAACCGGAGATGTCTTCGGTCCAGCCGTCCAGGTATTCATAGACCGGCAAGGCATGATGGAAATCGGACTGGCTCATCGGCAACACATCGGTGCGCTCACCGTTCACCTCATAGGCCACACACACCGGGATATTCTCCCATCCGGTGAGAATGTCGAGCTTGGTCAAGAAGATGTCGGTGAAAGCATTTGCGGTAGCCGCAGCCTCGACCACCAGCGCATCGAACCAGCCACAGCGACGATTACGTCCGGTGGTGGTGCCGAACTCGGCCCCATCGGTACGCAACTTCTCGCCGTCCGCATCGAGCAGTTCGGTGGGGAACGGACCCTCACCAACCCGAGTGGTGTAGGCCTTGGCGATCCCAATCACCCGGTTGATCCGCATCGGACCAACACCCGAACCGGTGCAAGCTCCAGCCGCGATCGGGTTGGAGCTGGTGACGTAGGGGTAGGTGCCATGGTCAACATCGAGGTGGTGGGCCTGGGCGCCTTCAAATAGGACCACTTCGTCACGGTCCAGCGAGTCGTTCAGCACCCGGGTCACATCGGCAACCATCGGACGAACCCGCTCGGCGTGGGCCAGCAGCACCTCAAGAATCTCGTTGGGCTCAATCGCGCGCCGGTTGTAGACCTTCACCAGCAGGTGGTTCTTCTGCTCCAGAGCAGCCTCGACCTTCTGTCGCAGGATGTTCTCATCGAAGAGATCCTGAATGCGAATGCCGAGGCGGTTGATCTTGTCTGAGTAGGCCGGGCCGATGCCGCGTCCGGTGGTACCAATCCGGCGGTTCCCCAGGAAGCGCTCGGTGACCTTGTCCATCACCTTGTGGTACTCGGTGATCACGTGGGCATTGGCGCTGATGATCAGCTTGGAGGTGTCCACGCCGCGGGCGTTCAGGCCGTCAATTTCTTCGAACAGCACGTCCAGATCAACCACCACGCCGTTGCCGATCACCGGCACCGAATCGTTGAGAATGCCGGAGGGCAGCAGGTGCAGCGCATACTTCTCGCCGTTCACCACCAGGGTGTGACCAGCGTTGTTACCGCCGGAATAGCGCACCGTGTAGTCCACCCGGTCGCCGAGCTGATCGGTGGCTTTGCCCTTGCCTTCGTCGCCCCACTGCGCGCCGACGACCACAATTCCTGGCATCTTCTGCCCCTCTGCGTGAGACAAGCCCGAGGCGATGCCTGCGGGCTCTTGCTCGCTGATTCTACCGCCGAAGCCCACCGCAACCCCAAGGCACCCGCCTGCGGCTACCAGAAGCCAGCCCAATCTGGGCGTTCTTCCACCGGGAAAACGGCCGCTAGCTACGCTTCTCCCATGTGTACCCGGATCCTGTGGTCCAGCGGGGGCGCTCCTGGACGCGGCACTGTGGCCGTAGCCCGAACCCTTGACTGGATGGAAGACACCAACACCGTATTGGCCGCTAGGCCCCGTGGCGCCCATCGCCACAGCGGAGCAGACCAGGGCGAAGTGACCTGGACCTCCCGCTATGCGAGCGTGGTTTCGCTGCTGTATCGCCGACTCAGCGCCGATGGACTCAATGAGACCGGTTTCAACGCCAATGGCCTGTATCTGAGCGAAGCTGATTATGGCGTCCGCGACCCCATCCGTCCCGGGTTCATGCTGGGCACCATCGTGCAGTATTTGTTGGATTCATTCAGCACCGTGGCCCAAGCTGTGGCCTGGTTTGAACAGACCAACCCGCAGTTGGTGGCCGAATCAATCGGCTCTGAACCAGGTACCGCTCACCTTTCAGTTGCCGACCGCACCGGCGATTCGGCGGTGATCGAGTTCCTAAACGGCCAGACACACATCCATCACGGACCCGAAACCACTGTGATGACGAACTCACCTGCCTATGACGAACAGCTTTCCGAAGCAACAAACTACCTCGGCCTAGGTGGTGACAAAGAGATACCCGGCGGGCCGGACTCACCCGAACGCTTTGTCCGAGCTGCGACCGCAACCTTGGGTCTGCCGAATACCGATTCATCCGGCGAGGCGATCGCAATGCTGCTGAGCGCAATCCGCACCTCCGCAGTGCCTTACGGAGTTGATGTCCCCGGCAAACCCAATGTCGCGGCAACTCGCTGGGTGGTCGTTTCCGATCTCACCGACTGCTATTACTACTTCGGGCTTAGCTTGTCCCCAAGTGTGATTTGGGTAGATCTGAACAAGCTCGTCTTTCCACCTGGAGCCACTGAGTTGTGGTTCGATCCGTCCGCCGATCTGATGGTGGCTGGCGACATCACCGACCGCTTCACTGCTATTGGCTGAAGCGGCGTTACACCGCCGTTAGATCTGAAAGGCAGTCTTGGGTCTGTGAGTCTGCCAACTAGCCCTTTTGATTTCATCGACGCCGGCGCACTGCCCGCCCCCAGCTTGAGCCTTGCCGAGGCCGCTAAGGCGCTTGCCCAACTCGGATTAGCTGGGGAGCTGAGCCAACTCGGCAGCCAACAGGACCAGAACTTCCTGATCAGCGATGACCAGGGGCCCTTCGCAGTGTTGAAGCTGGCCAACCCAGCCTTCCCTGAAGCCGACACTCTCGCCCAGGACGCAGCCGCCGAGCGGGTTGCCCTCGCACACCCCGACTTGCGGATAGCGGACCTCCTGCAGCGCGGCGGTGCGGCCGTCCGGGCAGTGGTAGCGACTTCGCAAGGACCACTGGTGGCCCGCGCACTGAGCTTTCTTTCCGGCGGCACCTTCGTCGATCAGCCGTGGTTATCTCCGGTGGTCGCGGCTCGAATGGGGCGCATCGCCGCTCAAGTAAGCCTGGCCTTGGACGGCTTCGAACACCCCGGATTAGAGCGCCGACTCCAGTGGGATTTGCGCTGCTCAGCTGAAGTGGTCGAGTTGTTGGCGCCAGCCGTGACCGATCCAGCCGAGCGGGCGGCAGTGCTGGTTGCGGCGCGCGAGGCCTGGGCTGCAGTGACTGCGGTGGCCGATCAGCTGCCCGTCCAACCCGGGCACTTCGACCTCACCGACGACAACCTGGTGCGCGGCACCGATGGCCTGCCAGACGGTGTGATCGACTTCGGCGACGTCTCAATCTCCTGGCGGGTCGCCGAACTGGCTGTGACGCTGTCGGGGCTGCTGCACCACACCGGACCGCTGATCGAAACCGTCTTGGCCGCCGTTCGTGGCTTCCACGAAATGCGTGGGCTCAGCGATGCCGAGGTGGAGGCGCTGTGGCCGCTGGTAGTGCTTCGCGCAGCGGTACTGGTAGCCAGCGGACGCCAACAGACCGCTTTGGATTCCGACAACAGCTATGCCGCTAGCGCACTGGATCGGGAGTGGCGGATTTTCGCAGCCGCAGCCAGTCTGCCGCTGCCGGTGATGACCGGTGCAATCCGCAACGCCCTGGGGATGGCGCCGTCAGCTGCTGCGGTCACCGGCGGACCCCTGATCGCAGAGACGCCCACGACCATCGATCTCGGCGTTGCCGCCGATTCGGCCAACGACGGGGCTTGGCTCGAACCAGGCCTGGCTGATCGGCTGGCCGCCGATCTGGCCGCCGACCTGTCTGGCGTCGTCGTTGCGGCAGCCTGGGGCACGCCAAGGCTGAGCGAATCCACGCCGCTGCGCGCGCAGGCCCCAGCAACCGTGGCAACCTCACTAACCCTGTGGGCGCAGACCCCGCTTGCCCTGACCGCCCCCTGGTCCGGCACGGTGACCACTACCGGCACCACCACCGGCCACCGCTTAGTGCTCTCCGGCGGCGCCTTCGACCTGATTGTGACCAGCACGGATTCAAACCCAGCGCCGCCGACCCAAACCGGGGACGGTTCCTCACCCGCTGCGCATAACGGGGACGGTTCCTTACCCGCTGCGCAAAACGGAACCGTCCCTTTAAGCGCTGCGCAAAAAGGAACCGTCCCTGTCGAAGGGGACGGTTCGGATTTGGCGCCGTCGGGGTCCACGCTCACCACGATCATCGGACGGGTCGAAGTGCAGCTGGTGCGTCCGGGAATGGCGGTGCCGTTACTGGTGCCCGCCGATGAAGCCCCCGGCTGGCTGGCGCTCACCGCCGACCCGGCAGCGTTGTTCGGGCTGACACCGAGTGTGCCCTGGGATCAATCGGCCGAACTGCTGGCCGGCCGCGCTTGCCACGTTGCCAGCGTCCAAGAGCACTACTACGCAAACCCGCCTGAGATGGAGCGCGGCTGGCGGGCCCAGCTGGTCGACACCGGCGCACGGGCCTACCTCGACATGGTGAACAACGTCACCACCGTCGGCCATGCCCACCCCCGGATCACCGCGGCGGTGAGTGCCCAGCTGTCCCGGCTGAATACCAACTCTCGCTTCCACTACGCCGCACTGCCCACGTTCGCCGAAGCCTTGGCCGCCACCCTTCCTGCCGGGCTCGATCAAGTGTTCTTGGTGAACTCCGGATCCGAGGCCACTGACCTGGCGATTCGCCTGGCGATGGCTGCCACTGGCCGCCGCGACATCGTCGCTGCGGCTGAGGCCTATCACGGCTGGACGTATGCCTCCGATGCGGTTTCCACTTCGGTGGCCGACAACCCAAATGCACTCACTTCCCGACCCGATTGGGTGCATACCGTGGAGGCGCCGAACTCCTATCGGGGACGCCTGCGCGACGCGCAGTCGCAGGGCTATGGACCCGCAGCCGCCGCCCGGATTCGAGAACTGGCAGCGTCGGGGGTAGCCCCGGCCGGATTCATTGCCGAGTCGATCTCAGGAAACGCTGGCGGCATCGTCCTGCCCGACGGCTACCTCGCCCAGGTTTACGCCGCCGTCCGGGAAGCGGGCGGGCTGGCGATCGCCGATGAGGTGCAGGTGGGCTACGGCAGGCTTGGCGACTGGTTCTGGGGTTTCCAGCAACAGGACGTAACCCCCGACATCGTTGCGGTGGCTAAGTCCATGGGAAATGGCCACCCACTGGGCGCAGTGATCACCACTCGGGAGGTGGCCGAGGCCTATCGGGCGGGCGGCTATTTCTTCTCTTCCACTGGCGGCAGCCCTGTCTCAGCAACCGTCGGACTGACCGTTCTGAACATCATTCGCGACGAGGAACTCCAAGCCAATGCCCGCGAGGTGGGTGCCCGGTTGAAAGCCGGCTTGGTCGAGCTCGCTGCTCGCCATGCCTGCGTGGGGACTGTGCACGGGTGGGGGCTCTACCTAGGCTTGGAATTGGTCGCTGACCGGGGCACCCGCGCCCCAGATCCCACGCTAACCCGGGATTTGTGCGAACGCCTGCGGCAACTCGGAGTGATCATGCAACCAACCGGAGACCACGGCAATGTGCTCAAGATCAAACCGCCGTTGGTGGTCTCAAGCACCGAGGTCGATTTCTTCGTCGCGATGATAGATCGTGCTTTGGGTGAATTAGTTTCGCGTTAGGGCCGAACTTTCGGGACTTTGCGGCTTTTGTCACCAGGGTCTCTGATCGGCAGACCGCTTCTGGTTACTATCCATTTGTGACCAACGCTGTGCGCGACTCCAGACCATTGAGCCCCTGGTCGGGAGTGCGCCCAGAGCCCCAGCTGCTGCTGGAATTGCGGGAACAACTCAGCGATCCGACAGAATTTCGACGCCAGGTGATCTTGCTCACCGGCATGGACAAGCTGCTCTCCGGTACCTTCGGCGGACTGGGCCTGCTGGTGGCCGCGTTGATGGCGCTGGCTGGAGTGCAACCAGGTGCCACTGTGGTGGCAGCGGTGGCGGCTGCGCTCCTGATAAATATGTTCGTCCACGCCATTCGCACCCGGACCAGAGCCGCCGATAGCTTCGCTACCCAGGGCTACCTCGCCACCTTGGAGGGCTTTGAGGCCGTCAGTGACCACACCTTGTGGATGTTCCTGCCGGTCGGCTATCCAAGCAGGCTGTGGGCGATCGGCGTGGCCCAAGCGATGGCCGATCAGCTCGATCTTCGAGAGATCAGCAACCGCGCCGAACATCGCCTCGTTGGTTTCTCCACTGGCACCGACGCGATCCAAGGCCTGATCGATGGCCCGAGTCTGATTGGTTTCGCCACCCACGGCGGCATCACGGCCGTCCACGGCTACACCGGACGCCCCAGCCAGCGGCAGTCATTGTGGGCAGTGGTGCCGCTGACTCAAACCAAGGCCGCCAAGTATCGAATCCGACCCAAACTGCTGAATCACTTAATGGAAACCAACCAAGGGGCGCAAGGCGATGAGTGAACTGATCAGGCACCAGGCGCCGGCTCGCGGATTTGCCGCTAACGACGTGCTCACCATTCCGGGTGATCCCAGCGAAGTGATCGATACCCGCCGCCTCAGCAATGGGAACCTAGAAATTTGCGCCGTGCCCTTTCTGATTAGGGGTTTAGCCCTGGGCGATGTCGTGCGCTGGGATGAGTCCGACCTCGAAGTGGTCTCCAGATCCGGACACGGCACGGTGTGGGTGTGGCTTGGTGACAGCTTTCATCCGCGGGCCGAGATCGCCGAACGCATCGTGGACAGCGGCGGGTTGATCGAATGGCGCGATGAAAACTGGCTGGCCGTCGACGTTGCCGCCGAAGTCGCCGACTCGGTGCTGGGCGCGGTCACCGAGATGGAGAACGACGAGTCCTTGAAATACCGGATTGCCCGCTACGTTGCGATGCCACCAGCTGGTGCCCCAACTGATCTGAAGGATCAGGCGCTGGCTGTGATCGAGGCGCTGCGTCCGGGGTTTGATCAGGCGACCATCGAACGGGCCGAGGCTGCGATTCGCTCTGACCAGCTAGTGCATGCCTTCGATCTGCTGTTCAATGCCTTCACCGAGGACGGCCCCGTCCTTGATCCGGATCAGTTCGCGATCCTGATCAATACCGCAACCGCCTTGGGCATCCCCTGGGAGCGAGTGCCCACCCAATTGGTGTCCTATCAATCCCCGCCGGACGCAGCCAGCGCCCTCGGAGTGATCCTGTCGCGAGCTGCGCGTTGGTCCGGCGTCACCTTGGATTGGCCTGGCCAGGCCGCCACGCCGTTGAAATTGGCCAATACTCAAGCGGGCGAATCCGGCTTCGTCTTCGGCGATCCGGGCCATTTGGTGAGGATCGTGGGGCCAGTCACCATCGCGGCCAACGACCACGCGATGCGCCTAACGGAATTCAGTTACGCCCAGCTGTTCACCGTCAATCGACCTTGGCACACCTGGTGCGATGTGATCACTGACGGCGAGATCACCCTTTCCGCCGCGGGTCCCGCGGCACCAACAATCCCCGGAACCGACATCACCTGGACGTCAGCCACTGCGCCGCCGCACTCGATCGAAGATCCGGCGAAGCTGCGACAGGCGGTGCGTCGGCTGCCACCGGCCTTGGTGGCGATCCGTTGGCAGATGGGAGTGCTGGCCGGGCTATTCGCGCTACTCGGCGTGGCTCTAGTGGCGGCAGCTCCCGAATTCTGGGGGGCACTTGCCTTGACGTTTGGCGGAACCACGCTGCTGGGCCTAGGCGCCTTGGCTGGCTACAACCAAGTGATGGTTCGGCGCACCTGGTCGGGGTTCCTGGGACGCGGTTTCACTGCCAACCTCCAGCCGATGGTACGGATGCGCCATGAACGCGCCTGGTTGTACTTCCTCTCGCCGAAAGAGCAACCCTTCGACCCAATGGAATTCCCTACCGAGATCGAACCGAACCCAGTACCGCTGATCAGCGCCAGACTAAAGACCAATGGCAGCTTGGCACTGCGTGCCGATCGCTTCACCGACAGCTATCCGGCTGCATACCTGACCCTGCGCGATTCCGATGAGCGTACTGACCGCACCTGGCTGGTCGTGCCCCGACTCCACGATCCACTCACCGCCGACCTGCTCTGGGTTGATCCAGACAAACTCGACTGAAGCTATCTGAGCTGACGATTCGGCTCAACCACCCAGCAATCTCGACCACCCAGCAATGCAGGATGGCCCCAGGCCAAAACCTCGGGCCATCCACAAATCAGGTCAGCCGATGGTGCGGCCAGCACTGCGCAGCCGCTGACAGCCCTCGATCACTCGGGCCGACACTCCAGCCTCAGCGATTTTGCCCCAAGCCCGGGGGTCGTACAGCTTCTTGTTGCCGACTTCGCCGTCAACCTTCAGCACCCCGTCGTAATTCTTGAACATGTAATCGGCCACCGGGCGGGTGAAGGCGTACTGAGTGTCAGTGTCGATGTTCATCTTGATCACACCGTAATCGACCGCATCGGAAATTTCCTGTGCCGTCGAGCCGGAGCCACCATGGAACACCAGGTCAAATGGCTTGTCACGGCCATATTTGGCCCCAACCGCGTCCTGGATCTCTTTCAGCACCTCGGGACGCAGCTTCACCGCACCAGGCTTGTACACCCCATGCACATTGCCGAAAGTCAGGGCGGTGATGTAGCGACCCTTCTCGCCCAGGCCAAGCACCTCGATGGTCCGCAGTCCGTCTTCAGCGGTGGTGTAGAGCTTCTCGTTGATCTCGGCGGCAACGCCGTCTTCCTCACCGCCAACCACACCAACTTCAATCTCCAAGATCTGCCGGGCGGCTTTGGTCAACGCCAGCAGTTCGTCAGCAATCCGCAGGTTCTCCTCCATCGGGACTGCGGAGCCATCCCACATATGGGACTGGAACAACGGCTCCAGGCCGCGATTCACCCGCTCGGTGGAGATGGCGATCAGTGGCTTCACCCAGGTGTCGATCTTGTCTTTTTGGCAATGGTCGGTGTGCAGCACGATGTTGACCGGGTAATGCTTGGCCACCACATGGGCGTATTCGGCCAACGCTACCGATCCTGCGACCTTGTCCTTGATGGTCGGCCCCGACGCGTACTCCGCGCCGCCGGAACTGATCTGGACGATGCCGTCCGAGCCCGCTTCGGCGAACCCGGCCAAGGCGGCATTCAGGGTTTGCGAGCTCGTGATGTTGATCGCCGGGAAGGCGTACGAACCAGCCTTGGCGGCGTCGAGCATCTCGGCGTACTTCTCAGGGCTTGCAATAGGCATTCGGTTTGCTCTCTCTCACACGGTTGCGACGCCCGCTACAGTGCGGCCGCCGAGCGGTACGCCCCTAGTCTGTCAAATGTTGACCGATTGAGCCCAGCTGATTCCCAGGATGGGACTATCGCGACCACCAGCCGGACACTTAGCTTCATTCGAACCGGGACAAGTCCACTCTGAGTTGCCCGTTAGACAACACCTGTACCGCCGAATCCAGGGAGGCTGGCAAGGTATCGGTCACTCCCAGCGGGATCCGCACCGACTCTGAACCGAAAGTCGCCACCAACTGGTGCGAGGCGCCGAGCAATCCTGGTTTGGCGATCATCGAGCCGACTTCGGGCCAGGTGAGCCACCGCTGATCGATCAACATTCCGGCCCGGTTCAGCCCGATCACCAAACCACCAGCAGCAGCCTTGGCGGCCTCACTGCGGGACCGCAAATACCGAATCAGGCTGACGATCACCAGGAAACCGCTCACCACACCAGTGATCCCGAGGGCCCACGGGGCCCACGTCTGCAGATAGGTCGGCCAAATCGCCCAGGCCACACCAATGACCACCAGCGAGACCACTAACGAACCGATCCGCCAGGCCAGAGCGTTGGCATTCGACGACACCCGCCCAGCAGCCACATCCGGCTGGTAATAGATCCCGTACTCGTCGCCCACAAAGACCATCTTAGGTGAGGGTTAAGACCACCGTTCTTGGGACAGTGATCAAGCCTCGCCGCGCGGAGCCCACTGCAGCGCCCAGTGGTACATCGTGATCGCCGCCGCCGCACCAGCGTTCAGCGATCGGGTCGAACCGTACTGACTGATCGCCACTAGGCGTTCACAGCCAGCAACGAGTTCGTCGGTGAGACCTGGCCCTTCTGAACCGAAGATTAGGCAGCATTTTTGGGGCAGCTGGGCCGTCTCCAGGGGCACCGAACCAGGCAGATTGTCGACCCCAATCGGGACCACCTGGTGTTCTGCCAACCAGGCCAAAAACTCAGCGGTACTGGCGTGATGCTCCAGGTGTAGATACCGATCAGTGACCATCGCACCTCTGCGGTTCCAGCGCCGGCGTCCAATGATGTGGACCCGCTCCACGTTGAAGGCGTTCGCCGTGCGCACCATTGAGCCAATGTTGAAGTCGTGCTCCCAATTCTGGATCGCCACTTGCAGGGGCAGCCGTCTGGTGTCCAGTTCAGCGACAATCGCCTCGACGCTCCAATACCGAAACTCATCGGGCACATTGCGTCGGTCACCTTCGGCCAACAACTCTTGGTCGTAGCGCGAATCATCGGGCCAGGGCTGGGGGTGCGGGCCAACTCCTGGGCTACTCACAGCCACCACTTCATCCTCGCTCAACTGCACCATGGCGGCCACGGTACCCTTTGTCACCATGGACTTCCTGCCCTTGCTCATGCCTCTGCTGCTACCCGACTGGCTCGACCCGGCCAAGATCATCGAGGCGTTGGGACCTTGGCCCCTGTGGGGTGTTGCCCTACTGATCTTCGTCGAATGCGCGATCTGGCCGATCTTGCCAGGAGACTCGCTGCTGTTCACCGTGGGAATGTTCATCTCCTACGGTTCGATCACCTTCGTTGGCTTAGCCCAGTGGGAAGTGTTGGTTGTTGCCTGCATCGTGCTGACGGCTGCCGCGATCGCTGGAAACGTGGCTGGCTACTGGTTGGGGCACTTGATCGGCCCGCCACTGTTCAAACAACGCGAAGGGTTCTGGGGCAAAGTGTTTGACCCCAAATACGTCGCCAAGACCCACGAACTGCTCGGCAAGTACGGCAATAAGGCACTGGTACTGGCCCGTTTTGTGCCGTTCGTCCGCACCTTTGTGACTCTGATCGCTGGTATCGGCAAGATGGAGTTCAAGACCTTCATTGTCTGGACTTCAGTGGGCGGCGTCATCTGGGGCGTTGGCGTCACCGTGTTGGGCTTCTATCTAGGCCAGATTCCGTTCTTCCAAAAGAACATCGACGCCGTACTGGTGATGATCGTGCTGGTCTCGCTACTGCCGATGGGAGTCGAGGCCTTGCTGCAGCGCCGCAAGGCAAAGGCTGAAACCCAGGGGTAATCCGAGCCGGAGGTCGCGCCACCAACGGTGCGCCGACTGCCCCCACCATTGTCGAGAAAAGAGCTAGGCCCCCGGAATGTTCCCGGGGGCCTAGCTCATTCTCGACGTCTTCCTCCGCTACTGCTGCGGCGGCGGCGCGTAGGTTGGCGGATCGGCAGGTGGCTGCTGAAAGGCTGGCGCCCCAGCTGGCGGCTGCATCGGCGCTTGGCTCTGGTTGTAAGCCTGCGGGTTGGGCATCCCTGAAGGAGACTGCGTGGCCTGCAGCTGGTTGTTGGTGGGTTCGGGGGAGCCGCCGGGACGGTTGCTGATCTCCCCGAAGCTCACATGCGGAGCCTGACGGACCACCTGGTCGGCCACTTCGAAGTAGGTCGCCTTTTCGAACTTGAACATATTCGCCACCACATTGGACGGGAACGATTCGACCTGCGTGTTGTAGTTGCGCACATTGGCGTTGTAGAAGCGCCGGCCAGCCGCAATCCGATCCTCGGTAGCAGTCAGCTCACGCTGCAGCTCCAAGAAGTTCACATTGCTGCGCAGTTCCGGATAGGCCTCCACACTCACCATCAAACCGCGGACCGCACCGCTCAATTGCTGCTCCACCTGAGAGCGTTCCGCCGAGATTGCGCCGCCTGACTGCTGTGCCAGCGACGCCGCCTGGTTACGCAACCTGGTGACATCCTCCATGGTGTTGCGCTCGTGAGCCGCATAGGCCCGCACCGTCTCCACCAAGTTTGGGATCAAGTCATAGCGTCGATTCAGCTCGACATCAATCTGACGCCAGGACTCCTGGATCAAGTTCCGAGAACGCACAAAGCCGTTGTAGAGACCGATTGCGTAGATACCTAGCACCACCACAAGCAACAGCAGAATCGCCAAGACCCATTCCATCAAAGGCTCCCATCACTTAACCCGCGCCGACTGGGCTGAGCCGACTGCCTCACAGCCTAGCCCGGACGGCGCGCTGGCCGAGACCGGTACCGAACGGCTGAATGCCCGAGAACTCAGTCCAAGCCCAAATCCGCAAGCGAAACTGCGTAGAGGTAGGGCACGCCAGCGGCCTCGATCCGTTCCTTTGCGCCGGTATCCCGATCAACGATGACTGCCACCGCAACCACCTCGGCGCCAGCTTCCCGCACCGCCTCGACCGCGGTCATTGCAGAGCCGCCAGTGGTGGAGGTGTCCTCGACCACCAGCACTCTGCATCCGCCGATTTCGGTGCCTTCAATCCGGCGCTGCAGGCCATGCGCCTTAGCTTCTTTGCGGACCACGAACGCGTCTAGGCGTCCGCCGGTGGCAGCAACGTGATGCAGCATCGCCACGGCCACTGGGTCTGCGCCGAGGGTGAGTCCGCCGACCGCGTCGAAGTCCAGGTCCTTGGCCAGTTCGGTCATCACTTCACCGACCAGCGGAGCGGCGACGCCGTCGAGGGTCACTCGCCGCAGGTCGATGTAATACTCGGCTTGCCTGCCGGACGCCAGAGTTACTCGGCCTCGCACCACGGCGAGATTGCGGATCTGATCGATTAGTTGGTCACGCGAAGTCATGGCAGCACCGTATTGCACTTCACTTGTGCCGTCGCGCTGGCCCGAACCAGGTCTTGCCCCAATTCGGTTCGGGCGAGGGGCTGTTGTCGGCATCGGTGAACGGCCGAGCCCCACCCAGCCAGTCGACAATCGCCTGTCCACCGACCAACAGATGCGGAAAATCGGCCCGCGCGAGTCGCCTGGACAGCGCGTCCACCGGCATCTGCTTGCCACCGAGAGCGACCAGATTGCCGAAGCGGCGCCCTTTCCAGACCGGCGTTTCGGCGATCACTCCGGCCTCATCTACGTAGTTGATCAATCCGGACAGGCAGCGCTTCGCCCAACTAAAGGGGGCGGTATCGGTGAGGTTCATCACGATCACGCCATCGCCGCGCAACAACCGGCTAGCCTCAGCGAAGAATTCCGCAGTTGCCAACTCAGCTGGCACCTGAGCGCCTGCGAAGGCGTCAATCACGATCGCATCCACACAGCCGCTTGGCATCTCGGCCACTCCCGCACGTCCGTCAATCGGACGGATCTTGATCGTAGCTCGCCCAACGATGGGGATCTCGCGCCGTACCTGCTCGGTTAGTTGAGCATCGGGTTCCAAGACAATCTGCGCGGTCCCTGGGCGCCTTGCCTGGATGTATCGCGGCAAGGTCAAGCCGCCGCCACCTACGTGCAGCACCCGCACCAGCTCCGAGCGAGGCCGAGCGAGAACCGTCTCATCAAGCACCTCAGCGATTCGCCGGATGTATTCGAATTCGAGCCGCGTTGGATCATCAGGGTCAATGAACGACTGTTCGGTATCTCCGTTCACCACAACGAAGCAGCCGGGGTCATCCGGCGCGGGTAATACCTGGCTCATCGGTCAGCTCATTCCAACAGGGGTGCTCGTACAAGTCGTTCAGCCTAACCGCATCAGCGCCTAGCCGGACAGTTGTCCGCGCTCCCGGCTCGCCACGGTGGGGAATGCTGCACAGGGATCCGCACGGGGACGGTTCCTTTACCAGCAGCGCGCGGGGACGGTTCCTTTACCAGCAGCGCGCGGGAACCGTCCCTCTACGAGCAGCGCGCGGGAACCGTCCCTTTACGAGCAGCGCAAAAAGGAACCGTCCCCGGATTTCTGGTCGGTCGATTCTGAACAACGGAAATGCTGCCCACATCGCAACTGATTCAGCTAGGATGCGGATATGCGCACCACCGTAGACCTACCACCAGCGGTCCATCGCAGGGCCCGTGAACTTGCCGCCCAGCGCGGGGTTTCGCTGTCAACGGTCCTGGCCGACTTGACCGTTCGCGGGCTAGCTCAGCTAGACGCCCCCGTAAAGCTGAGTACTGATCGACTTACCGGGCTGCCGGTACTCACCCTCGGACGCAAAGTCACCGCCACCCAGACGGACGCCGGAATGGCCCAGAAGTGACTCCCATCCTCCTTGACGGGTCGGTATTGGCAGCCCTTACGATCGCCGAACACGAACACCACGACCGAGCCGGACGCTGGTTCGCCAGCCAAGCCGGCTTCGCCATCTGCCCACTCACCGAAGCGTCCCTGGTGAGGTTTCTGCTTCGGCTAGGCGAAAGCCCGCAGACCGCACTCGCGGTATTGGCCCGGGTCCGAGAACACCCAAAATGCGAGTTCTGGCCAGCCGATCTGTCTCACACTCAGCTAAACGCAACCAGCCTCGGCGGGGCGGACGACTTCGGCCAGGACTACCTTGCCGCACTGGCCCAAGCACACCGCGCAACTGTGGCAACCTTCGACACCAGCTTCGCCGACCGACACCGTCAGGCGCTCCTAATCAGGAACTGATTCCGCGGCTGGCAGGGCGGCGTCTTCGCCAGTGCCAGCCTTACGTGGCAGACCAAATACGCAAATGGCAACCGGCACCAAACAGATCACGTCCGAAACCAGGTCTGCCCAAAGGTTGGGCCTATAACCGCGAGCCAGTGGCGACCAATTGAGGGTCGCAATCACAAGGACTACGCCAATCAATGCTGGAACACGTCGGCCGAGCAGAGCCAGATAGACGCCAGCAACGCTGATCCAGACCAAGTGATGCCACCACGAAATCGGGCTGATCACAGTCGCCAGCAGACCCACGACCAGTACCGCAGCGAACTCCTCGCCACGGCGAAAGTGGCGATACGCCCGCCAAAATGCGATCGCGCTGATCCCCAGCACCAAGACCAGCCACACTCCTCGCTGGGCGCCGCCGCCGATCCCCCAGTGGGTGAGGAATCCGAGCAGCGACTTGTTCCTCCACACCGCGGTATCACCGACCCGTGAAGTGTCAAAGACCAGCTTTGTCCAGTACAACAGCGAGTCGCCGGGGAGCACCACGACGGCCAACAACGTGGCCGCTGCCGCCGCCCCGGCCGCGTTCGCAACTGCCCGCCATTGCTTGGTGACCACGAAATAGACCAGGAAGATCAGCGGAGTCAACTTGATCGCGGCCGCGATCCCCACCAAGAGCCCCCGCCATTTCGGCGGCAGCACCAGGAAATCTACGATCACCATGACCACTAGCATCATGCTGATCTGGCCCAGTCGAATGTCGGTTACGACGCTCCTGCTTAAGACGATTCCGCTAAAGGACGCCAGGACGATCAGCCAGCCCCGGCTAGTCCAGCCGTACCGCTGAGCTGGCGTTTCACGCCGCACAAGTACCGCCAATAGGAACACTGCTGGGTACTGAAGCAACACCCAGGCGAGTTGCGCTTGAGTTGGGGTCGCCAACACAAAGGGCGACAGCACCATCGCTGCGAACGGCGGATAGGTGAACGAGAACAGCTGACCGGGCCCCCGCATCTCGAAGGTGTACAAGCCGGTGCCGGAAAACAGGTTGGTCAACGATCCGCGGTAGATCCGGAAGTCCATCCCCGTAGGCGCAAAGCCGGGAAAGGAATACCAGATACTCCACAATGCCCCGACAGCCGCCAGTGCCAAAGCCAAGATCGGCCAAGCCGTCAGCCAGCCCCGCGGGATCTTAGACTTCAAGGATTCGGACCGCCGCGAGCCTTCTTCAATCACAGACCAAACATATCTAGTGACGCCGCCGTGCGAACGCAGGCCAAGCCACGCCGAACCAGCAACATCAGTCCAGGACCCAAAGCAGCCGCGCGGGCCCGGATCCCCTTAAGTGATTTCGAGGCCGGTGCCATCGCCACGAACATCAAAGTTCACCACGGCACCGTCACCTATCTCACCGGACAGGACCAGCCTGGCCAAGGAGTCCTCGATGGTGCTCTGCACCAATCGCTTCAGTGGACGGGCGCCATAAACCGGATCGAATCCGGTAGTGGCCAGCCAAGCCTTCGCGGCAGCAGTGAGATCGATGTTGATTCGACGCTCGGCCAACCGCTGGTTGAGGCGAGCCAGTTGGATGTCAACGATCCGGGTGAGGTCCGCTGGGCTTAGTGGATCGAACATCACGATCTCATCGAGACGATTCAGGAACTCCGGCTTGAACGCTTGGCGCACCACCCCCATAACCGCCTGGGTTTTGGTGTCAGCGTTCAGATTGGGATCAGCCAAGAACTGTGAGCCCAGATTTGAAGTCATGATCAAGATCACATTGCGAAAATCGACAGTGCGTCCCTGACCATCGGTGAGGCGCCCGTCATCGAGCACCTGGAGCAAGATGTTGAACACGTCGGCATGGGCCTTCTCGACCTCGTCCAGCAACAGCACCGAGTACGGACGCCGCCGAACCGCCTCAGTCAGCTGGCCACCCTCTTCGTAGCCCACATAGCCAGGGGGTGCGCCGACCAGGCGCGATACCGAGTGCTTCTCCCCGTATTCGCTCATATCGATCCGCACCATGGCGCGCTCATCATCAAACAAGAACTCGGCCAACGACTTGGCCAACTCAGTCTTGCCCACTCCGGTGGGGCCGAGGAAGAGGAACG
>DHWU01000017.1:31538-32765 GCA_002413345.1 Propionibacteriaceae bacterium UBA5174 | reverse complement strand
CGGTGGGGCCGAGGAAGAGGAACGACCCGGTGGGCCGGTTCGGGTCGGAGATTCCCGCCCGAGACCGCCGGACGGCAGCAGCGACCGCAGCCACTGCTTGGCGTTGGCCAATCAGTCGCTGGCCAAGGTAGTCCTCCATGTTCAGCAGCTTCTCGCTCTCGCCGGCGAGCATCTTGCCAACCGGAATCCCAGTCCATGCTGAAACGACCTCGGCAATATCGGCAGCGGAGACTTCCTCGGAGACCATGGGCTTGGTGGCCTGCTCGGCCTCAGTCGCGTGACTCAGTTCGGCCTCCAGAGTCGGGATCTCGCTATACAGAATCTGTGAGGCTTTGGTCAGGTCACCTTCGCGCTGAGCGCGGTCGGCGTCGATCCGCAGCGCGTCGATTTTCTCTTTGATCTCGCCGACTCGGTTCAGTCCGGCTTTTTCGGCCTCCCAGCGAGATTCCAAACCCCGCAGTTCTTCTTTGGCGTCGGCAAGTTCGGCGCCAAGACGGGCGTAGCGCTCCCTTGATCCAGGGTCCTCCTCCTTCTCCAAGGCAAAGGCCTGCATGGTCATCTTGTCGATATCCCGGCGCAGCATGTCGATCTCTTCAGGCGAAGAGTCAATCTCCATCCGTAACCGCGAGGCAGCTTCGTCAATCAGGTCGATCGCTTTGTCGGGAAGCTGGCGACTAGTGATGTAGCGACTCGACAAAGATGCCGCCGCAACCAAGGCAGAGTCCGTGATCCGTACCTTGTGGTGGGCCTCGTAGCGCTGCCGCAGTCCCCGCAGAATGGCAATGGTGTCTTCGACACTGGGTTCGCCGACGAAGACCTGTTGGAAGCGCCGTTCCAGAGCGGGGTCCTTTTCGATCCGTTCGCGGTACTCGTCCAAGGTGGTGGCGCCAATCATTCGCAACTCACCCCGAGCCAGCATTGGCTTGAGCATGTTGCCAGCATCCATTGAGGAATCACCGGACGCCCCGGCCCCGACGACGGTGTGCAGTTCGTCGATGAAGGTGATGATTTGGCCTTCGGCATCGCGAATCTCGTTCAACACGGCCTTGAGCCGCTCCTCAAACTCACCGCGATACTTCGCCCCAGCCACCATGGACGCCAAGTCCAGGCTCACGACTCGACGACCCTTGAGGGAATCCGGCACATCCCCAGTGATCACTCGCTGAGCCAGGCCCTCAACCACGGCGGTCTTGCCAACCCCCGGCTCACCGATGAGCACCGGGTTGT
>DHWU01000017.1:24212-31286 GCA_002413345.1 Propionibacteriaceae bacterium UBA5174 | reverse complement strand
ACCGGGTTGTTCTTGGTGCGACGGGCGAGCACCTGAACCACGCGCCGAATCTCGGCGTCCCGTCCGATTACCGGGTCAAGCCGCCCGTCGCGAGCCTTGGCCGTCAGATCCACGGAGTACTTGTCCAGAGCCGATTCGCTGCCTTCATCCTCTGCGGAAGTGACTCGCTTGTCGCCGCGAGCAGCATTGAATGCCTCAGTGATCTTGGCCGTAGTGACGCCCAATTGATCCAGAATCTTCTTGGCATCAGTGGGCACCGAAGTCAGCGCCAGCAAGAGATGCTCGGTCGCTACGAAAGCATCCCCAAGTTGTGCCGCACGAGTCTGTGCATCTGCCATTACCCGGGCCAGACCCCCAGATAGCTGAGGCTGGGTAACAGAGGAACCCTGAGCGCTTGGCAGCTTTGTGATCGCACCCTGGGCGGCAGCACTGACCACCTGCGGATCCACCCCGATCGAATTCAGCAGCGGGGCGATGGTGTTGTCGGGCACCAGAAGCAGTGCCTGCAATAGGTGCACCGGCTCCGCATTCGGATTTCCCTTAGTGAGGGCCGTGCGGATGGCCGCCGAAACGGCGTCCCTGCTTCGAGTGGTCAGTTTTTCAGTGTCCATCAGGGCCATTACTCCTTGTCAGCAAGGTATTCCAGCAAAGTTGAGTACACCAGACTCAACCAGTCTAGCCCGCCGGCTATTCCGCGCCTTGAAGCTGAGTCGGGCAGGCCTGAATCGAGGCAGTGTCTGCCTCGGCAACAACCGCCAGCTTGCGTCTGCCCCAGGGGCCCAGCGCGGTGGCTGCCGCCCCCGCCAACAGCAGCACGCCAGCAACAATTCCAAGGTCGTCGACAAACAACTCCCACCAGTTGTAGCCAAACTCGACGTCACCGCCCATCCGCACAGACATGAATGGGGCATTTATCACCCACAAGCCATAACCCATCGCTGGCCAACGGAAGTAGCCCGGCAGCGTGGTCTCCTGCCACAAGATGACCACCAACGGCAGTACCCAGACATAGTGATGCGACCACGAGATTGGCGAAGCCAACAGCCCCGTAACACCGGCCAGCACCAACGCCAACCTGGCCTGACCGCATCGATACATCAAGGTTGCAGCCCAAAGCCCCAGAGCCAGCCCCAGCACGCTCAACCAGATTCCGCCCATGGACGAGCTGTGCGCCAAGCGGGCCCACAACGCCAGCAGCGATTGGTTGGCGCCATAGATGATGCCGTTATTCGTGCCCGAATCTCCGCCACCGAGTTGGAGCCAGTAGTGCACCGACGGCGCCCACAGCACCACGAAGCCGATTGCGGTGGCAGCAACGAAGGCGGCAAATGCCGTCCACGCCGATCGCCGTTTGCCGACCAAGAAGTTGTGCGCCGCGATTACCGCAGGAGTGAGTTTGACCGCAGTCGCAAGGCCAGTCAACCACCCCTCCGGCAGTATCCGTCGGCGAAAGAATCTCGGCCCCGGCATCGAATCAAGCACCGCCGCAGCTACCAACAAGATCCCGAGCTGACCAAGCCACACCGTCTGCCTGATCGGAGAGATCAACAGAATTGAGGCAGTAACCAGCAGGCTCAGCTGCCATCCCGAATACCCAAGTCGGTACCCAATCGCCGCCAGCGCCAACACACTCAGCGCCACCCAGACTGCAGTGATGACCGACAATGGCGGCAGCGCCAGCGGCACCGCGAGCAGTGCCGCGAATGGCGGATACACCCAAGGCAAACGCGCGGGCTGGAAGATGTCGCCTCCGGTCAGCACCAGCGCACCGGCACGGCGATAGACGTCAAAGTCGGCCATTTGCGGAGCCCAGGGCCACGGCGCCTCACCGCCAACTGCAACAAATCCAGCGGCAAATAACGGCGGTAGTGCGAGCAGGACCGCACTACCCCATTTTTTCAGCCGATCCACGGCCCCCTCCAAGATTCCATTTCCAGACCAGCCCAGCGTAGTCGGGCCCACCGCGTTCAGCGCGGCTCTATTGTCACCCCAATGTCGGCCGGAGTCCCGCCGTACATCCACGAGGTGGCAAGCGCATCCACCCCAGTAGCGGCATATTCGGCGGCATTGCTGGAGCTGATCCCACCGGCGGCGATCAATCGGACCCCCGGTACTGCGGCGCGCACCGTCTTGACCATCTCGGCCAGCGGCCCAGCTGGGACTTTGTCGAATTGGATCCCGCCCGCCCCGGCTTTAGCCACCGCGATTGCCTGCGCGGCAGTCGAAACCTCGACCAACACCAACTTTTCGCACGCCCGCGCAGCCAACCGCGGCAGCCGCTGGATCAGTCCGTCCAGACCGCCAATGAAGGCCGTGTGTTGATCAAAGATCAACACCGTCTCGGACAGACCCAACCGATGCGGGAGGGCGCCACCGGCGAGGATCGCCTCGAGCGCCAACTCCTTGGTGCCAGGCATCACCTTGCGGGTAGTGAACACCTCAATCTCGGGATTCGTGGCGCGCGCAGCCGCCACCAACTCCGCGGTCCGAGTGGCGATTCCGCAGGCCGACTCAAAGACGTTGGCCCCCACTTTCCAGCCTTGGTGGAGCACCGCCGGTGGCCCTGCCGCCGAAAGCAATGCCTGCCCCGCAGCCAATTCAGTGCCGCTAGTCACCGCCGAGACAATCTCGGCGCCGAGCCGCTCTAGCACCGCCCGCACCAGTGGGATCCCGGCAGCGACCACTCGGTGTCGTGCGGTGAAAGTCATCTGCCCTGGGATGGACGGCAGGTCCAGCAGGTAGGTGGTCAAATCGAGGTAGGGAACGTCTTCATTCAGGATTCGATCCACGTACTCAGCACTGGGAATGAGCATCAGTAGTCCCTTTCAACATTTCCTCATCGAAGGCGCTTCAGTCTTATGCCCTTCTGCCCGGCGCCCGTGGAGCACCCGGGTGGCAAATCCGCAGATCCTGCGATTGACCTCAGTTGTGGCGGAAAATGCCCGCCAATGACGCTGCCAGGGCGGCGCACCTGCGGCGAGCTGATGAGCAAACTGCCTTGTCAACAGTGGTATTGGAGCAGTCCGCGGGGATAGGATTGATTCTGAAGCAATACCCCATAACCAGCAACAATGGAGGACCCCATGCGCCTGTCCACTCGCAATCAGTTCGCCGGTAAAGTCGTTTCGATCACGACCGGCGAGGCCATGGCGATTGTGAAGATTGCCCTTGACGATACCGACCTGGTGATGACCTCTGCAGTCACCAAAGACGCCGTAGACGAACTTGGTTTGAAGGTTGGCTCCAGCGCCTACGCCTTGGTCAAAGCCACCGAGGTACAGCTCGCTGTCGACTGAGTCCAACGCAACGTCAAAGCCCCCACGCAAATTGGTTGCGGTGGGGGCTTTGGCATTCATGGCAGTTCGTTCCAGCTCAGATCGCGTAGATGGTGACTTCGGCGGCCTTGATTGAGTAAGTGACCTCGCGTCCGGGGTAGAGATCCAATCCGGCCACCGAACGTAAGGTGATATCGGCGGAGATGAAATGTCCCCGATGGTCGTCGCTGCGCACCCGCACCAAATCCCCTCGGGGTTCGAGCTCGGCGATGGTCACTCTCAGGTTGTTGCGAGGACTGCCGCCAGGAGGCTCGAGGAAGATCGACACTGCCGCTGGCGAGAACACCGCCGCGGCCCGACTACCGGCGGTCGGCGCTTCCCCGTCCCGGACCGACCCCTCCACCGCCAGGCCACGACCATCAATAACCGACCCATCGGCGTAGTCGCCGCGAATCAGGTTCAACCCGGCGATTCGGGCGGTAAAGCGGGTGCGTGGATGGCGCAGCACTTCATCAGTAGCTCCCGACTCGGCCACCTTGCCCTGATCCATCACGATGATCCGCTCACTCAACAGCAACGCGTCCAACAGATCATGGGTCACCACCATCGCGGCTTGTTCCTTCAGCACTCGGCCAAGCACTCTTCGTAGCAATGGGGCGACGGACACATCCAGGGCAGCCATCGGTTCGTCCAAAAGCAGCAGCTTTGGCTCTGCAGCCAAAGCTCGGGCGATGGCCACTCGCTGCGCTTGGCCACCGGAGAGTTGGCTCGGCTTGCGACCAGCGAATTCAGCAACCCCGACTTCGTCGAGCCATTTCTCCGCTTTTGCGTAAGCAGCAGTTCGAGTCGATCCCGAGACGCGGGGACCGAAAGCGACATTGTCAATCACCCTGAGGTGCGGGAACAACAGTGGATCCTGGGCCAGCAAGGCGATCCCCCGAGTGTGCGGTGGTGACCAGTAGCGACGCCGCGCACCCAGCTCAAAGAGGCGCTTGCCGTCCAGCGTGGCCACGCCCGAGTCTGGACGCAGCGTGCCAGCCAGGATGTTGAGCAGAGTCGACTTGCCCGAACCGTTGTGGCCCAGGATCGCCACCCGCTCCCCGGCCCCTACCTCGATCTCAGCGTCGAACTTCCGTCCCGCCAACTTCGCAGCGAACTGCAAGCTCATACCATCGACCTCTCCGCGATCTTCGCGGTGACCACAGTCACCAAGACCGCCACTACCACCAGCACCAAAGACAGCGCGATCGCAGCGTCCGGATCGGAGACTGACTGTAGGTATATCTCCAAAGGCATCGTTCTGGTGATGCCTTGCATGCTGCCAGCGAAGGTGATTGTGGCGCCGAATTCACCAAGAGCGCGGGCGAAAGACAGCACCGCCGCGGAGGCCAAGCCGGGCAGCACCAGAGGCAAGGTGATCTTGCGCAGCACCGTGGAGGGAGTTGCGCCCAATGTTGCCGCCACCACCTCGTAGCGCTGCCCCACCGTCCGCAAAGTGCCTTCCAAGGAGACAACTAGGAACGGCAGCGCCACGAAGGTCTGGGCCAGCACCACTGCTGCGGTGGAGAAGGCGATCGAGACGCCAAAGACATTCATCACCGGCGCAAGCAAGCCACGCCTGCCAAAGGTGTAGAGCAGCGCAATGCCGCCGACCACCGGCGGCAATACCAGCGGTAGCAGCACCACTGAGCGAACCAACTGTTGACCCGGGAAACTCCCCCGAGCCAACACCATCGCCAACGGCACGCCGAGCACCAAACAGATCAGCATCGAAGCGAACGACGTCTGCAGGCTCAAGCGAAAAGCTTCAAAGGAGGACTGGCTGGTGATCAGCTCACCGAACCGCGACCAGTCGAGCCGAACCATCATCGCAACTAGCGGCAAGACAACCAGCAGCACTCCAACACCGGCAGGCAAATACACCCATCTCGGCACCCCCGAATAGCTACGTGTTTGAGGTGTTCGCATAGTTCCCTTCAAGCTAGCGATCGTGGGGTCCGGCCAGCAGCGACCGGCCCCCACTCCTTGGACGGGTCTATTTGGCCACGCCAAAGCCAGCGTCAGTCAGCACCTTCTGCCCCTCAGCGCTGGTGATCAGTGTCACCCAAGCTTGCCCAGCTGCCGAGTTTGGCGCGTTCTTGAGCAACACGATCGAGTTGCTGTTGATCGCTTTGGACGACTCAGCGAATTCGATCCCCTTCACCGCATCACCAGCGGCGATAACGTCAGTCTTGTAGACCAGCCCGGCGTCGGCCTCACCGGTACGTACCTTCACCATCACCTTGGTAACGGCATCCTCCTGGCTGACCGGCTTCAGGGTGATTCCGGTAGCTGTCTCGATCTTCTTGGTTGCCGCACCACAGGGCACGGTGTCCTGACAGACCACCAGTTTGAGGCCAGGCTTGGTCAGATCTTGGAATGAAGTGATGCTGGCCGGATTGTCCGGGGGCACCGCAATCGTCAACTGGTTAGTGGCGAACACCTTGGACTCACCGGAGGCCAAGCCTGCGTCGGTGACGACCTTCATCTGCGCATCATTCGCTGACACGAACACGTCGGCCGAAGCACCCTCTTTGAGTTGCGTAGCCAAGGCCTGGGAGCCGGCGTAGTTGAAGGTCACCTTGGTGCCGGGATACTTCGCCTCAAAAGTGGTCTTCAACGCGTCGAAGGTGGGCTGCATCGAGGCTGCGGCATAGACAGTGACGGTTCCATTGACTGCTGCCGGACTTGAACATCCGCTGACGGCAAGACCCAGGCCGACAAGGGCGGTCAGGGCGGCCGCGGCTAATTTGCGTGGCATTGCTTCCTCTCAGGATTGATGTGGGGTTTCCACAATCACGGTGGTGGCTTTAACCACCGCAACCGCGACCGAACCTGGTTCCAGGCCCAACTCGCGGACAGCCTCGGTACTCATCAGCGACACCACTCGGAACGGGCCACACTGCAGTTCCACCTGGGACATCACTTTGTCGGACTCAACTCGGATCACTAGCCCGACAAAACGGTTGCGGGCCGACCGAGCGATGTCCGAGGGGTCCGGCATTGGGTTTGCCTGGGAGTGAGCAAACTCCGCCAGGGCGCGGCCTTCAATGACTTTCCGATTGCTCTGGTCCACCTCATAGGGCAGCTGCCCGGCATCTATCCAGCGTCGGACGGTGTCGTCGCTGACCCCCAGGAACCCGGCCGCATCTCGAATGCGTAGTTTCGTCATGCCGGGAGCATAACTTCCGCAACTGCGGTTGTTACCTCACTTCATCGACGCGAAACCGAATCGATACAAAAACCAAAAGGCCCAACCTTTCCCTTTCCGCAGCTGCGCTCCTGAAAGGCCTTTCGGTCCGCATCTGCGGTTTCATGAAGGCATTCCGGCCCGCATCACCCCAATTCATTTCGCAAACCCGGCCTCGCGCGCGTAGGCACGCACGCCCCTACGCGCGCCCGCAGGCACGCCCGTCCACACGCGCGAAACATGCCCCAATATGCACAATGGAATATGCAAACAGTTTCTGTTTCTAAATGCATTTCGAAATCTGTAACACGTTGCGCATTCCGGGTTACCCAGCCGTAACTTTTAGCTGCTGGAATCAATAACAACACACGGCGAGGACGCCCTGGCGAAGAATCCAGACAGGCGTCGCCTTCTGATTCGTAGCTAGCTCAAGCGCAACCGAGCAGCACTCGCCTACGGAAGTCACGGCATCATCGCCACACCGATCGACTGACGCAACAAGGTCCGGGAAGGTTCCAATCTCATGCGAAAAGTAGCTATCTACGGTAAAGGTGGCATCGGCAAGTCCAC
>DHWU01000017.1:22154-23948 GCA_002413345.1 Propionibacteriaceae bacterium UBA5174 | reverse complement strand
CGGCAAGTCCACCACCACCCAGAACACCGTCGCCGGCCTATCCGAAATGGGCCGCAAAGTCATGGTCGTGGGCTGCGACCCCAAGGCTGACTCCACCCGACTACTACTCGGCGGGCTGGCTCAGCGCTCCGTTCTCGACACTCTGCGGATCGAAGGCGAGGACGTCGAACTTGACGACGTGCTGGCCAAGGGCTTCAGCGGTTCAAGCTGCGTGGAGTCGGGCGGCCCCGAGCCGGGCGTCGGCTGCGCTGGCCGTGGCATCATCACCTCAATCAACCTGCTCGAGCGTCTTGGCGCCTACGAAGAAGACCTCGACTACGTGTTCTACGACGTCCTCGGCGACGTGGTCTGCGGTGGCTTCGCAATGCCGATCCGCGAGGGCAAGGCCGAAGAGATCTACATCGTTGCCTCCGGCGAGATGATGGCGATGTACGCCGCCAACAACATCTGCAAGGGCATCAAGAAGTTCGCCACCACCGGCACCGTCCGGCTGGGCGGGATCATCTGCAACAGCCGCAATGTCGACAAGGAATACGAACTGGTCGATCACTTCGCCCGCGAACTCGGTACCAAGATGATCCATTTCGTGCCCCGCGACAACAACGTGCAACGCGCCGAGATCAACAAGAAGACGGTCATCGAGTGGGAGCCAACCTGCAACCAGGCCAACGAATACCGCACCTTGGCCAAGGCCATCGAGGACAACGACATGTTCGTGATCCCCAAGCCGATGGAAACCGACACCCTGGAATCGCTGCTGCTCGAGCACGGCATGCTCGACGTCGCCTGATCGCCATCTCTGCACAGCACCTTGGAGGGAGCCTGAAATGAAACAACCAGCCACTGCACCCGAACTACCGGCGAAGGCCCTCGCGGCGGTCGACATTGCCGCCGTGAACCGAATCGACATCGACAGCCATGCGACCGGCTTGGCGTTGCCGCCCGGTTCGCCCGAACCTGCAGCTTTGGCTCGCAAGCTCGTTGAGGCCTACCCGCCCAAGGTGCTGCGCAAGCGATCCAAACACATCAAGATCAATGACCCAGATGTAGTACCAGAGATCAATGCCAATGCCCGCACCTCGCCGGGCATCATCACCCAACGTGGTTGCTGCTACGCCGGCTGTAAGGGCGTGGTCTTGGGGCCAATCACCGACGTCGTGCACATCGTGCATGGCCCGGTCGGCTGCTCCTACTACGCCTGGATGACCCGGCGCAATCAGGCCGATGTGGCCGAAGGCGATCAGAACTTCCTCAACTACGCCTTCACCACCGACATGACCGAGAACGAGATCATCTTCGGCGGCGAACCCAAGCTAGCCACTGCAATCCGGGAGGCCTACGAGCTGTTCCACCCCAAGGCGATCGCAGTCTTCTCCACCTGCCCGGTCGGGCTGATCGGTGACGACGTGCATGCGGTCTCTCGCCAGATGAAGGAAGAACTGGGGATCAACATCTTCGGCTTCTCTTGTGAGGGCTATAAGGGCGTCAGCCAGTCAGCTGGCCACCACATCGCCAACAACGGCCTGTTCAAGAACGTGGTCGGCACCGAAGACTTGCCCAAGGAAGCTAAGACCAACCCATTCCGGGTGAACATGCTGGGTGAATACAACATCGGTGGCGACGCGTTCGAAATCGAGCGGCTGCTCAACCTGTGCGGCATGGAGCTGATCTCTACGTTCTCCGGCAACGTGCAGTACTCCGAAATCGCCCACTCCCACGAGGCCAACCTCAACCTGATCCAGTGCCACCGCTCGATCAACTACATGGCCGAGATGATGGAGACCAAGTTCGGCA
>DHWU01000017.1:21559-21908 GCA_002413345.1 Propionibacteriaceae bacterium UBA5174 | reverse complement strand
GGAGACCAAGTACGGCATTCCGTGGCTGAAGGTGAACTTCATCGGAGCCGAGACCACGGCGAAGAGCTTGCGTCGCATCGCCCGCTATTTCGACGATCCGCAGTTGATCGCTCGGGTCGAGGTCGTCATCGCCCAAGAGCTTGCCGAGGTTGAACCCGTCCGCAACAAGGTGCGTTCCCGGGTAAACGGTCGCTCGGTGATGCTCTGGGTGGGCGGCTCGCGTGCCCACCACTACCAGTCCCTATTCGCCGACATCGGGATGCCGACTGTGGCCGCTGGCTACGAGTTCGCGCATCGCGATGACTACGAAGGCACCCACATGGTCGACTCCATCGTGCTGGACGCCGAC
>DHWU01000017.1:21022-21319 GCA_002413345.1 Propionibacteriaceae bacterium UBA5174 | reverse complement strand
ACTCCATCGTGCTGGACGCCGACTCCCGCAACATCGAAGAGTTGACTGTTACGGCAGACCCCGAGAAGTTCAACCCCCGCAAGAGCCCCGAGGAGATTGCAGACCTCGAGGCCAAGGGGCTGAAGCTGCACAGCTACGAGGGCATGATGCCCGAAATGGCTAAAGGCGCCATGGTGATCGACGACATCAGCCACGCCGAGTTGGAGCGCCTCATCGAGGCCTACCATCCGGCTCTGATCTGCTCAGGCATCAAGGACAAATACGTCATCGAAAAGATGGGCGTTCCCTGCAAGCAGT
>DHWU01000017.1:10760-20762 GCA_002413345.1 Propionibacteriaceae bacterium UBA5174 | reverse complement strand
CACAACTACGACTACGGCGGCCCGTACGCCGGGTTCAAAGGCGCGATCAACTTTTACACCGAGATCGACCGCCTCGTTAACGCCCACGTGTGGAGCTTCGTTACCCCGCCTTGGGCCACGAAGACCGCCTGACCGATCGGATCAAGGAGTTCAATCATGCTCAAGCACACCCCGACCGAGATCGCCGAGCGCACTGCTCTGCGGATCAACCCGGCCAAGACCTGTCAGCCGATCGGTGCCATGTATGCCTCGCTAGGCATTCACAACTGCCTGCCTTACAGCCATGGCTCGCAGGGCTGCTGCTCCTACCATCGCAGCCACCTGACCCGGCACTTCAAGGAGCCGGTGATGGCAGCCACCAGCTCGTTCACTGAGGGCGCCTCGGTGTTCGGCGGCCAACCAAACCTGTTGCAGGGACTGAACACCGTGTTCACCACCTACAACCCCGATGTGGTGGCCGTACACACCACCTGCCTGTCCGAGACCATCGGCGACGACATTCCACAGATCGTCGGCGAGGCCAACCGTCAAGGGTTAATCCCCGAAGGCAAGGTCGTGATCCACGCCAACACGCCCAGCTATGTGGGTTCGCATGTGGTCGGCTTCTCAAATATGTGTGTGGCGATGGCCAAGTACTTCGCTACCGAGATCGAGACCAAGCCCAAGAGCGGCGACAAGATCCAGGTGAACATCGCACCCGGTTTCGTCGATCCCTCCGATATGCGCGAGATCCGCCGCCTGGCCGAAGGCTCTGGCCTGAAGGTGACCATGTTCCCCGACACTGCTGGCGTGATGGACGCTCCGCAGACCGGCGAGCATGTCTTCTACCCAGACGGTGGCGTCACTGTGGAGGAACTGCGCAACCTCGGTCGTGGCGTAGCCACCCTGGGCTTAGGCCGGTATGCCTCCCGGGAAGCAGCGATCGAGGTCGAGAAGCGGGCCCGAGTACCCCGCGAAATCCTCGATCTGCCGATCGGGATCGCAGCTACCGACCGGTTCATGAAGGTCCTGCAGTTCCGTGGCGGCCAGATCACTAAGGATGTCGAGCGCGAGCGCGGCCAACTGGTCGATTTGATGGTCGATACCCAGCAGCACTTCCAAGGCAAGAAGGTGGCCATCTTCGGAGACCCCGATCACGTGGTGGCAATGAGCGAGTTCGCCCGCGACCTCGGCATGATTCCGATTCACCTACTCACCGGCACTCCGGGCAAGGCCTTCGGTCGCCGGATGGCGGAGATCCATGGGGCCAAGGCCGAGCAGCTGAACATCAAGCATGACAGCGACCTGTTCTTGCTGCACCAGATGATCAAGCAGGAGCCGGTAGACCTGCTGATCGGCAACACCTATGGCAAGTACATCGCCCGCGCAGAGGACATCCCCTTCGTCCGGGTCGGCTGGCCGATCCTAGATCGGGTCGGGCACCACTTGATGCCGACCCTGGGTTACCAAGGTGCGATTCGACTGCTCACCAAGATGCTGGACGTCCTGTTGGATCGTCGGGATCGCGACGCCCCAGATCACCTCTTCGAACTGGTGCTGTAATGACTGAGGTGCTCGCCGCCCGGGCGCGACAGATCACCCGCAGCGGAGAAGGCAAAGCAAAGATCGATTGTGAGAAGCAATCGGTAGCCGGTTCAGTCAGTCAACGGGCCTGCACGTTCTGCGGGTCGCGGGTAGTCCTTTACCCAATCGCGGACGCCCTGCACCTAGTGCACGGCCCGATCGGGTGCGCGGTCTACACCTGGGACATTCGCGGGGCACTGTCCAGTGGCCCTGAACTGCACCGGCTTTCCTTCTCCACCGACCTGCGGGAGCGTCATGTCGTGTTCGGCGGCGAGCACCAACTCGAAGAGAGCTTGGACGAACTGATCGAACGCCATCACCCCAAAGCGGCGTTCGTCTACGCGACCTGCATCGTCGGCGTGATCGGCGATGACGTCTCGGCAATCTGCCGCACGGTGTCGGCCAAACATGGCATTCCGGTGATTCCGGTGCAGTCGGAAGGTTTCCAAGGCTCCAAGAAACAGGGCTACGACGCGGCCTGCGAGGCGCTGATGGCACTGATCGGCACCGGCGATGCGTCCGAGGTTGGTAAACACACTGTCAATCTGTTGGGCGACTTCAACCTTGCCGGCGAGATCTGGATCATCGCCGAGTATTTGAAGAAGATGGGCGTGGAGGTGGTCGCCAACCTAACTGGTGACGGTCGCGTGGAAGACATCCGCAAAGCCCACGGCGCAGCGCTGAATCTGGTGCAGTGTTCGGGCTCAACCACCAAACTGGCCATGCAGATGCAGGCCAAATACGGCATCCCGTTCAAGAAGATTTCTTACTTCGGCATCGATGACATGGCGGCCGCGCTGTATGCAGTCGCCGAGCATTTCAAGGATCCAGAGATGCTGGACCGCACTCGAGAGCTGATCGCCACTGAGATCGCTGAGGTGCTGCCAGTGGTGAACGAATGCCGCAAAGACCTCGAAGGCAAGCGCGCCGCGATCTACGTTGGTGGCGCCTTCAAAGCAATCTCGCTAGTCAAGGCCCTACGCCTGCTAGGGATGACGACCGTGTTGGCTGGCTCTCAGACTGGCACCAGCGAGGACTACGACTACCTAGTCGACCTATGCGATCCCGGCACTGTGATTGTCGACGACTCCAACCCAGCCGAGCTGTCCAGCTTCCTCTCCGAAGGCAGAGCTGATCTGTTCATCGGCGGGGTCAAAGAACGGCCCTTGGCCTACAAACTCGGCGTGGCCTTCTGCGACCACAACCACGAGCGCAAGCTGCCACTGGAAGGCTTCATTGGGATGGCGAACTTCGCTCGCGAGGTGCACGCCTCCGTGTGTAGCCCGGTCTGGCAGTTCGCGCCCCGGCATCAGCCAAAGGCCCCAACCCAGGAGGATTGAAATGTCGGTCACTGAGCAGCCCAAGGCATTGGCCGATCAATCCAAAGCACCCAGCGGCCAACCCACTAAGTCGACCTCAACCACCAACGCCTGCCGAATGTGCATGCCCTTGGGCGCCTGCCTGGCCTACATGGGTTTTGAGGGGACGGTGCCGTTCCTGCACGGGTCGCAGGGTTGTGCGACCTACATTCGCCGCTATCTAATCAGCCACTTCGCCGAGCCGATGGATATCGCTTCCTCTTCAGTTGGGGAAGCTGCAACCGTCTTCGGCGGCGAGGCAAATCTGCGGCTGGGCGTGACAAATGTCGCCCGGGTCTATTCCCCAACCATGATCGGTATGGCTTCCACCTGCCTGACCGAGACCATCGGTGAGGATGTGCCAGCCATGATCGTCCGCGCCAAACACCCCGAAGAGGGGCTTGAAGCCGAAACCGGTAAGCCCACTCCAGAACTGGTCTTTGCGCCCACCCCCTCCTACGCCGGGACGCATGCAGACGGGTTTCACGCGGCGGTTACCGCAGTGGTGAAGAAACTTGCCGTTGCTGGCGACCAGACCAAAGCCGTGAATCTATTTCCCGCAATCATCTCCGCGGCCGATCTTCGACACCTGCGCGAGATCGTGGCTGGCTACGGGTTGCCGTCGTTACTGATGCCCGACTACTCCGACCGGTTGGACGGCGTGACCGTGGCTCGCTACGAAAAGATCGCTCCCGGCGGCACCACGGCAGCCGAAGTCGCTGCCACCGGATCGGCGCAGGCCTCGATCACCCTCGGCGGCCTGGTCACCAACGGAGTTGAACTGGCTGGCGAAGTACTGGCCAAGCGTTTCGAGGTGGCACACCACAAACTCCCGTTACCAATTGGAATCAGGCTGACCGACATTTTCACCGACCAGCTCAGTGAGCTGTCCGGAGTCGAGATGCCCGAATGGCTGGCCGCCGAGCGCGGCCGCCTGATCGACGCCTACATCGACGCCCACAAATACGCCGCCGACCGCACCGCGATTGTCTATGGCGACGAGGACCTAGTCATTGGCATGTCGACCTTCCTGGCCGAGATCGGAATCACCCCGCTACTAGTGGCCACCGGCGGGCGCTCCGGACATCTCGCCAACGAAATCGCCCGACTCAACCCATCCCTGACCGGAAAGATCGAAGTGCTCGACGACGGCGACTTCAACGAAATCGAAGCTCGCGCTGCCGAACTCAAGCCCGATCTACTGGTTGGCCATTCCAAGGGCTACGCAACCTCACGGCGGTTGGGAATTCCGCTAGTGCGGGTGGGGCTTCCGATCCACGATCGGGTGGGCGCCCAGCGAATCAAACACCTCGGATATCGCGGCACTCAAGAGCTCTTCGACCTGATCATCAACACCCTCATTCAGGACCGTCAGGACGAATCCGAAGTCGGCTATTCCTACATGTAACCGTCGGCAATAATGCACAGATTGTGCTTATTGCTGACCTATTGGCCACCTGACAAGGGCTAACACACACTAGCGAGTTCCACCCACCCGGATCACTTGTAACACATTGCGTTTAATGGGTTACCCATCCGTAACCTCCCTCTGGTGGGATTAAAACAACAAACGGCGAGGGCGCCACCGACGTTCACATCGGCAGGCGCCGCCTCTCGATTCTTTGGCTCAGCAACTGGCGAGCCGCACGTTCGTTGGCACACCTTGGCAGCCACGCCCACCTGTTAGGAGTCGGACTTGACCATCACCGAAGGGCCGTTGACCCCCACCAAAGTGTTGTCCAGCGACCACCCCTGCTTCGACGAAGCAGCCCGGGCCAGGACCGCTCGAGTCCACCTTCCAGTGGCGCCACGGTGCAATGTGCAGTGCAATTACTGCAACCGGAAGTTCGACTGTGTCTCCGAATCTCGCCCCGGCGTGTCCTCAACGGTGCTCACTCCCGAAGAGGCGGCCGACTATGTCGACCTAGTGCGACGCGACCTACCCAATCTGGCCGTGGTTGGCATTGCCGGTCCCGGCGATCCCTTCGCCAATGTGGACAAGACCCTACGCACCTTCGAGCTGGTGAAACAGCGCCACCCAGACCTACTGCTTTGCGTTTCCAGTAATGGTTTGGAGCTGGCCCACCACCTCGATGCAGTGGCCGAGCTCGGAGTGAGTCATGTCACCGTCACGATGAATACCGTTGACCCCGAAGTTGGCGGGCAGATCTACCGGTGGGTGCGGGACGGACGTGAGATCTACCGCGGCCGAGAGGCTGGTGATCTTCTGCTCTCTCGACAGCTCGCCTCAATCAAGGGGTTGAAGGAACGCGGCATAACGGTGAAGATCAACACCATCTTGGTGCCTGGAGTCACTTTGGAGGGCATCGGCGAAGTCGCCAAAGTGGTAGCTGAACTTGGCGCCGACACTATGAACAACCTCCCGCTCTACCCGGTTGAAGGCACACCATTTGGCGCCTACCGCGAGCCCAGCCCAGCCGAGATCACCAAGGCCCGCCAAGACTCCGAAGGGTTCATCCAACAGATGACCCACTGCCAGCGCTGCCGCGCCGATGCCGTGGGCATCCTTGGCGCCGAACACGGCGAGGAAGCGATCAACCGCTTGATGTCGGCTAAGGCCGCACCTAAGCAGCGTCCCTACATCGCGGTATGCAGCCAGGAGGGGTTCCTAGTCAACCAACACCTCGGCGGCGCCGACTATCTAATGATCTACGAGAACGCCAATATCGACGGCCGCATCACCCCACGCCTGGTCGACAAACGCCCCACGCCAACATCGGGTGGCGGAGCCGGACGCTGGGCCATGCTGGCCGGAGTCATGAGCGACTGCAAGGCGCTGATCTGTCATCAAATTGGCGATACGCCGCGGATGGTACTGACCGGCTCCGGGGTGAGTGTGCATGAGTCCGACGGGCTGATTTCCGAAGCGGTCACCGATGTCTTTGCCGGACGCGACCCGCGTCGGGCTTTACCACCACGCGATTGCGCCACCGACTGCTCCGGGTCGGGAACTGGCTGCGGCTAAACAGTCCAAGAGGAGGAACCAGATGACCGCAAGACTGGTAGACACCACCCTGCGGGAAGGCGCTCAGGCGCCCGTTCCGTACCTCAGTGGCGCCCAGAAAGCAGCCGTGCTAGCCGCAGTAGCCCGGATCGGCGTCGCCGAGATTGAACTGGGACATGCGGTCACCGAATTGGCCTACGGCGCTGAGCCTTTAGCTGACTTGATGGCATTGGCCGCCGATTTCGCCCCTGGCGTGCGCCGAGCCATTTGGTGCCGTGCCCGGGGCGAGGACATTCGCTCGGCCGCCTCCCTGGGCCCCGAAGTGGTCTCCTTCGCACTACCGGTCTCGGATCGGCACCTGAGCACCCGGCTGCATCGAGACCGCGCCTGGGCACTGAACGAGATTGCCCGCCTTGTCGAACTCGCTCGCGACGCCGGCGTCGGCTACGTATCGCTCGGCCTGGAGGATGCCAGCCGCGCGGACGTCTCCTTTCTGCTCGAAGTGGTCGCCGCGGCCGACGCCGCTGGGGCCGATCGGGTTCGAATCGCTGACACCGTCGGCGTCCTGTCGCCGGGCCTGCTCGCCGAGCTGATCTCAGCAGTTCGGGCCAGGTTCAGCGGCGAGATCGGCGTCCATTTGCACAACGATTTCGGCATGGCCACGGCTGGCGCAATCGCGGCCAGCGAAGCTGGCGCCGATTGGGCTGATGTCAGTGTGCTCGGCTTGGGCGAGCGGGCCGGGATTTCCCGCACCGAGGAAGTGGCGGCCTTCCTTACCCTGCAAAACGGCGAGAACTACGACCTCTTGGCGGCTCGAGCTGCCGCCGAAATGATCAGCGACTGGATCCAGCGACCAATCCCGTCGCAGGCGCCGGTGATTGGCGAAGGAATCTTTACCGCCGAATCTGGCTTGCACGTAGCTGGGCTGGCCGCTGATCCAGCCAATTATGAGCCTTATGCGCCCGAAATCGTCGGCGCCAAACGCTCGCTTCGCTTGGGCCGCAACAGCGGCCGAGCCGCAGTAGCTGCACTGTTGGGCGAACGTCGCACAGACCTGGTGAAGCTCACCGCCGAACTCCGCTCGGCGGCAGAATCCCAGCAACACAGCTTCGCAGCCGACGAGTTGGCCCAACTGTTCACCAACCCTGGCGCCTGAGCCGTCACTCGCTGTTAGCCTCGGTGCCAGCGCCGGTCGGCGCCGACCCGTTGGAGGAGTGAGCGTGGACAGTCCTCGCGAAATGGCTATGGCCCCGGTGGAGCGTTTGGTGTTCTTCTCCGATGCCGCAGTGGCGATTGCTTTGACCCTGCTAATCCTGCCGTTGATGGACGCGGTCTATCAGGCCGGTCGGGCCGAGCAAGATGCGCTGACCTACTTGAGCGAAAACTCCAGCGCACTAATCAGCTTCGTCCTCAGCTTCGTAATCATTTCTCGCTTCTGGCGCGCCCATCACCGCCTATTCACGGTAGTGGAACGCGAAACCCCTGGGCTATTCAGCCTGAATATGGCCTGGCTGGCCGCGATCGTGCTGCTGCCAGTGGCCACCGCAATGACTGGGTCGCTCGCCCCCGACAGGGTCGAGTACGCCATTTACATCGGCACCATGGCGGCCGCTTCAGTCTTCATGACGGCGATGACGTGGTTGCTGCGCCACCATCCCGAAACTTGGACCGAAGGACGCAGCGTGCCAGCTCGCGGGTTGCGCTACAGCCTGAGCATGGTGGTGTTGTTGCTGGTCTCGCTGACGATCGCTTTGACCGTTCCGGGGGCTGGCTATTGGTCACTACTGGCGCTATTCGGCCTCCGGCCACTCAACTGGGCGCTGGACCATCTACTTCAAGACCATCCGGCACCAAGACCACCACAGGGCTAACTTCGGTCCTCCAGCTACTCAACGAACCTGAAGCGCAACGAACCCTGAAACGCACCAAGCCCGAAAGTGCCACAGACCCAGCGCCGCTACGGCCTTACCAGATCAGTCGCGAGCCTCTGCCCGGGCCGGGCACCAAAGCCAAGTCCGACCAACACTGCCAAAGCGGGCAACTCGACTCCGATCGCCAGCAATCCACTCAGCGTGGTGTAGTCATCGAACCAGGCGTAACCAAAGAAGATGGCAAATAGCACCAATCCAAGAATCGACGGCAACCGACCCCGCTGTAACAGCCACCAACAAGCCAGCAGCACCAGCCAAAGCTGATGGTGCGGCCACGAAATCGGCGATACTGCCACGCTCAACGCACCCACCATCAAGGTGGCACCCACCAGGTCTTGACTTCGATAAGACCGGGCAGCCTGCCAATAGGCCAGGACGGCAATTGCGACAGCCACCACCAACCAGATAATGGTGGTGGCTGAGCCATCCGGAAGCAATCTGGCCAAGGCGCCCAACAACGACTTGTTTACCGTGGAATCGGTACGCCCGACCCGTGAGGTCTGCCACAACTTGTCAGTCCAGTAGATGATCGAAGCCTGCGGCAACACCATGAAGGCCAAACCAGTCGCCGCCGCGAAGGTGCCCACGGCCATCCCCGCTTGGCGCCACTGCCGAGTGATTAGGTAATAAGGCACAAAGACCAGCGGGGTGAGCTTGATCGCGCTGGCCAGACCCACCAGAACGCCTTGCCAACGCCGGGGTAGCTGGTGATCAAAGAGCGCCAACGCAATCACGAACAGGCTCACCTGACCAACCACCAGGTTGTGCAAAAACGGGTAGGTAAACATCACTGGGACCGCAAGACCGGCCGTCCAGGCGATTTGGCGGGCTGGGCTTGGGGACTGACCCACTCGCGAATCCGAGCCAACCCGGCGCACCAGCAGATTGATGCAGGCCGCAATGACCACGAAAGTGAGCAACGTCCAGATGACTTTGGCTGCCAGGATTGGCAGCGGCACCAGCCAGGACAACACCAGCGCAGCGAACGGCGGATAGGTGAACCCCAAGCCATGCACCGTGGGGTGAATGTAGACCCAGTCGTACAACGGTTGCCCGGAAAGGCCATAGCTAATCGCGCCCTGATAAATCTCAAGGTCCCCTAGCATTCCCGGACCGCCGCTAGCGGTGAGCGCCAATACCAGGACACCAGCCACGCCAGCGGCGACGGCCACGAAGGCAACCGCGAGCAGCCGGTCGCGCTGTTTAGCAGTCACCTGTGCAGCCACGTGAGAACCCTAGCCCGCACCACAGTCAGAACAGCGGCAATGCCAAAGAAGCGCCGAGCCAGATCATCACCACCGCGATCAAGGCGTCCAAGATTCGCCAGGCTCTGGGACCGGCCAACACCGGAGCAAGCAACCGAGCGCCGAATCCCAGCCCATAGAACCAGATCACGCTGGCAGCCATTGCCCCGGCAGCAAAGATCCAGCGGTCGTCGCCGTGGCTGGCCCCCACTGAGCCGAGGAGAAAGACCGTGTCGAGGTAGACATGCGGATTCAACCAGGTGAGCGCCAAGGTGGTCGCAGCCACCGAAACGGCGGTGGCCACGGTTGTTGCGGGATCGCCTTGGCCCTCAACTTCCAACCCGTCAGCGGCTGGACGGATCGCGCGGCTGGCCGCTAACCCGCCATAGCCGACCAGGAAGACTGCTCCTACGTAGCGGATCACCGGCACCAGCCAGGGCAGGGCCTGGGTGGCTGCGCCGATGCCGGAGATGCCGACGGCGATTAGCACCACGTCCGAGCCCGCGCAGATACTTGCCACCAGGCCAACCCGTTCCCGCCGAATTCCTTGGCGCAGCACAAACACGTTTTGAGCACCGATTGCGATGATCAGCGAGAATCCGAGCCCAAGCCCAGCTAGCAAAGCAGTCACGACTGTGAAACTAGCGACCACCAGGCCATTAGTACAGTTCAGGATTCTTCGTGTGCATTAGTGTTCCTTAGGTGGAACTTCCCTTGGACCTAGCCCGCACACTGGCCACCGTGGTCGCCGCTGGCTCGCTCGATGCCGCCGCAGCCGAGCTACACATCACTCCGTCTGCTGTCTCTCAACGCATCAAGGCTTTGGAATCACGACTAGGCAGAGTGCTCCTGGTGCGGTCAAAGCCCGTGCAACCCACTGCTGCCGGTCACGCCGTCGTACGCCTGGCCCGACAACTCGACGCCCTGGAACACGACACGCT
>DHWU01000017.1:6231-10443 GCA_002413345.1 Propionibacteriaceae bacterium UBA5174 | reverse complement strand
CGCCGACAGCCTGGCCACCTGGTTCTTGCCCGCCCTGGCACCACTAGCGGCCTCCGGGATCAACTTCGACCTACACCGTGACGATCAGGATTACACCGCCGCACTGCTGGAGTCGGGCACGGTCTCGGCCGCGGTCACCTCCCAAGCGACCCCTGTAGCAGGCTGTTCGGTGCGTCCGCTTGGGTCGATGCGCTATCTGCCCGTGGCCGCCCCTGCCTTCGTCAAGAAGTGGCTGCCTCACCAAGATGCTGCCGCCTACACGCGGGCGCCGGTGATCGACTTCGATCGGCGCGACGCCCTCCAAAGCCAATATCTGACAGAACTCGGCGCTAACCCCGGCGCAGTCCCCCGGCACCGAGTGCCTGCCTCCAACGACTTCGCCAAGGCCTGCGAACTGGGCTTCGGCTGGGCCTTGGTGCCCGAGTATCAGTCGCAAGCAGCAATCAGCGCCGGAAGCCTCATTCGCCTACATGGCCCCCATCGAGACGTGCCACTGTATTGGCAACGCTGGAAGTTGCGTTCGGCGTTGCTGGAAGCGATCGAAGAGGCCGTGATCAATACCGCCCGCGGCACGCTTCACCAATGACCACTTCCACTATTGCGAATCTAGGAAGATCTGCTCGACCGAGGTAGCGAACAGCCTGGCGATCCGAAAGGCCAACGGCAGTGACGGGTCGTAGCGGCCGGTCTCCAAGGAGTTGATCGTTTGTCGCGAGACTTCAAGCTCGCTGGCCAACTGGGCCTGGCTCCAACCGCGAGCTCGCCGCAGTTCTGGGATTCGATTCTTCATGACTGGCCGTCAGTACCGGCGGCGAACGACCGCGAAGCAGATTGCCCAACACGCCGCATACACCGGCCAGACAAAGAGCCACGAAATCACTGGAGCACCAGCCAACTCCATCAACCCATAGGTGAAGGTGATCGCCGATCCAGCGGCGAAGGCGAGGCTCAGCGCCTGTAGCTGGATCCGCGACTGCAGCTCGTCGGTGCGCAGCAGGTAACCGCCAACAACAAAGACCACCGCAATCACCGCCGGCAGCGGCAAGGCCATAGCCACCCATCGCCAGGGACTATCCGGGGAGAGGTTCGCCATCCAGACAAACGAGGCAGCCAACAGGGCGCCATAGCCGGCCATTGTGACCATGAGTCGAACGAGGTAATGCCTGCTGGCTGCGGCGACCGCACCTGGCGCTGCTGAAGTATTCATGGCATAAATGTAAAGCGTCCTTGTCTACGGTGTCAAGGGTGCTTTACATCATCGATTCTTGGGCCCACTCCCCACATCAGCGGACGGTGATCGCCCGCACCTGCGCGGATCGCGTCCGGCCCAGATGCACCTGACCCGACTGGGCTGCGGTGAACACTCGGGCGGCCTGCTCGCTGGACTGAAGCCGGCCCACGATTTCGGTGAGCCGACACAGCTGGTCTCGCAACCCGTCGATCTCGTTCTCCAACACCAGAATTCGGCGAATGCCCTCCAGGTTGATTCCTTCGGCCTGTGAGAGGTGTTGCACGTGCCGCAACTTGGCAACATCGCGCAACGAATAGCGCCGCCCTCGCCCCTTGGCTCGCCCGGGCACCACCAGACCAAGTCGGTCATAACCGCGCAAGGTCTGGGGGTGCATATCGGCGAGTTGAGCCGCCACCGAAACGGTGAATACCGAAGCATCCACATCGAATCGGTCAGGCAGATTCCCACTCATGTCGAGCCGCCCAAGAGCTCCGCCCGAGGATCGGCTTCACTGACTTGCGCGGCATAGGTCAGCAGCGCAGCCTTAGCTTCTTCACTCAGCTGTTTAGGCACCTGCACCTCAACGCTGACCAACAGGTCACCAGTGCTGGTCTTGCCTTTGACGCCACGACCGCGCACCCGGAAGGTACGACCATTTGGCGTACCTGCGGGCACCTTCAACCGCACTGGACCGTCATCGAGGGTCGGTATCGAAATCTCGGCGCCAAGAGCCGCCTCGGCAAAGGTCACGGGCACCGTGATGGTGATGTGCTCGCCTTTACGGCCGAACAACTTATGCGCCCGGACGTGCACCAGGACGTACAAGTCGCCCGAAGCGCCGGAATTCTGCCCGGGACCGCCTTTGCCCTTGATCCGAATCCGCTGACCATCGGTGACTCCGGCCGGGATCCGCACCTGCATGGTGCGGGTGGCCCGGCCCCGACCGCTACCGCCACACACCGGGCATGGATCGGTAACGATCATGCCCCGGCCACGACATTCCCGGCACGGTTCAGTGACGGCGAACACTCCGCCAGACGCCGATGCCTGCATGCCACTGCCCTGACAAGCCCGGCACACTGTCGGCTGGGTGCCCGCACGGGCACCGGTGCCGCGACAACTCCCACAGGCCGTGTCCGAAGACGTCTGCAGCGAGACCGTGGCCCCGGCCAAAGCATCGGCGAAATCCAGCGTCACTTCGCCTTCAATGTCGGCACCCCGCCGCGGACCTCGGCCACCCCGACGCTGCGCACCACCGCCGCCGAACATGCCACCAAACAGATCACTGAGGTTGGCATCCCCGCTGGAGCTGAATCCCGAAAACATGTCTTCGGGATTTGCCCCGCCTTGACCACCGCGGGGAAACCTGAACCCACCGCCACCAAACAGGCTGCGGGCCTCGTCATACTCCTTGCGCTTGTCAACGTCGGAAAGGACATCGTTTGCCTCGGAGATTTCCTTGAACTTCTCCTCGGCTTCGGGGTTCTGCTTGTTCTGGTCAGGGTGAAACTGCCGAGCCAGTTTGCGGAAGGACTTCTTGATCTCTTCGGGCTTGGCGTCAGCGGAGACGCCCAGCACCTTGTAGTAGTCCTTTTCGAGCCAATCTTTGGTACCCATCGCGCCTCCTTCCGCTAACTTATTCGGCGCTGGCGTCGGGTTCGGCAACCCCAACCCTGGCCGGACGGATCACTCGGTCGTTAAGTCGGACCCCATGCTGCATTACCGCCGACACCGTAGCCACCTCGAAATCGCCAGCCATCGGCATTTGCATCAAAGCCTCGTGAATCTGCGGGTCAAATGGTTCGCCAACCTCACCGAAGACCTCAAGACCGTACTTCGCGGTGATCTTCTCCAGTTCCTCAGCAACCAGCTTGAAGCCACCCACCAATTCGGAGTGCTCCCGGGCAGCTTCAACACTGTCCAACACTGGGAGCAGATCGAGCACTACGGCCTCGATTCCGGCCGATCGAGACAGCAACCGATCGCGATCAACCCGCTTTTTGTAATTGGCATATTCGGCGTGCAGCCGTTGCAGGTCACCGGTGCGCTCAGCAACCAGATCCTGCAACTGCTCGGTTTCCGATTTCGGTTCGGTCGGCTCGGTCTCAGCGGCGTCCAATATCTCGGCGATGGCCTCATCAATGGCGTCCGGGGCAGGCCCGGAGGCCGGCTGACTGCCGGCCTCCACGCCTTCTTCAGGAACCTCGTTAGCTGAATCGCTCACTTGTCCTTGCCATCCTCGTCAACGATCTCGGCATCAACCACGTCATCGTCGCTACCGGCTTCACCTTCAGCGGGTGCCTCGGCTGCTGCGTCGGCAGCTTGCTTAGCCTGCGCAGCCTCATAGACAGCCTGACCCATGGCAGCCGCCTTGGTGTTCAGGTCATCCATAGCCGTCTTGACCGCTTCATTGTCGTCACCGACCAGAGCTTCCTTCAGCTTGGCCAAGGCCTCATCAACTGGGGTCTTGACGTCCTCGGGCAAGGTTTCGGCATTCTCGGCCAACAGTTTCTCGGTGCGGAATGCCAAGCCGTCAGCCTCGTTGCGCATCTCCACAGCCTCGCGGCGCACCTTGTCGTCCTCGGCGTGAGCCTCGGCGTCCTTCATCATCCGGTCGATGTCGTCCTTACCCAGGGCTGAACCGCCAGTGACAGTCATCGACTGCTCCTTGCCGGTGGCCATGTCTTTGGCGTGCACGTGGACGATGCCGTTGGCGTCAATGTCGAAGGTGACCTCAACCTGGGGAATCCCCCGAGGTGCGGGCATCAGACCAGTCAGCTCGAAGTTGCCCAGGGACTTGTTGTCCCGAGCAAAGTCACGCTCACCTTGGTAAACCTGGATCATCACCGACGGCTGGCTGTCCTCAGCGGTGGTGAACACCTCAGAGCGCTTAGTCGGAATCGTGGTGTTGCGCTCGATGATCTTGGTCATCACGCCACCCTTGGTTTCGATACCAAGGCTCAGCGGGGTGACGTCGAGCA
>DHWU01000017.1:5030-5971 GCA_002413345.1 Propionibacteriaceae bacterium UBA5174 | reverse complement strand
CGTCGAGCAGCAGCACGTCCTTCACCTCACCCTTCAGCACGCCAGCCTGCAGGGACGCACCCAAGGCCACGACCTCGTCGGGGTTGACGCCCTTGTTGGGTTCCTTGCCACCGGTGAGCTCTTTGACTAGGTCAGCCACGGCTGGCATCCGGGTGGAGCCACCAACCAGAATCACATGATCGATCTTGCCCACCGAAGTATTGGCATCAGCGATCACCGCATTGAAGGGGTTGCGGCAGCGATCGAGTAGATCCTGGGTCATCCGCTGGAATTCGGCGCGGCTGAGCTTCACGTCCAGATGCAGCGGGCCGTCAGCACCAGCGGTGATGTAGGGCAGGTTGATCTGGGTTTCCTGAGCCGAAGACAGCTCGATCTTGGCGCGCTCGGCAGCTTCTTGCAGGCGCTGGCGAGCCATCTTGTCTTTGCTCAGGTCAATGCCGTTGTTGTTCTTGAACTGGGTCACCAGCCAGTCGACGACGCGCTGATCCCAGTCATCGCCACCCAGGCGGTTGTCACCCTTGGTCGCTCTCACTTCGAAAACGCCATCGGCGATCTCCAGCAAGGAGACATCGAAGGTGCCACCACCGAGGTCGAAGACCAAGATGGTCTGCTCGGCGTCACCCTTGTCGAGGCCGTAGGCCAAGGCAGCAGCGGTCGGCTCATTGATGATCCGGTCCACGCTCAGCCCGGCGATCTCGCCGGCCTCTTTGGTGGCCTGACGTTCAGCATCACCGAAGTAGGCCGGGACGGTGATCACGGCATTGGTGACCGGCTCACCCAGGTAGGCCTCGGCGTCGCGCTTGAGTTTCATCAGCACCCGAGCGCTGATTTCTTGGGGGGTGTAGGCCTTGCCGTCAATGTCAACGGTCCAGTCAGTGCCCATGTGGCGCTTGACCGAACGAATGGTGCGATCAACATTGGTGACCGCCTGACGCTTGGCG
>DHWU01000017.1:0-4774 GCA_002413345.1 Propionibacteriaceae bacterium UBA5174 | reverse complement strand
CCTGACGCTTGGCGACCTCGCCGACCAGCACCTCGCCACCCTTAGCGAAGGCGACGACCGACGGAGTGGTGCGAGCGCCTTCAGCATTCGGAATGACGGTGGGTTCGCCGCCCTCGAGGACAGCGACAACAGAGTTGGTGGTGCCGAGGTCGATGCCGACTGCTCGTGCCATGAGATTTACCTCCGGTTAGTTCTTGATTCAGGTTGAGCCTAGCACGCTCAATCCAGAAGTTGAGTTCACCAGACTCAACTACGTCACGCAGCTGGCTATTCCCCGCCCGCAACTCTGCCGAAACCGAGATCTGACGCCCCTGTTTGGCTGGCAACCACTAGCATGCAAGCGCTGTCGGCAATCCCCCACCGCCGTCGCGCTGCAAGCACTACACAACGTAGCCACAGGTGAGGTTGATCATGTTCGAAAAGTTCCGCCAAGACCCCCAAGTCGCCGCCGCACTGAAGCCGATCGAGGTACATGCCCCAGAACTGGCCAAGCGCTGCATCAACTACGTTCGTGACGGTGCCGATCCCGCAGTCTTGTTGGAGCTGCAACAGCGCCCGGTGCCGCACTTGGAGGAACTGCTGTTGATGCCCGGCCGGCTCACCGCCTGGTACTGGAGTGGCGCCAACCTCGACAAGGAACTCAAGACGCTCGGACTCTCGACCAAACAGGTCCGTCGCGACCGATCCGAGTTCTACAACGGCAAGAACACCACGCCGGAGCAGTTGGCCCGCATGGCGCGGCTACTTACCGTGATCAGCACTAAGTCCAACCGGCTCACCGATGGGCTCCCAGATTGGCTGACCGTGCTGGCCAACGACATAGTGATGGCTCAGATCGACGACAGCCCTGAGAAGTTCGTCAAGCACACCGCCAGCTGCACGCCCCACCGGCTAGCCGAGGTGTTGCTGGCCGATGACCCGGACGCGCAGCAGGTCAGCGTCGCCGTGATCACCGTGATCTTCCAGGCTGACCTCGATGGTTACTACCGAAGGATGCCGCACGAGCTTCCTGGAGTGGCCGAATATCTGGCCCAATTTGGTGCTGAGTTCAGCGGTGCCGCCGCCGCCAAGCTTCGCGCGCCCGGCCGAGTCGCCCTGATTGAGAAGGCCCAAACCCACCCACCGGCTTTGGACGCCTTGGCGCCTACCGTCGCAGCACTGTGTGCCGACAGCGCAAAAACCGTGCGTCAGGCTGCAATCACCGCGTTGGCCACACTCCCGCAAGCTCGTCAAACTGCAGTTCTTACTCCGGTATTGGCAAAAGTGGCAGCCTCCCGCGGCGGCGATCTGGTGGAGTATCTGGGACGCAGTGCCGAGGGGCTGGAGTTACTCAACCAAGCGGTGACTGACGGCGCCAAGATTGCCGCCCTGGTGACCAAAGCCGCACAGCGCCAGGAAGTACTGACCAGCGGTGGCGACGATGCCGAGATCGTGTTGCCCCCCTACGAACCGCTGCCATCCAGCGAAGCCGGCGAACAGGTTGCCATCGAGCTGCGGCGCTGGTTGGCCAAAGAAATCGCCGCCGGCGAGGACTCCGAAGAAAAGTGGCACAAAGACCGGGCCGCCCGCGCGTCCAGAATCAACCAAGCCGATCTGGACACCCTGCTGGCCATCGCGAACGGCACCAGTACCGCCACCACCTCAAAGATCATGAAGACCTACAGCCTGTGGACAGTGGCTAGTGCAGCACCCTCCCTAACCCTGGCGCAGGTGTTGCGGCTGGAAATGGCCGACGCTAAGAGCCGCTCCTGGGCGTGGGCGGCTGGCTTTCGAGTGGAAGAAGGCACCGATCTGCGCGCGATCGTTGATGTGTGCACCTCTCTCGACATTCCCTCCGATTGGGTGGGTGGCCTGCTCTCAACCGTTGGCACCCAGGCAGCTTGGCCGTGGTTCAGCCAGCATCTCGAGATCATCCAGAAGTGGCTGACCGAGTCGAACTCGACAGCAACCTCCGCCCTGTGGCTACTGGAAGCTTTCCCCCGCGTGCCGGACAGCTTGCTGCCCAGCGTGGCCGCGCTAGCAATGGGCGATTCCAAGACCAACCGTCCGCTAGCTCAAGGCCTGCTGAGTACCCACCCCTCGGCTCTTTCGCTGGCCAGGCAGGGCTTGACTGACGGCAAGGCTGAGATCCGAATCGGCGCAGCCACCTGGCTAGGCAAGATCGGTGATACCGCTGGTGTTGAGGCATTGACTGCGGCTCTGGCCAAGGAAAGGCGGGAGGCAGTACGAGCCGCTCTTCTCACCGCGCTCGAATCTCTCGGTGTCGACATCAGCGAGCACCTCTCGTCCAAGATCCTGCTGGCAGAAGCCACCAAAGGCCTGAAAGCCAAACCGCCCGCCTCCATGAGCTGGTTCCTTGATCTGGGACTACCGGCAGCACGTTGGGCCAATGAATCACCAGTTGAACCGCAGATCTTGCGCTGGTGGACGATTTTGGCGACAAAGCTTAAGAACCCTGACGGCTCGGGTCTGCTGGATCGCTATCTGAGCCTGCTGAACCCTGAAGATGCAGCCGCGGTGAGTAGTCTCATCCTGCGGGCTTGGATCGCCCAAGACACCCGACACCCTGATCCGGCCGAAAGCCGCGCCCACGCCGAAGCCATGGCGCCGCAGCGCTACAAATCAAATCAGGAATGGCTGGCCAGAGCCCGCGCCGAGAAGAACAACAACTGGCTGCACTACGCCGAAGAGGCGGCGGCGGTTCCGGTGGAGAAGCACTACGCCGATGCCTACCGCGAGCACCAATCGCAGTATCTGGGCTCGGCGGCGGCCGAAAAAGGGCTGTTGGCTTTGACTACTCGGATGCCCGGCATCGAGTTGGCCAACGCCGTGGCGGCCTACATTCGCAACGACGGCAGCCGCCGAGCCCAAGTCGAATACCTAGTGCATACGCTGTATGCCAACGGTGATCCGGCCGCGATCCAGCTCCTACTCAGCATTGCCCGCCGCCACAAGCAGGCGACCGTCCAGGCCAAAGCCCTCGAACTGGTCGAACGCCTCGCCGAAGACCGTGGTTGGAGCGCCGACGAGTTGGCTGATCGCACCATTCCAACCGCAGGTTTTAGCGAAGACCGACTACTCCACCTGAATTTCGGCAGCCGCGAGTTCCTGGGACGAATCACCACTAAAGCCACCATTGAACTCAGCGACGCCGGCGGCAATCCACTCAAAGCTCTACCCAACCCCCGCCAAGATGACGATGCCGAACTCGTTGCCGCCGCCAAGAAGCAGCTGACCACCTCCCGAAAGGAACTCAAAGCCGTCTTGGGCCTACAGACTGGCCGCTTGTACGAAGCAATGTGTGCCCAGCGCTCCTGGTCAGCGCCGGATTGGCAAGAATTCTTGGCTGGCCACTCGCTGGTAGCCGGGCTGGTCTCGCGGCTGGTGTGGCTGGAAACCGACGGCGATTCGGTTCGCAGCTTCCGTTCCACCGAAGACGGCACGCTAATCGACGTCAACGACGAACCCGTGGACTTGGCCGGGCAATCCCGAATCAGCCTGGCCCATCAGGTGCTGCTGCCCGAGGCTGAAGTTGACGCCTGGCGCCAACACCTGACCGACTACGAGGTGTCAGCTCCCTTCGAACAGTTCAACACCACTACTCCCGAGCTGCCCAGCGAAACCAAGGAGATCACCGACCTGGCCGGGCACCTCACCGACACCTTCAAGTTCCGCACCGTGGCCACCAAACGCGGCTATACCCGCGGCCAAGCCGAAGACGCCGGCTGGTTTAGCGAATACACCAAGACCTTCGCCGGGTTGAAGCTCACTGCGGTGATCGAGTTCACCGGCTCTTATCTGCCCGAAGAGAACATCACCTGCGCCACTGAAAAGCTGTACTTTCGCCGCGGCCGCAGGCAAGTGAGCATCGGCGAGATACCGCCGATTCTGGTTGCTGAATGCTATGCCGACTACGCCGCCCTAGCCGCGCTTGGCCCCTACGATTCTGACTACCGCAAGAAAGCCGAATACTGACTCCGCTGGGCATCAGCAGACGATTCTGAGCATCAGCAAACAATCTGGAGTATCTGTGACCAGCACCACTGAAGAACTGCGGCCCAGCGCCGAAACCCGCTATGCCAGCGAACTGGCCGCCTTGGCCCAAGCCGACGCCGCCGCCGGTGCACCGCTGCCCCCAGGCTGGCGACTCAGTCCCCGGGCAGTGCGCAAGTTCATCATTGGCGACGCCGAGCTGGGCGTTAGCCGCAAGTTCTACGGCGACGATCCGCTGGTTGATCGGGCCATCGTCTCGCTGCTGGGACGCCAGGGCCTGATGCTGGTCGGTGAGCCTGGCACGGCCAAATCGATGTTGTCCGAACTGCTCTCGGCAGCCATTTCGGGCACCTCAAATCTGACCATTCAAGGCTCAGCTGGCACTACCGAAGACCACATTCGCTACTCCTGGAATTATGCCTTGCTGATCGCTGAAGGCCCTAGTGAGCGCGCCCTAGTGCCCTCACCGGTTTACCAGTCGATGACTGCGGGCAAGCTGGTGCGCTTCGAGGAGATCACCCGCTGCCCACCAGAGATCCAAGACACCTTGGTCTCCATTCTCAGCGAGAAGCAGCTGATGATTCCCGAGCTCGGTGAACAATCCCGCCTGGCTGCGCGTCCCGGATTCAATGTGATCGCCACCGCCAACCTGCGCGACCGCGGCGTCCATGAGATGTCGGCCGCGCTGAAACGGCGCTTCAACTTTGAAACCGTGCGCCCGATCAGGGATCGCGCGTTCGAAACCAAACTGATCACCGAGGCGGTGGCCGCCGAGCTCGGC
>DHWU01000076.1:1648-4616 GCA_002413345.1 Propionibacteriaceae bacterium UBA5174 | reverse complement strand
CGCCAGCCCTCGGTGTTGTTCGGGCTGGAGACGATCGTCACGACCGCGTCGTTCATCGCGGCGAACAGTCCAGAGGCCAACAGAATCTGCCAGAGCAGATAGGTAGCCACCCAAGTCATGATTCCGTAAGCGATGGAGAACAGGAATACCGTCTTCATCACCGACCACGGATCCACCCGGGCCACCCGAAGTCGGGCCTTACGCGTTCGGCGCGGATTACTCACCGTCGGTCGGGGCGCCGGGTTACCCAGCGAAGCTGAGCCAGCAGACTCACCCGCTTCCCGCACAGTCACTGGAGTGCGCGGCGCCACGGGTGGCCTCGTCGGGCCAGCGTTCAACACTGGTGATCCCGCCTTGGGCGGCACAGCCGAGGCATTCGGCTTCCCGTTAGCTGGGGTCGCTGCATCGCCAGTCTTGCCAAAAGCGGCATCCAAGTCATCAGCGATTGTGGGCCGCCTCACGGGCTTGGGAATACTCGGCTTAGGTGCCGATGCCTCCGATTCCGGAGTGAGCCCCAGTTTCGCCGCGTTCGAGTTCTTCCGCGGTGCTGCCCCCGGACGCCCGTGACCCAGCGATGGCTTCACCGGTTCCTTGGCGCTGATCCGCGAAATCTGCACGACTGTGTCGCCCAAACCCTCGGGGGTCGCCGCCGATGTTGGGAGCGCACCATCTGCTGCGTCTTCACCCGACTTCGCTTTCGGTAGCTCAGTCACCGTTCTCCTCCTCGGCATCTGCACCTGCGATCGGTGCATTCTGGCCGTCGGCTACAACCGTACCTTGCTCGTCGAGAGCGGGGTCAACCGGAACTTCGTCCTCAGGTTCAGCGCTCGACTCTGGGTTTAGGGCAATTACCGACACCGCATCATCAGCGGCAACACCGACAAACTTAACGCCCATAGTGTCACGGCCTTTAGCCGGCACTTCTGCCACAGCCGAGCGGACAATCTGTCCGCTGACTTTGATTGCGATCACTTCATCGGATTCGCTCACCACCAAACCGCCCACCAAAGAGCCGCGTTCGGAGTTGAGTTTCATCGCCTTAATGCCCAAACCGCCACGTCCCTGCTGTCGGTATTGGCTGACCGCAGTTCGCTTGGCGAAGCCACCATCGGTAACGGTGAACACGAACCGATCATCCTCTTCCATGTCCGCACCGATCACCGACATGCTCAGCAATGCGTCGTCGGAGCGGAACTTCATGCCAGTGACACCGGAGGTCGCCCGACCCATCGGACGCAGCTGCGCGTCGTCGGCACCGAACCGAATCGCCTGGCCCTTACGGGAAACCAGCAAGACATCATCGATCGAGCTGCACAGTGCCGCACCGATCAGCTCATCGGCTGGATCGCGGAAGTTGACCGCGATCACGCCTGCTTGCCGCGGCGAGTCATAGGCGCGTAGCTCGGTCTTCTTCACCAGGCCAGACTTAGTAGCCAGCAGCAGATACGGCGCATCGTCATAGCTTCGCAAGGTCAGCACTTCAGCGATCCGCTCATCGGGCAAGAAGCTGAGCAAGCCAGCGACGTGTCCACCCTTGGCATCCCGAGCGGCCTCGGGCAGTTGCCAGACCTTCGCCCGATAGACCCGTCCGAGATTGGTGAAGAACAAGATCCACTGATGGTTCGTGGTCGGGAACATATGCGCCACTTCGTCGTCGAGTCGCAACGACGCCCCCCGCACGCCCTTACCGCCACGCTTCTGGGTGCGGTAGAGATCACTTCGGGTGCGCTTTGCGTAACCACCCCGCGTGATTGTGACCACCATGTCGTCGTCAGGAATGAAATCCTCATCGCTGAGATCGCCATCAGCGGCAATGATCCGAGAGCGCCGGTCGTCACCATATTTGGCCACGATTTCGCCCAGCTCAGTGCTGATGATCGAACGCTGCCGAACCGGCGTCGCCAAAATGTCTTTCAGGTCTTCAATAATCACTTCGATCTCGGCGAGGCGATCAATGATCTGTTGAATCTCCATCGCCGCCAACCGCCGCAGCTGCTGATTCAAAATGTGCAGTGCCTGATCATCGTCAATCCCAAGCAGCTCGCGCAGCCCAATTCGAGCCGCATCAGCGGTCCGGGACGCCCGGATCAGCGCCAACACCTCATCCAACCGATTCAGGGCGGCCACTAGGCCGCGGTCGAGGTGAGCCTTCTTCTCAGCTTCATCCAAGCGGTAGGCGGTGCGGCGCTGAATCACCTGCACCTGATGCTTGACCCAGTAGGAGATGAACTGATCCAACCGCAACGTCCTGGGCACCGAATCAACCAGGGCCAACATGTTGCAGCCGAAGGTGTCTTGCAGCTGGGTGTGCTTGTAGAGGTTGTTCATCACTACGCGCGGCTGGGCGTCGCGCTTCAGCAAAATCACCAGCCGCTGCCCGGTACGAGCGCTGGAATCGTCGCGAATGTCGGCGATGCCAGTCAGTTTGCCGGCGTTGACCAACTCGGCGATCTTCACCGCCAGGTTGTCCGGATTGCACATATAGGGCAGTTCGGTGACCACCAGCTGAGTGCGTCCAGCCTTGTCTTCCTCAATGTCGATTACTGCTCGCATGATCACCGAGCCGCGCCCGGTGCGGTAAGCGTCCTCAATACCTTGGCGACCAACGATCAACGCACCCGCTGGGAAGTCCGGCCCCTTGATCCGCTCCATCGCGGCTTCAAGGAGCTCCTCTTTAGTCGCCTCCGGATTTTCCAATGCCCACTGGACGGCAGCCGCGACTTCACGCAAGTTGTGGGTGGGAATATTGGTGGCCATACCCACCGCAATACCGGTGGAACCATTCACCAACAGGTTCGGGAACCGCGCTGGCAATACGGTCGGTTCCATCTCCCGGTTGTCATAGTTGGGGGTGAAGTCGACGGTGTTTTCCGTAATGTCGCGCACCATCTCCATCGACAACGGCGCCATCTTGCACTCGGTGTACCGCATGGCTGCGGCCGGGTCGTTACCGGGCGAGCCGAAGTTG
>DHWU01000076.1:0-1604 GCA_002413345.1 Propionibacteriaceae bacterium UBA5174 | reverse complement strand
TGGCCATGCCCACCGCGATACCGGTCGAGCCGTTCACCAACAGGTTCGGGAACCTTGCCGGCAGGACGGTCGGCTCCATCTCCCGGTTGTCATAGTTGGGGGTGAAGTCGACGGTGTTCTCAGTGATGTCGCGCACCATCTCCATCGACAGCGGCGCCATCTTGCATTCGGTGTATCGCATGGCTGCGGCCGGGTCGTTACCGGGGGAACCGAAGTTGCCCTGGCCAGAAACCAGGGGAGCGCGCATCACCCACGGCTGAGCCAGCCGGACCAAGGTGTCATAAATCGCCGAGTCGCCGTGCGGGTGGTATAGACCCATCACTTCACCGACCACGCGGGAACACTTGTTCCAGCCGCGGTCAGGTCGGTAGCCGCCGTCATACATGGCATAAAGCACCCGGCGATGCACCGGCTTGAGGCCATCGCGAACATCGGGAAGGGCTCGACCGACGATCACGCTCATCGCATAGTCGAGGTAAGAACGCTCCACCTCGACCTGCAGATCGATCTCTTCGGTCTTGGCGTGCGTGGGCGCTAGGCCCTGCTCGGGCGCCGCAGGCTCGGTCTTGGCCTCGTCAGGTTCGATTGGCCCGTCAGTCATTTGGGTTCTCCTTTGTGGAGGGGTTCAAGCAAGGGGTGTTGGACGCTGGAAGCGGCGAGGCCAACCAGCCATCTGGGCTAGATATCAAGGAAGCGCACATCCTTGGCATTGCGCTGAATGAACGCCCGGCGCTGTTCGACGTCCTCACCCATCAAGATGGTGAAGGTCTGATCGGCGGCGGCCGCATCTTCAAGGGTTACCTGAAGCAGGGCGCGCTTCTCCGGATCCATCGTGGTGTCCCACAAGTCACCGGCGTCCATCTCACCCAGACCCTTGTAACGCTGAATCGGGTTTACCTGAGGCAACTTCTTGCCCGCAGCCACGCCAGCATCGCGCAACGAATCCCGCTCGGCATCGGAGTAGGCCAGTTCGTGGGGAGAGTTGCTCCAGCGCAACCGGAACAGCGGCGGCTGAGCCAGATAGACAAACCCACCATTGATCAGCGGTTTCATAAAGCGGAACAGCAGAGTCAGCAGCAAGGTGCGAATGTGCGCACCGTCCACGTCAGCATCGGCCATCAGCACAATCTTGTGGTAGCGCAGTTTGTCCACATCGAAATCGTCTTGGACGCCGGTTCCCAAAGTGTTGAAGATCGCCTCGACCTCTTTGTTCTGCAAGATCTTGTCCAGGCGAGCCTTCTCAACGTTCAAGATCTTGCCCCGGATCGGCAGGATCGCCTGGGTGCGCGGATCGCGTCCACCCTTGGCCGAACCACCGGCGGAGTCACCCTCGACCACGAACACCTCGCACTCGCTTGGCTCGGTCGAAGAACAGTCACTCAGTTTTCCGTACTGACCCTTGTTGAGCAGGCCCTTACGGCTGCGCGCCATATCGCGGGCCTTGCGGGCGGCCAGCCGAGCAGTGGCTGCCGACTGGGACTTGCGGACGATGTCCTTGCCCTCGGCCGGATTCATCTCGAACCAGTCACCGATCAGGTCGTTGACGACCTTCTGCACGAAGGACCTGGCTTCGGTGTTACCCAGCTTGGTCTTGGTCTGACCCT
>DHWU01000061.1:20717-31023 GCA_002413345.1 Propionibacteriaceae bacterium UBA5174 | reverse complement strand
CGGCATGGTTTGGCACCTCGATGTCGGCTCGTCGCATCCTGGGGCTGGAGTAGGTCCCAAGGGTTGGGCTGTTCGCCCATTAAAGCGGTACGCGAGCTGGGTTTAGAACGTCGTGAGACAGTTCGGTCCCTATCCGCTGCGCGCGTAGGAATCTTGAGAGAGGCTGTCCTTAGTACGAGAGGACCGGGACGGACAAACCTCTGGTGTGCCAGTTGTTCTGCCAAGAGCACGGCTGGTTGGCTACGTTTGGAAGTGATAACCGCTGAAAGCATCTAAGCGGGAAGCACGTCTCAAGATGAGGGTTCCCACAGAGTTAATCTGGTAAGGCCCCCGGAAGACCACCGGGTTGATAGGTCGGATGTGGAAGTGCAGCAATGCATGGAGCTGACCGATACTAATAGGCCGAGGGCTTGTTTTCCTACGAAGATGTTACGCGTCCACTGTGTAGTTCCCGAGTAACGGTCGGGAGCCGCCTCTAATCGAGGTAGGCCCGTCATAACTCCATAGAGTTTCGGTGATCATGGCGAGAGTGAAACGCCCAGCTCCATTCCGAACCTGGAAGCTAAGCCTCTCAGCGCCGATGGTACTGCAGGTGGGAACCTGTGGGAGAGTAGGACGTCGCCGGACATACAAACACCCCCGTGGAGCTTCGGCCCCACGGGGGTGTTGTAGTTTGCGGCCGTTTTGGTCGTGTTTGAGCAGTATGAGCAGTATGAAACTTGGCGCGGACTCGCGCAGAAGGGCAGGATGGTGCGGTGAGTGATCCCACCTCAGAACGTGGCGGAGTTGGCGACCGTGGGTCGAAGCGAGGCGGAGGTGACTTCGGTCGCGCGTCCCGCGGCTCCGGCGCGGGCTCGTCTGGCAGGCCAAACCGAGCTGGTTCAGGCAAAGGCGGCCCAGTTCGTGGTGGCCGTGGCGTAGGCGGCGGATTTGGCTCCGACTCGCGAGGCAACTCCGGGCGCGGACGCTCGGACGATGCCCGGCGCAATAGCCAGTCCGATCGACCGTGGAGCGAAGGTGCTTCAGACCAGCGATCAGGATCTGGCGCGGAAAATCGGCGTGGTGCTGATTCCCGTGGCTCACGTGGCTCCTACGGCGACCGCGATACTCGTGGTTCCCGCCCAGGTGGCGACCGCGATACTCGTGGCTCCCGCCCAGGTGGTGACCGCGACACCCGCGGCTCCTACGGTGACCGAGGCTCACGTCCTTACGGTGACCGCGGAGATTCGCGAGGCACACGACCCGGTGGTTCGTGGGGTGATCGCGATTCCAGCGGTTCCCGTGCCGGCGGAGATCGTGGCTCACGTGGCTCCTACGGCGACCGCGATACCCGCGGTTCCCGCCCAGGTGGTGACCGTGATACCCGCGGTTCCTACGGCGATCGTGACTCACGACCTCGTGGCGGTGACCGCGGAGATTCGCGAGGCACACGACCTGGTGGTTCGTGGGGCGACCGCGATAATCGTGGCTCCCGCCCAGGTGGCGACCGTGATACCCGCGGCTCCTACGGTGACCGAGACTCACGACCACGCAGCGGTGACCGCGGAGACGCCCGAGGCACACGACCCGGTGGTTCATGGGGCGACCGCGATAATCGTGGCTCCCGCCCAGGCGGCGACCGTGACTCGAGAGGCTCGCGTCCTTACGGTGACCGTGACTCTCGACCTCGCAGCGGTGACCGCGATACTCGCGGCTCTCGCCCAGGTGGCGACCGTGATACCCGCGGCTCCTACGGTGACCGAGACTCACGACCACGCAGCGGAGATCGGGACACCCGCGGTTCACGTCCCTACGGCGACCGCGATTCGCGAGCTGGGGGTGACCGCGGCAGCCGCGGTGGTCGTCCTGGCAGTGACCGTGATTCGCGCGGCCCAGCGAGACAAGGTGGATTCGATCGGCGCGATAGCTCCTCCCGCCCAGAACGGGCAGGACGTTCAGGTGATCGTGCCGAATCGGGCTCAACGGCATCGCAGGATCGTCCGTGGCTGAATCGGCGTGACGAAAACTACGTGCGTCCGCCTGAACTTCCCAATGGGCTCGATCTAGGGCAACTGCCACGAGGCGTGCGAGCTGAGCTGCGCGGACTGTCTTCGGAAAAGGCTGAAATGGTCGGTGGTCGGTTACTGATGGCCGGACAGCTCATCGATACTGATCCGGAATTGGCTAATCGGCATGCCCAGGCTGCGAAACAGTCCGCACCTAGGCTCCCCATCGTCCGCGAGGCGGTCGGCGAGACTGCCTACGCCATGGGCGACTTCGCCGCTGCACTTAATGAATTCCGGGCGCTGCGCAGAATGTCTGGGACCGACGAATACCTACCGGCGATGGCCGACTGTGAACGTGCTCTCGGACGCAGACAAGCTGCCCTCAAGCTGGTCAAAGAGGGTCTGGCGAGTTCACCAGAAGTGCCGGAAATGGTGGAACTTCGACTGGTCGAGGCCGGAATTCGTGCTGAATCAGGGCAAGTAGCTGAAGCCTTGCGTCTGCTGCAGTCCGAAATCGAAAACGTCGCGGCTCGGGGCCCAAAGATTGTGCGGGCTCGGCTTCGCTACGCCTACGCCGACCTGTTGGAGCAAAGCGGTCAACTTGAAGCGGCTGAACAGTGGTTTGGTGCAGCAGATCGACTCGACCTCGAACAGGCCACCGATGCAGTCGATCGGCTTGCCCGGTTGCGCGGCGTTGTGATCGAGTTTGATGAGAGCGAAGACGAAGAGTCTGACAGCGACGATTCGGAAGGCTCTGGCGAAGGCGTTGCGGTCGCCGACCCTAACGACGACGAGTCTGAAGCTGAGCACCTCGACGGTGATGAGACGGAAGGCTTCGGCGAGGGCGAACTTGAGGTGACCTCCAGCGACACTGATTCGGAGTAGGCGGATCTATTGTCTGTCCTGATCGATGGCTACGACACCGCGCTGTTCGACTTGGACGGCGTGGTCTACCTTGGCGAACAGGCGGCTCCGGGTGTTCCCAGCACGCTGAACCAGCTGACCACACTGGGCAAGACGGTGATGTACATCACCAACAACGCGGCGCGTCCAGCGGCAGTAGTAGTTGAGCATTTGACCAGGCTCGGCGTTCAAGCCGAGGTTGGCAATGTGCTAACCAGTGCACAGGTGGCGGCCGCTGCCCTGACTTCAGATCTGGCGCCCGGGGCCAAGATTCTGGTCTGCGGCACCGCTAGCCTTTCGAACCTTCTCGCTTCAGCTGGCTTTCAGATCGTAGAAAGCGCTGACCAGCAACCTGACGCGGTGGTTCAAGGCTACGATCCAGACCTCAACTGGCGCCGACTGGACGAAGCCACATTGGCCATCCAAGGCGGAGCCCGTTGGTATGCGACCAACCCCGATGCGTCCCGACCGACCGAACGCGGGCTGGTACCCGGAGTCGGGGGAGCGATCGCCGTGATCGCCACCGCCATCGGAGGCAGCCCCACAGTGTTCGGCAAGCCGTACCGTCCGATGCTTCTCGAAGCGCTAAGACGAACTCAAGCCAAGCGCGCAATCTTTGTCGGCGACCGGCTCGATACCGACATTATCGGGGCCAACGCTGCAGGCATCGATTCACTCATGGTGTTCAGTGGAACCCACGGCAAGGCAGACCTACTGGCTGCCGAAATCGGTGCACATCCAAGCTGCATCGCACCTGATGTGAGTGCCCTGCTAGAACCGATTCGGTCTGCTGATATGACCAGCGAATACGTCGCCTGCGGCGAACAACGTGTCTCAGCTGTCTTGGGACGGGTGAAGCTTCTGACGGACCCCGGCAGTAGGGACGAACAGTTTGATGCTCTTTGGGCGATGACTCAGCTGGTCTGGCGAGAGTCAACGCTGGACTACTCCGTTGCCTTAGCCGCCCTTGACCTAGTGCCGTAGATGCTGGTGGTCGGGTTATCGTTTCCCGACTAGTCACACAGAAGGAGAACCCTTTATGGATGCCGCCGGACGCCCATCGGTTGCTACCGACCTTGCCTTGATCGCGGTTTTCGGGGCGCTGATCACCGCATTTTCGATCGTTCCTTCGATCCCGATTGGGATCGGAGTGCCGATTACCCTGCAGACTTTGGCCGTGGTCCTGGCTGGCTTGGTCTTGGGCCCCTGGCGCGGTTCGCTGGCTACCTTGCTTTACATCGGTGTGGGCCTGGCCGGACTGCCAGTATTCGCTGCCGGTGTCGCTGGCCCCGCAGTGTTTGGGAAGGCCTCGATCGGCTACCTGTTGGCCTTTCCGCTGGGGGCGTTGGTGGCTGGGCTGATCGCCAAAATGGTAGTCAACCTGCGTGGCGCGAAGCAGTATCTGGGCTTCTTCATGGCGGGAATCGCGGGATCCTTAGTGATCCATGGTCTTGGCGTAGTCGGTCTATGGCTGGGGGTTGCGCACCTGCCCCTGCCAGCGGCCGCGATCTATGATCTGACCTTCTGGCCGGGAGATCTAGCCAAGATGTTTGCAGCCTCTGCGGTTGCGGTTGCGGTGCACAAAGCGTTCCCGGCGGTGCTGGTGGTTCGACGCCCGGTGATGGTTTGAGTTGATCAAGCTCGTTGATGCTGGGGTGGCAGTGACAGTGCCTGGAAGTGGGCACCACCACAGCAAGGTCTTGCTTCACCCGACCACCCTTGAACTGAGCGAGAAAAGAATCGCGATAATCGGGTCTAACGGGTCGGGAAAGTCCACCTTGTTGCGGCTGTTCAACGGTCTGATCTTGCCCACCAGCGGTCGGGTCGAAGTGGCCGGTCTGAACACTGGGTCCCAGGGACGCCAGGTGCGACGCCTGGTCGGCTTTGTCTTCACCGATCCGCTGGCTCAGTTGATCCTGGCTACTGCGGCCGACGACGTGGAGTTGTCGCTGCGTCCACTGATTCGGGATCGCAAGTTGCGCCGAGACGAAGCAATCCGGCTTTTGGCCGAGCGTGGCCTCGAGCGGGTCGCGGACCAAAGCGTTTACGACCTATCCGGTGGCGAGCGGCAAATGGTGGCCTTCACCTCAGTGCTGGCCAGCGGCCCCCAGATTCTGGTGGCCGACGAACCCACCACCCTTCTCGATCTGCGCAATCGCGACCGAGTGCGCGAATTGATCCGCGGCCTTGATCAGCAGGTCGTGGTCGCCACACACGACTTGGACTTGGCAGCTGATGCTGATCGAGTTTTGGTGGTTGACCATGGCCGGATCGTTGCTGATGGTCAGCCGGACGAGGCGATTTCGGAATACCTGAAACTGGCACGAGCATGAATCTGTTCGGGCTTTTTCTGCCCGGCGATAGTTGGCTTCACCGCCTGGGCGCTGGCTGGAAGTATCTGTTGTTGTTGGTACTCACAATTCCGGTGCTGATTGTGTCGCTGCCGGCGCCAAGCCTGGTCGCCTTGGGAGTGACCATGCTGCTGTTGGCTAGCGCGAAGATTCGCCCGACGCTGGCCTGGCAGTTGCCGCTCGGCTTCTGGGTTGTGGCCGCAATGCTGGGCGGCTACCAGTTGGTCACCGCTCACTTCGACCTGGCGATTGTGGTCACGGCGAACCTGATCACCGCGGTCTATGCCAGCAGGTTGCTGACCTTGACCACCCCCGGCGCGGTATTGATCGATGCGCTGGTGGCAGCGCTGCGTCCACTGCGAAGACTGGGAGTGAATCCAGAACAAGTCGGGTTGGCGATCGCCATCATGTTGCGATCGGTGCCGGTGCTTTTGGACAGCTTTGGTCAAGTGCGCCAAGCCGCCCAGGCCAGAGGCCGAGAGCGGAATCTCTTTGCGCTCGTCACCCCAGTAGTGGTTCGAGCCGTTGGCCACGCGCAAGCCACGGGAGCCGCGCTGGCCGCTCGCGGGCTCGGCGAGATCTAGGATGAACGCCGTGACCGAATCAGCATCCACTCCGCCCCCGAGCACCGGGATTGCGCAGCTAGATGAGGCACTGGCCAACGTGAACCTCACCGGGCCGGTCGCCGAACACCCCGAGCAGCTGGCAGCTGCCGTCGAGGTACTTCAACAGACGCTGCGGACCCCTCCTCAGAGTTGACCCCCCGGCTCGACCGTGACCTGGTCGAGCGGGGGCTTTGCCGCTCGCGACAGCAGGCACAGGAACTAATTCGCGCTGGAAAAGTGATCACCAACGGGGTGACCGTCCTGCGGCCAGCAACGAAGGTCGAAGCCAGTGACAAGATCGAGGTCACTGCGGCAGACCCCTATGTATCTCGTGCTGCCCACAAACTGGTGGGGGCATTGGGTGGGTCTGGCATCCAAGTGCCGCCGCGGGTGTTGGACGCTGGGGCCAGCACTGGAGGATTCACTCAAGTGCTGCTCGAAGCAGGTGCCGAACAGGTCTACGCCGTTGATGTGGGGCACGGGCAATTGGCTGCGCGACTGCGGGAAGATCCTCGGGTGATCGTGCGTGAGCGGCTCAATCTGCGCAACCTCACCCTGGCTGATCTGGACAGCTCCGCTGTCGATCTCGTTGTCGGGGATGTTTCCTTCATCTCGCTGAAGCTCTTGCTGTCGCCGCTGTTTGCCGTGCTGAGCCCAACCGGGGTGGCGTTACTACTGATCAAGCCGCAGTTTGAGGTGGGTAGAGCCGGTTTGGACGACCGGGGTGTGGTTCGGAGCCAGCAGTTGCGAGAGCGGGCAGTTGCTGAGGTGGTGGGCGCAGCTGCCGCTTTAGGCTGGGCGCCGCTTTGGCAGGCCGAAAGCAGCCTCACCGGTGAGAGTGGGAACGTGGAATATTTCGTTGCCTTCGGCGCAACGGCGGTTCACTGTTCGACACCGTGAACCCGCTGCCTGTGCGCGAAGCTCACCACCAGCGCTCATCGTCGGTCTGATGGACGGAGCGGATACCGGGCTGATTTTGGTGTGGATCATGATCGAAGCTGTGGACATCTGGGAGGGCACAGCGGGCAATGACGGCAGTGGCGACTAGGGTTTGGTCCGTGAACTCCATGCCAAGGCAGGTGGCGCTGACCATCCACCCCTTCCGCGATGACGCACTGGTTGCTGCTGCCAATTTTGTATCGGGCATGTCCGAGCGCGGAATTGTCTGCTTGGCCGGGCCTGAGGATCGGCAGCGGATGGCCACCCAATTGCCAGACATTCCGCTCGGCGATCTGGACGTGGAGCCAGTCGAGTGTGAGCTAATGGTGGTCTTTGGCGGCGATGGCAACATCTTGCGCGCAGCCGAGTGGGCGCTACCTCGCGCCGTGCCGGTGATGGGGGTGAACCTTGGCCATGTTGGCTTTCTGGCCGAACTTGAATCCTACGAAGTGCCGATCCTGATTGAACATGTGGCCAGTGGTGATTACTTGGTCGAAGAGCGGATGACCATCGATACGGTGGTTCGGGAATCGCCGGGCGGTGACGAGATTTGGAGCTCCTTTGCCGTCAACGAGGTTTCACTCGAAAAGCTCGCTCGCGAGCGGATGCTTGAAGTGTTGGTGCGAATTGATGGCCGCGCTCTTTCCCGTTGGGCCACCGATGGGGTGCTGGTATCAACCCCGACCGGATCTACCGCCTATGCGTTTTCCGCCCACGGCCCGGTGATCTGGCCCGAACTTTCTGCGTTGCTGCTGGTGCCCCTGAGCGCGCATGCGCTGTTTGCCCGTCCACTGGTGCTGTCGGATCGCACGGTGGTCACCATCGAAGTACTGCCAGCCGCTGAGGGTGGCGTGGTTTGGTGCGATGGACGTCGAACCACTGACGTCACGCCAGGCATGGAAATTGAAGTCCGACTGGGGCAGCGTCCACTTCGACTGGCCAGGATTTCTGAACAACCCTTCGTTGAGCGTCTGGTGCGCAAATTCGGGTTGCCGGTGGACGGTTGGCGTGGCGCGGCAGAACGTGACGTCCCCAGGCGAGACGTCTCAGATGCTCACTGAGTTGCGAATCGCCGATCTGGGAGTGATCGGCGAGGCGACCATCGAGCCGGGCGCGGGATTCACCGCTGTGACCGGTGAGACCGGTGCCGGTAAGACGATGATTGTCACTGGCCTGGCGTTACTTGCTGGCGCAAAATCGGACCCGAAGTTGGTGCGTACCGGCGCTTCACGGGCCCTTGTCGAGGGACGTTGGCGCCTTGACGGTGCTGATCCCTCCACCCTGGTTGAGCTTGGTGCCGAAATTGAAGACGGTGAAGTGCTGCTCAGTCGCCAACTTGGGGCCAGCCGTTCGCGAATGACCCTCGGCGGGGCTCAGGTGCCGTTGGCCACCGGAGCGCAATTGGTGGGGGAGTGGATCACCATCCACGGCCAATCTGAGCAGATTCGGCTGGGTAACTCAGAGCGCCAACTTCAAGTGTTGGATCGCTACGCAGGCGCCGAGTTGGCCGCTCTGCTGAGGGAGTACCGCAGCGACTACGCCGCCCGGCGGGCACTGAAGGCTGAGCTTGCCGAACTGACTACGGCGTCCCAGGCACGAGCGCGCGAACTTGACTTGCTGCGTTTCGGCCTGGAAGAAATCGAAAAGGTTGATCCACAGCCGGGTGAGGATCTGGCGCTGGCCGCCGAAACTCAACGGCTGCAGGCAGTCGATGATCTGCGCCAAGCCGCCCAAGCTGCGGTGGTGGCCCTGGCCGGTGCTGAAGAAAGCTTCAGTGACAACATCGATGCGCTCACTTTGGTTGCGGGGGCACGCAAGGCGCTGGCCGGTGCCGTCGACCGGGACGCGCAACTGGTGCCGATCGTCGAAGAACTGGCCGGGGCTTCGGCAGCATTGACCGATGTGAGTTCGGTGTTGGCGTCCTACTTGGCTGGGCTCGACGCCGACCCGCTGCGCTTGGAGTGGATCGTTGGCCGCCGATCTGAACTGGCCCACCTAACCCGAAAATACGGTGAGACGGTGGACGAAGTGCTGGCCTGGGCCGCCGACGCCGCCCAGGGGGTGCTGCGCCTGGATGCCGGCGACGCCCGAATCGGCGAACTGCGCGAGGCCGTGGCCGAGTTGGACGCCGAACTGACTGCGTCCGCGTCCCAGATCAGCGAGTTGCGGCACGCTGCGGCCGAGAGACTGGCCGGGCTGGTGGCCGAGGAACTCAAGGCGTTGGCAATGCCACGGGCTCGGCTGGTTTTCGATCTGGCATCGATCGAGCTTGGCCCAAATGGGGCTGACCAGGTGAATCTGTTGTTTTCGGCCAATCCTGGCAGCGTGCCCGGTCCACTGGGCAAGGTGGCCTCGGGTGGTGAACTCAGCCGGGTGCGATTGGCTTTAGAGGTGGTGCTGGCCGCCGATACCACCGGTGAAACCTTCATCTTCGATGAGGTGGATGCTGGGGTGGGCGGTGCGGTGGCTTTGGAAATTGGTCGTCGGCTGGCTCGGCTGGCCGGCACCTGTCAGGTGATTGTGGTCACCCATTTGGCCCAAGTAGCCGCCTTTGCGGATCGGCACTACCAGGTAGTCAAAGCCGACGACGGCTCGGTGACCACCAGCGGCGTCCGGCTGGTCGATGGCGAAGGCCGGGTTGAGGTTCTTGCTCAGATGATGGGTGGGCTGGAGGGCAGCGATTCAGCGCTGGCCCATGCGCGGGAGTTGTTGGAGTCAGTCAGCGACTAAGCGATTCCAGGCATTTGCACACTGCCCGACAGTGCTCGGGGTTTGAGAGCGCCAATGGCTTTCGGTCGGGGGCTGGGGCGGTGGACGGGCTTCGTCCCGCTCAAATGCACCCATCTGCTGAGCGCCGAATGCGATACACCGAAAGTCTGCGGTGCGTCGACTTGGTGCCCGACCCCAATCACCACGTAGGCTGGAGGTCCGTGGGGACCTCAACTAAGACCAAGCACATATTCGTTACTGGAGGAGTCGTTTCCTCCCTCGGCAAGGGACTAACCGCCTCGAGCCTGGGCACCTTGTTGGTGGCCCGTGGACTGAGGGTCACCATGCAGAAGCTGGATCCGTATCTCAACGTTGATCCGGGCACCATGAATCCGTTCCAGCACGGTGAAGTCTTCGTTACCGAAGACGGCGCGGAAACCGACTTAGACATCGGGCACTACGAACGGTTCCTCAATGTGAATCTGAGTGCCGAAGCCAATGTGACTACCGGGAAGATCTACTCCTCGGTGATCGCCAAGGAGCGCCGCGGTGACTACCTAGGCGACACCGTGCAGGTGATTCCGCACATCACTAACGCCATCAAGGACGAGATGTTGGCCATGGCCACCTCGAAGGTTGATGTGGTGATCCACGAAATCGGTGGCACCGTCGGTGACATCGAATCGCTGCCATTTCTTGAAGCTGCCCGGCAGGTGCGTCGCGAAGTTGGCCGGGAGAATGTCTTCTTCCTCCACGTCTCGCTGGTGCCCTACATCGCCCCGAGTGGCGAGTTGAAGACCAAGCCCACCCAGCA
>DHWU01000061.1:0-20470 GCA_002413345.1 Propionibacteriaceae bacterium UBA5174 | reverse complement strand
CCAAGCCCACCCAGCACTCGGTGGCTGCGCTTCGCCAGGTCGGCATTCAGCCCGATGCGATCGTGTGCCGAGCCACCATGGAGATCCCCGCTGGGGTCAAGCGCAAGATCGCCTTGATGTGTGACGTTGACGAAGAAGCTGTGATCTCTTGTCCCGACGCCCCGAGCATCTATGACATTCCCAAGGTGATCCACGACGAAGGTCTGGACGCCTACGTGGTGCGCCGCCTCGGAGTGGCTTTCCGCGATGTGAACTGGACTAAGTGGAATGACCTGCTGGAACGCGTCCACAACCCAACCGAGGAAATCACCATCGGTCTGGTCGGCAAATACATCGACCTGCCGGATGCCTACCTGTCGGTATCTGAAGCGCTGCGCGCCGGTGGCTTCGCTAACTGGGCCAAGGTGAAGATTCGCTGGGTCGCCTCAGACCTGTGTGAAACCCCAGCTGGTGCGGCCGAGCAACTTGGTGATGTGGACGGCATCTGTGTGCCCGGCGGCTTCGGAATTCGCGGCGTGGAAGGCAAATTCGGAGCCTTGCGGTACGCGCGAGAGAACCAGATGCCGGTGCTCGGGCTGTGCTTGGGCCTGCAGTGCATGGTGATCGAGGCCGCTCGCAATCTGGTTGGTTTGCCAGACGCTGGCTCAAGCGAGTTCGATCCCGATACCAAAGATCCGGTGATCGCCACGATGGCTGAGCAGGTGCAGATTGTGGCTGGCGAGGGCGACATGGGGGCGACCATGCGGTTGGGTTCCTACCCGGCGGACTTGGTGCCTGGCTCGATCGTCGCCAAACGTTATGGCACCACCAAAGTCACCGAACGGCACCGCCACCGTTACGAGGTCAACAACGCTTACCGCAAACAGTTGGAGGCGGCTGGTTTGAGGATTTCGGGAACCAGTCCAGACGGCAACTTGGTCGAGTTCGTTGAACTCGATCCGAAGCTGCATCCCTACTACGTTGGCACCCAGGCTCACCCTGAGCTCAAGTCGCGGCCGACTCAGGCGCATCCGCTCTTTGTCGGCTTGGTCGAGGCAGCGCTGGCGCGCAAACTGTCCGCCCGCCTGCCGGTGACTGATGAATAAGGCGGTAATTCGCCAACTGGCTAGCGACGAGGTGCAAGACCTTAACCAGCACTGGCCGGTCTTGAACCACGAAGTGCTTGCTCGCGGGCACGTCTGCGACTTCGTGGTCGACACCGTCGCTACCCCCGATGGCCCGACGATGCGCCGCGAGTACACCTTGCACCCAGGCGCAGTTGGCGTAATCGCCTGGGACGACGCCGACCGGATCGCGGTGGTGCTGCAATACCGACACCCGGTGGCCCAGCAGATGGTGGAGCCACCGGCTGGCCTACTCGATCTGGACGGCGAGGACTACCTTGACGGGGCCAAGCGAGAGTTGGCCGAAGAAGCCGGATTAGCAGCTGCCGAATGGCGGGTACTGGTGGATATCTTCACCAGCCCGGGCGCCAGCCAGGAAGCGGTGCGGGTGTTCTTGGCTCGTCAGCTTTCGGCAACTGAGGCGCCAGAGGGTTTCGTGGCCGAATCAGAAGAAGCCTCGATGGAAGTCGCTTGGGTGCCGCGAACCGAGGTGCTGGCAGCGATCCTTGCTGGAAGAGTGCAAAACCCAATCTTGGTTGCGGGCGTGCTCGCGCTCGAAGTGGCTCGCGCTAATGATGGGCTGGACGCGCTACGTCCGGCCGATGCGCCATGGCCGGCCCGGGAACAACGAGAGGTGCAGCTCAAAAGGCTCGGCGATGCCGTCCAGCCAAGCTGAACGCCAGGTCCGCAGCTTTCTGGATCACCTCGCCGTGGAGCGGGGAGCCTCCCCGCACACCCTGGGTGCCTATGGTCGTGATTTGAAGCGCTACCTAGGTTTCCTGAAAGAACGCGGAATCGACGATCTGGGCCAGGCTAGCGAGATCGAAGTGAGTTCATTTGTGGCCGCGCTCCAGGTCAGAGAGGCCGATCAGGTGGCTCTTTCGGCGGCGAGCGCCACTAGAGCGTTGGCTGCCGTCCGGTCCCTGCACGCCTTCCTCACCGGCGAAGGAATCACTAAGGACAGCCCGGCCGCCGAGGTGCATCCGCCAAAGCTTGGCCGTCGGCTACCGAAGGCGCTGAGCTTGGACCAAATGCAAGCGCTGTTGGCTACCCCAGATCCTGCGACACCAACTGGGCTGCGCGACGCTGCGCTACTGGAATTGCTTTACGGCACTGGTGCCCGAATTTCGGAAGTATTGGCGCTGGATGTGGACGAGGCGATGAGCCTTTTGGCCGAACCCGACGCTGGTCTTCGACTGTTCGGAAAAGGACGCAAGGAGCGGATTGTGCCGGTGGGCTCATATGCCCGAGCCGCGATCGAAGCCTGGCTGGTGCGAGGACGCCCGGTCTTCGCCCAGAACGCCACCAGGTCAAGCCCAGCGCTGTTGCTGAACAGTCTGGGACGCAGGCTTAGCCGGCAAAGCGCTTGGCAGGTGTTACATGTGGCGGGGGAGTCCGCCGGGTTAGCCGCAGAAATCTCCCCGCACACCCTGCGACACACCTTTGCCACCCATCTGCTCGATGGGGGCGCCGACGTTCGGGTGGTGCAAGAACTGCTTGGACACGCCTCGGTTACCACCACCCAGATCTACACCTTGGTGACCGCCGAGCATTTGCGAGAAGTGTTCCTTTCAGCCCATCCCAGAGCGCGCTGACTGCGATCGGGGTCCTCCCTGAGGGGAACCTCTCAGCCTGCAGGTGAGACTTGCCGCAGACGGTTAAAGACTTGTCGACAAATCCGCCTAGGCTGTCGCCTGTGACCACGACCAAGCCCAAGTCCAAGCCCAAGGCCAGAACCTCAAAACTGCCCGAGTACGACCGCCCCACCGCCGTCGGCGAGACTGGGCCCACCGGACGGCCATTGCCCGAATTTCCGGTGCCGAGTCGCCCCGATCCAGATGCAGTCAAGAACGCTCTAGTGATTGCCATGTGCAACCAGAAAGGTGGTGTGGGCAAGACCACCACCACCATCAACCTGGGTGCGGCGCTGGCCGAGACTGGACGCAAGGTATTGCTGGTCGACTTCGATCCGCAGGGGTCACTCTCGGTGGGGCTGGGGGTTAACCCGCACACGCTGGAGTTGAGCATTTACAACTTGCTACTCAACCGTGGTGCGGAAACTGACGATGTGATCTTGCACACCGTGGTCGAGGGGCTGGATCTGTTGCCGTCCAATATCGATCTGTCGGCTGCGGAAGTGCAGTTGGTCTCCGAAGTGGCTCGCGAACAGACTCTGGCTAGGGTGTTGTCAAAAGTCCGGGATCGCTACGACCTGATCTTGATCGACTGCGCGCCTTCCTTGGGTCTGCTGACGGTCAACGCGCTCACTTGTGCCGATTGGGTGTTGATGCCACTGGAGTTGGAGTTCTTCGCCCTGCGCGGCATCGCGCTCCTCACCGACACCATCGAGAAGGTGCAGGAGCGGCTCAACCCCAACCTGAAGGTGCTAGGCATCTTGGGGACTATGTACGACTCCCGGACGCTGCACAGCCGTGAAGTGTTGGAACGGGTCGTTTCGGCTTTCGATGAAACCGTCTTCCACACCGTCATTCGACGCACCATCAAATTCCCCGAAACCACCGTGGCTGGCGAACCAATCACCACCTACGCTTCGTCATCGGCCGGCGCCGAGGCCTATCGCATGTTGGCCCGGGAGGTGCTCCACCGATGCCCCGGGGCGTAAAACGAACCTTGGGCAAGGCTGAAGCGGACGCCGATTCTTCGGCGCAATCCAGCGGGCGGGTGCGACACGAAGAGAAGATCACCGTCTACGTCACAAACGATGAACTGATCGCCTTGGAGCAAGCCAGGCTGCTGTTGCGTGCCGAACATGGTTTGGGCGTGGATCGGGGGCGGATCGTACGCACTGCGGTGAGCCTCGCGGTGGCTGATCTGGTCAGCCGCGGCGCTGAGTCTTCGCTGGTGCGCCACCTCGAAGCATCGTGACTGCCACCTCCGCCGGACCGATTGAACGAAGCGCCTTTACGGTTTCGCTGGCTAACTTCACCGGTCCTTTCGACCTGCTGCTGCAACTGATCTCTAAGCACAAGCTGGACGTCACTGAGGTGGCGTTGTCGCAGGTCACCGACGATTTCATTGCCCATCTAAAGGCCGCTCAGGCAGCAACTGGGCCAAGCTGGTGGGATCTGGATCAATCCAGTTCGTTCGTTGTGATCGCGGCCACCTTGCTTGATCTGAAGGCGGCTCGGCTATTGCCGTCTGGCGAGGTGGATGATGCCGACGACCTCGCCTTGCTGGAAGCCCGGGATCTGCTGTTTGCCCGGCTGCTGCAATACCGAGCGTTCAAGATCGTCAGCGGGTGGATTGGGGAAACCTTGGCCATCCAATCCCGCCGCCATCCGCGTCCTGGCGGGTTGGAGGAACGCTTCGCGAAGCTGTTGCCTGAACCAAACTTGGACGGTTTTGCTGACGTGATCGCGGTCTTTGCTGGCCGGGCAATGACCCCGGTGGCGCCGAACGTAGTGCCGCTGGCGCATTTGCATCTGCCACTAGTGAGCGTGCGAGAACAGGCTGACTTGATGGTGGGCCAGCTGAAGCTGCGCACCGCCCTCAGCTTTCGTGACTTGACTGCTGATGCTGGCGACAAGTTGGTGGTTGTGGCCCGGTTCCTAGCCCTATTGGAACTGTTCCGCGAGCGGGCGATCAGTTTTGAACAACTCAATCCGCTGGGCGAGTTGACTGTCCGGTGGTTGGGTAACGAGATCAATGCCGCCGCAATCGGCGCCGAATTCGACGAGGTATCCGCCCCGGTTACCGAAGCTCCGGTTGAGCAAAGTGAGGAATTCAATGAGTGACGCCTACGCCCCGGCTTTGGAGGCGCTGCTGATGCTGGCCACCGAGCCGGTGTCAGCCGCAGATCTGGCTGAAGCTGTTGGTGAACCAATCGCTGAGGTCGAAGCGACCTTGGCTGAGCTCGCAGAGTTTTATCAATCCTCGGGCCGGGGCTTCGAACTGCGTGAAGTCGGTGGGGGATGGCGCTACTACACCGGTGAGGAATACGCCGAGCTGATTGCCCAATGGCTACTGGAAGGGCAACGCAGCACCCTGAGTCAAGCCGCTCTGGAGACTCTTGCGGTGGTGGCCTATCTGCAACCCATTACTCGCGGACGGGTCTCCGCGGTGCGCGGGGTCAACGTGGATGGGGTGATGCGCACCTTGGCCACCAGAGACCTGATCGAGGAGATTGGCCGCGATGAAGACAGCGGGGCTCGGCTGTATGCCACCACCAACTTCTTCTTGGAGCGAATGGGCTTGTCGAATCTGAGTCAATTGCCGCCGCTGGCGCCGCATCTTCCCGAGGCGTCGGCGCTGGAAGCCGAACTGGCCGACTTGGCCGTCCATAACCTGCCCGCTGAGGCACCTACTCCGTTAGTTGAGGCCGACCATGCCTGATGATGAAGGAATTCGCCTACAAAAGGCCTTGTCGCAGGCCGGAGTGGCGTCCCGTCGGGCAGGCGAAGTGTTGATCTCTCGCGGGCGGGTGGAAGTCAACGGCGAGGTAGTCAAAGAACAGGGTCGGCGAGTCGATCCCGCTACCGACGTGATCCGGGTTGACGGCAAGCGAGTACCGCCGCAAGCCAGCCACCAATATCTGGTGCTGAACAAGCCACGTGGGGTGCTGTGCGCAATGCAGGACACCCACGGGCGACGCACCATCGCGGAGTTCGTGCCTGAGGGGGTGCGGTTGTTCCACGTGGGGCGGTTGGACTCCGACACCGAGGGATTGCTGGTCCTGACCAATGATGGCGATTTCGCCCAGCGGCTGACCCATCCGTCCTATGAGATCACCAAGACCTATCTGGCTGAAGTGGCTGGTGAGATCAGTGATGCAACATTGAAGCGGCTGCGCGGTGGAATCGAACTCGAAGACGGGCCGATCATTCCCGATGAAGTGCGACTGGTGCAACGTTCGGGCGGCCGCAGTCTGGTCCGAGTAGTGCTGCATTCGGGACGCAATCGGATCGTGCGACGCATTTTTGATGAGCTCGGCCACCCGGTGGAGCGGCTGTCCAGGCTGGCCATCGGACCGGTGAAGCTTGGCGATCTGCGGATTGGGGATACCCGAGAGTTGACCTCAGACGAACTGGGCGAGTTGCTGGATTTGCTGGGCCGCTAGCCTGGTTGGCGCGAACCATTGGTTCGGTTGGGTAACCTTGCGGTCGTGTCAGGTACCCGTATCGTCGCCGTCCTTGCCTGCTTACTGGCTTTGAGTGCGTGCAGCAGTTCTACTCCAAATGCCACCAGCACGGCCACGCCAGTTGCCGGCCAGCAGACCAACCTTGATGGAATCACCGTTACTGGTGAGCGGTTGGTAGCGCCCAAGGTGGAGTTTGCTACGCCCTTTGTGATCGATAAGACCCAGTCGAAGGTGCTGATCGAAGGCACGGGCGCCGAGATACTGGGCGACAGCCGGATCAGCGCCCACTACTACGCAGCAGATGGCCGTGACGGACATGTCTTCGGCGATTCGTTCACGAGCTCGCCTAGCCAGCCACCGAGTTTTGACATGTCGGGGATTATCGCCGGCTTCAGGAATGGCTTGACTGGGCAGAAAGTTGGCAGTCGAGTGCTGATTGCGGTCCCCGGCGCGGATGGCTATGACTCGAATGGTGGCTACTCCGATATCAGTGTGGAGGTGGGCGACACCCTGATCTTCGTGGTGGACATCCTGGACGTGTCCCGCACCGAAGCTTCTGGAACGGTGATTACGCCACCGGCGGGCCTGCCCACGGTGACTGGTGACGGTGCCAGCAAACCCAAGGTGACGATTCCGGCCGGGCAGGCGCCGCCGACCACCATGGTTTCCCAGACCCTGATCCAAGGTGATGGGCCAGCGGTGACCGCAAACGATTCCCTTCGGACTCGCTGGGTGGCCTACTCCTGGAAGACCGGGGAACGGATCGACGATCAATTCGACACCTTTGCTGAGGGCGCACTGTCGGGTTCAATCACCGGCTGGAAGACCGGCTTGGTTGGCAAAACGGTCGGGTCGCGGGTGCTGTTGGTGTTGCCACCTAATGACAGCTTCCCAAAGGGCGCCAATGATCCGCCGCTTGAGGCTGGCGACACCGTGGTCTACGTGGTTGACATCCTCTGCGCCTACCAGGAGTGATTCGGGGAAACTACCCAAGCCGAGCGCGGTAGCTGATCGGGGTCGAAGCGTCCAAGCAATTGGGACGGGCTCACTGGCTCGCCGGGAGCGGCCAGGCCAAGCGAGGTGGCGAGGTGACTCAACACTTGCGGCGGACCGACACCGGTGGCGCGGAGTTGGCTCAGGCTGACCGCGCCGTCCCGTTTAGCTAGGCGTTTACCTTCGGGATTTACCGCCAGTGGGACATGCGCGTAGCTCGGCTGCTGCCCCCCGAGTTGGGTAGCCAGCCAGGCCTGCCGGGGTGCTGATGGCAGCAGATCGTCACCGCGAACGACCTGATCGATGCCCATCGCTAGGTCGTCAACGACCACGGCCAAGTTGTAGGCGGGCGTACCGTCGTTTCGCAGTAGAACGAAGTCGTCCACGGTTGCGGTGACTTCACCGAACAGTCGGTCCGAGATGGTGCTGGAGGCGTTTCCCGCGCGAACCCGGATTGCCGGCGGGCGGGTGGTGCCGAGTTTGGCCTGTTGGGCGCGGCTGAGGTTTCGGCAGGTGCCTGGGTAGGGGCGATGCCCAACGTGTGGCGCAGCCGCCGCTTCGACGATTTCGCGGCGGGTGCAATAACACGGGTAGACCTCCAGGCGGGCAATCGCGGCCTGGTAGGCATCCAGGCGTTGGGATTGCCAAACTACCTCGCCGTCGAAATCCAATCCGAGCGCAGCCAGGTCAGCAATCTGGCGGGTAGCCACCCCCGCTGCGGCCCTCACCCGCACCTGATCCAGATCCTCGATTCGAAGCTGGAAGTCTCGGCCACTGCTGCGAGCGAACAGCCAAGCCAACACCGCGGTGCGCAGATTCCCCAGGTGCAGGTCAGACGTAGGGCTGGGCGCAAACCGGCCGGCTCGCCGCATGGGATCCATGCCCCTAATCCTGGCCGCAAGAATCGGCCAGCGGCACATTGTCCGCGTCTTTGTCCGCGGCGAATCTGGCTTGCTGGAAGCAAAGCTGCGCGGTGATTAGGTGGGGCGCTGATAGCCTCAACGCGGCAAGGTAGCACCCGATGGCAGGGGCGGAGATGACACAGCAGAAGTCCGAGCGGATCATGAATTTGACGATCTGCCTGCTTCTGGCCAGGCGTTACGTCGACAAGGCCAATATTCGCGAAGTGGTCGAGGGCTATCACGGGCTCACCGATGCGGCTTTTGAACGCACTTTTGAACGCGACAAGGACGAACTGCGCAGTCTCGGCGTCCCGGTGGAGACCGGTAGTAACGATGTGTTCTTTCCCGATGAAGTCGGCTATCGAATCAAGCGCAAAGACTTCGAGTTACCAGCGATCGAGTTCACGCCGGCCGAAACGGCTGCGCTCGGGTTGGCCGCGAGTGTGTGGGAATCTGCGACCCAGGCTGAGCAGGCAGTGTCAGCTTTGGCAAAGCTTCGAGCCGCAGGGGTCGACCCAGACCCCGGGCGGCCCGCCTGTCTGGCCCCGGCCATCGGTGCACGGGAGCCATCATTTGGTGCAATTTGGGCAGCCCACGCCGACAAAGTGCCGATCAGCTTCAGTTATAAGGGCCAGCCGCGCCGCGTTGAGCCTTGGGCGATGAGCTTTCGTCGGGGCGCCTGGTACCTGCTCGGACGCGATCGCGACAAGGCCGAGGCGCGGATGTTCAAACTGGCCCGAGTGGACGGTACGGCCACCAGGATCGGCAAGCCAGGCAGTTACCAGGTTCCCGAAGCTTCGGAGTTGGACCAGGGTTGGCAACACCTGGAGCCGGGTGGGGCCGACGAGGTTGCGGTGGTGGCGATCCGGGACGGTCGAGCCAACGACCTGCGACGTCGGGGCCGCGCCTGTTCGCTCAGCGCCCCCAAAGGTTACGTGGCCTATCAGGTCGAATACGCCCGGGCCGGGGACTTTGTTGGCGAAGTGTGCGCTCATGGTGGCGACGTATTGGTGATTGAACCGTTGGACCTGCGCGAAGCCGTGATCGTCCAGCTCGCCACCGTGGCGGGGGAGGAGATCCGATGACTTCAGCAGATCAGGTGTCCAGGCTGCTCGCCTTGGTGCCCTACCTTCAACGAAACCCAGATGTTGATCTCGAAGCGACCGCAATCGCTTTCGGGATCACCACTAAGCAACTCCTCAAAGACTTGGACGTGCTTTGGTACTGCGGGCTCCCTGGTGGCCTACCCGGAGACCTGATCGAGATCGACATGGACGCCCTAGATAGCGGCCGGATCAGGTTGTCGAACGCGGAGTTCCTTACCCGTCCGATGCGGTTCACCCCGGATGAGGCACTCAGCCTGCTGGTCGCGCTGCGCGCGGTCGCCGAACTGGCCGATACCAGTGATGGTGATGGGGTGGTCACGGCCTTGGTCAAACTGGAGGCTGCCACTGAGACTGCGCAGCCACCCAAAGTCAGCGTGGCTACCGGTGCGGTTGAACTGCGGGAGGAGTTGCGGGCGGCGATCGCGGCGAAGCTGATGGTTGAACTGGATTACACCGATGCTGGCCTGGAACCGTCAATGCCAGTGGTGGCGCCAGCGCAGCTGATCATGCGGGACGGCTATGGCTATCTGCAAGCCTGGAATCCGGCTCGAGCTGACTGGCGCAGCTACCGCCTGGATCGGATTGGGGCGGTGCGCAATACCGACATCCCCGTCGGTGCACTGCCGGATCCGCCCGATTTCGACGCTGGCTGGTTGGAGAACAGTCCCGAAGCCAGGACGGTGACTCTGCGACTGGCACCACGGGCGGGTTGGATCACCGAGTACATCCCGGTGGTAGCAACTCGGGTCCGGCAAGACTGGTTGGAAGTGGAGTTGTTGGTGGCAGATCCGGCCTGGCTGCGTTCGTGGCTGCTGCGGCTGGGAGCTGACCTGTTGGCCGTGTTCCCCGACGACGCTGCGGTCGGGGCCAGAACTGCCGCTGCCGAAGCGCTTACGATCTACCGCGCAGGGTAGGGTTTGCGAACATGAACTGGGTGCTGCTTTTCGGCCTGATCGCCCTAGGTGGGCTGATCATGATGATTAGCTACGCAGTCTGGCTTTGGCACAAGGCCAGCGACCTGTTCAGCGAGCTCGAGATGCTGGGACAGCGGAGCGAAGAGCTGGCCGACCTGCTCAGCCAGATCCAGCCGGTGACCCCGGACGACTCCACGAGTCAGCGAAGGAGATTTTGATGCCCCAAGGTTGGGAGTGGGCGATCCTGGTGTTGATCGCCTTGCTGCTTTTTGGCGGCTCGAGATTGTCTGGTATCGGACGCAATCCCGCCAGCCTGGCGCGCGAACCCAAAGAAGAGTCGGCAACTCTTGGGGCATTGCAGGGCCCGCTCGTGGTTGGCGACGAAGCGCTGATCACTCCCCAAGCCGTCGACTCCTCAGAGATCGGTGAAGTGACGCTGGTTGAAGTCGTCGAGGCTGAACTGGCTGAGGGTCCGTCCGAGCCAAAGCAGGATTGAACCGAGAGTGGCAAAAGGTAAACGTCTGCTGGCCTGGTTTCGGCCGCCGGCCAAGACTGTCGGCGCGGTGATGACCCTGGCCGATCACTTGCGGGAACTTCGCTATCGACTGATCGTTTCGGCGCTGGCCATTACCGTCGGGTCGATCGCCTCAGGTATCTGGTACGAACAGCTCTATCTGGTGATGATGCGGCCCTATCTGGTCGCGATAGAGATGCTCAAGCAGAGCAATCCCAACCTGACCCCGACCACAGTAATCAGTGGCGTTACTGCTCCATTCATGCTGATCCTCCAGATTGCCCTGGTTGCCGGGCTGGTACTTTCCAGTCCGATCTGGCTGTACCAGCTTTGGGCCTACATCTCCCCGGCACTGATGGTTAAGGAGAAGAAGTACGCGATGGCCTTCCTGGGGGCAGCGATTCCGCTGTTCCTGGCGGGCGTCGTGGTGGGCTATTACATCCTTCCCCAAGGAATCTCAGTGATGTTGGCTTTGACTCCGTCCACCGTGCCCGCGACCAACCTGCTAGACGTGACCGAGTTCCTGAAACTCACCTTGCAACTTATGGTCGTGTTCGGATTGGGTTTCTTGATGCCGGTGGTGGTGGTGGGGGCGAACCTGATCGGAGCGGTGAGCGCCAAACAGCTAGCAAAAGCGCGCACCTATGTGATCTTCGGAACCTTCGTTTTCGGTGCTGCGGCTACCCCTTCCACTGACCCGTTCTCGATGCTCGCACTGGCCCTCCCGATGACGTTGCTGTATTTGATCGCCGAAGTGATCTGCCAGCTACACGACCGACGTAAGGCAAAGGCTCAAGCCCAAGCAGAGGTGGCTTGAGATGGCGCCCAGTCATGATGGCTCGGTAGTCACCCTGGTGGTCAACGCCACCGCCGGACGGGGCCGGGCTCGCCGATTGCTGCCGCTGGTGACCGCGTCCCTGGTGGCGGGTTTGCCGTCGGAAACGCTGCGGGTGATCCAGGCCGACAGTTGGACCGAAGCCCGAAGTAGATGCGTCGAGGCGGTCGCCAATGCTCGCGCGGCTACGCCGGCTCGGCGAGCTGATGCGCTGCTCGTGATGGGCGGGGACGGCATGATGCACCTGGGGTTGAATGCCGCAGCGGGCACTGCAGTGCCGCTGGGATTGGTCCCGGCTGGACGCGGCAATGACTTTTGTCGCGGAGTCGGGGTTCCCACCACGATTCCTGGCGCGGTGCGGGCCATTGTTGATGGCCACACGCGTCGAATCGACCTGATGTCGGTCAGCGGCGGATTGGTCGATGGAACCGAACACCGCTGGGTCGGTTCGATCGTGTCGACCGGGTTTGACGCTCGGGTGAACTACCGAACTAATCGGCTCAAATTTAGCTTCGGGGCTTTGGGCTATGGCATTGCGACCTTGGCCGAGCTGCGCCGCTTCGAGCCGTTGCCCTACCGCCTGCTGATCGACCAGGTGCCGCGAGAGCAAACCGCAATGTTTGTCGCGGTGGGGAACGCTGGGTGGTTTGGCGGTGGCATGCACGGCTGCCCGAATGCCGACGTTACCGATGGTCTGCTGGATCTGACCGTGGTGCATCCAGTTAGCCGGGCCACCTTGCTTCGGCTGTTACCCAGGATGTACACCGGCGGTTTCGTGAAGGATCCGGCCGCTGAGTTGTTGCGGGCCCGCGAAGTGGTGGTCGATGGCGACGGGCTTTACGCGATGGGCGACGGAGAAGAACTCGGCCCAGTTCCGGTTACGCTGCGCGCGGTGCCAGATGCCCTCACCCTCTACGTGCCGAGGACCAAATGAATGCACTGTGGGCCGACTTCGCGGCTGGCTACCCGTTCAGCTTGGACGATTTTCAGCGGCAGGCTGGCGAACATCTCACCGCCGGACATGGTGTCTTGGTGGCCGCGCCGACCGGTGCAGGTAAGACGGTGGTGGGGGAGTTCGCGGTTCATCTGGGGCTAGCGCAGGGGCGAAAGTGTTTTTACACCACCCCGATCAAGGCTCTGAGTAATCAGAAGTATCACGATCTGTGCGCCCGTTACGGCGAGGACGCCGTTGGGCTACTCACCGGCGACACCACGATCAACGGGGAAGCGCCGGTGGTGGTGATGACCACCGAAGTATTGCGGAACATGCTCTATGCCGCCTCGCCGACTCTTAACGGGTTGGGCTATGTGGTGATGGATGAGGTGCACTACCTCGCGGATCGTTCCCGTGGCGCGGTCTGGGAAGAAGTGATCATCTCGTTGGCCGAATCAGTGCAAGTGATTGCGCTGTCGGCGACAGTGAGCAATGCCGAAGAATTCGGGGACTGGCTCAACGAAGTTCGCGGCGGGGTGGAAGTGGTGGTCACCGAGCGGCGACCCGTCCCCCTGTACCAACATGTGATGGTCTCGCGCCGGTTGCTCGAGCTATTTGCTGGCAAGGAAGTGAATCCCGAATTACTGCGGATCGCCAAGGAAGAATCTCGCGGCGTCCGTGACGACAGTCGTCGTCCGCGCGGACGCTCAGGCAACGGTCGGCGCAATGTCTCTTACGGCTCCGGACGTTACGGCGGCGGGGCTGCCCGAGAACAGGTGGACGCTTCGAAACACCTGGTACCGCGACGGGACGCAACGGTGGAGCGGTTGGCGGCTGAGGGTCTGTTGCCTGCGATCTACTTCATCTTTTCTCGCCAAGGTTGTGACACCGCGGTTGGCCAACTGATGCGCTCGGGGCTGCGGCTGACCACTGGCGCCGAACGGGCTCGGCTGGCCGAGATCGCTGCCAGACACATTGTTGGACTCAGCGTGCATGACCTCGAGGCGCTGGACTATGACCGCTTTTACAGCGCCTTTTGTGCCGGTATCGCCGCCCACCATGCCGGTCTGCTGCCAGCTTTCAAAGAAGCTGTCGAAGAAGGCTTTGTCGAAGGCCTAGTAAAAGTGGTTTTCGCAACCGAGACCTTGGCGCTGGGCATCAATATGCCAGCGCGCAGTGTGGTGCTGGAGAAGCTGGTCAAGTTCAACGGCGAGACCCATGCTGATATCACCGCAGGCGAGTTCACCCAGCTCACCGGACGGGCCGGTCGGCGCGGTATCGACACCGAGGGGCACGCGGTGGTTTGTTGGCAGGCCGGACTCGACCCCCGTGCTGTCGCCGGACTGGCTTCGCGGCGTACCTACCCATTGCGGTCGTCATTTCAGCCCACCTACAACATGGCGGTGAACCTGGTGGCGACGCTGGGCCGAGAACGGGCGCGCGGCTTGTTGGAGCAGTCCTTCGCTCAGTTCCAGTCGGATCGCTCAGTTGTTGGCTTGGCCCGTTCGATCCAAACAAATAAGCTGCGAATCGCGCAAGACTGGGCCCAGGCGTCCTGCGACACCGGCGACGCGCAGGAGTATTTCCGCTTGAGGTCTCGCATTTCGGCAGTTGAAGCTGAGGCGTCTCGGCTGCGGCGCTCCGATCGTCGGGCCGAAGCATTGCAGGTGCTGGCAGAAGTCAAGGTTGGCGACATCATTGATATTCCGGCCAAACGGCATCGGGGCTGGGCAGTGGTAATCGAAGTGGGCCAAGATCCGGGTTCGCCCACTGTGCTCACCGTTGATCATCAGGTGAAACGGCTGAGTCTGGTCGACTTTCCAGAACCGCCGATTGTGGCCGGCAAGATGAAGGTGATCAAACACTTCGACTCGCGGTCACCGGCATCCCGGCGCAACTTGGGCGCAGCCTTGCGGCAACGGATTAACGCCGGTGGCTTAGCCGCACCAGCGGCTCCGGCTACTGCCGATGCTGAGGCGATGGCCACGATCGCCGAGTTGCGCGCGGAGCTTCGCAGTCATCGGGTGCATGCCTGCCCGGATCGAGAAACCCACGCCCGCTATGCCGAAGCTGCACTTCGAGCTGAACGAGACAACGAAGGGATCCAGCGCCAGGCGCAGCGTCGCACCAACACGATTGCGGTGCGCTTCGACCGGATCTGTTCGGTGCTGGAATCTTTGGGCTATCTCCGTGACGGTGGTCAAGCTGTCAGCGACTCCGGGCGGATGTTGGCCAGGCTGTATTCCGAGCTTGACTTGGTGACCGCCGAGGCGATCCGGGCCGGGATCTTTGCTGGGCTGACGGCTCCGCAGCTTGCTGCGGTGCTGTCATCCCTGGTGTTCGAAGCTCGAGGTGACCGGCGCGAGCCAGCCCGGATGCCCGACCGGGCCAGCGAAGACGCTCAGATTCGATTGCGCCGAGTGTGGCGTGAAGTCTGCCTGACTGAACGGGACCACCGCCTTCCCAGCCATGCCGATCCAGAAATTGGCTTCGCCCAGACGATTCACGCCTGGGTCGCTGGGGGAGAGCTGGCCGACGTTTTGCAGCTTTCGGGACTCACCGCTGGCGACTTCGTCCGCTGGACTCGTCAGGTGATCGATGCCGCAGGTCAGGTCGCCCAGGCTGCCGGTCCGGGGGCGCTTCGAGACACCGCGCGGGAGGTGATTGCTGGCGCTCGCCGGGGCGTGGTCGATGCAGCTCCGCTGGAAGACTGAGGCAATCAGATCCCGAGCAGGGCCGCGCTGCGTTCCCAGTGCGCTTCGACCAATTGGTCGTCGTAGGCCTGCTGATTGGTCCCAGAGATTCGCCAGTGGTTGTCGTAATACTGCCCAGACATCCAGTCCGCGTCAGGTTGGCCGCTGGCGAAATGGGCCAGATTCGCCCCACCCTGATCGGCTGTGATCATGGAGTGATGCCCGATCCAACTGCGGTAGAACCAGCGCACGATAGGCAGGCCTTGGGCCGCAAAGTTGGTTGCTACCACTCCGGGGTGGAAGGCCACGGCCGACAAGCCTTGAGCGTGGTAGCGGCGGTGTAGCTCGCGAGTGAAAGCAATATTGGCGAACTTGGCGTTGCTATAGGCCCTGCTGGATCCGAAATTGGTGAACAGGTCCAGATTGTTGAGATCGATTACTGGGGTCATTCGCGCAGCCACGCTGGAGGTGTTCACCACCGCTGCTTTGCTGGACAGCAGCAGATCCAACAGCTCGTGGGTGAGCAGGAACGGTGCGAGGTGGTTGATCTGAAAGGTTCGCTCGAAACCGTCCACGGTGCGCACCGGCCCGGTGAATATTCCGCCAGCGTTATTGGCCAATACATCGATTCGGTCGCAGGCTTGGCGCAAGTCTTTGGCCAGCTGTCGGACTTGGTCTAGCTCTTGAAAGTCGGTGATGAAGAAGGCGTCGGCGCCGCTGGCTTTAGCCGCAGCCTCGGTCTTGGCCGCGGATCGTCCAACGATCAGCAATCGATTGCCGGCGGCAACCAGTTGCTTGGCCGCCGCCGCACCAATCCCATCACTGGCGCCAGTTATCACAATCGTCTTGGTCATCGTCGCTCCGTCCGAACCGCTGACTGACTCCCCCCAAGTGTTGCGCGTGGTGGAGACGGTGTCAGCTAACCTTTGGTCATGCCACTCGCGATCAGGGTGATCCCCTGCCTGGACGTCCACGACGGGCGGGTGGTGAAAGGCGTCAACTTCAAGAACTTGCGCGATGCTGGCGACCCGGTCGAATTGGCCGCTGCCTACGGCAACGAGGGTGCCGACGAATTGGTGTTTCTCGACATCTCGGCGTCGGCGCAAGGACGAGCCACCACCTATGACATGGTGCGACGAACCGCCGAGACGGTGTTCATTCCGCTGGCGGTCGGTGGGGGAGTGCGCAGCGTTGAAGATGTCGACACCCTGTTGCGTACCGGCGCGGACAAGGTCGGGATCAATACCGGGGCAATCAGTCGTCCCCAAACGATCAACGAGATCACTGAGCGTTTCGGCAATCAGGTGGTGGTGTTATCGCTAGACGCACGCCGTGAGACTGGGCAGCCGTCTGGTTTCGGTGTCACCACTCACGGTGGGCGAACCACTGCCGGCCTAGACGCAATCGCCTGGGTGAAAGAAGCCGCCGAGCGGGGCGCGGGTGAAATCCTGCTGAACTCAATGGACGCCGACGGTACTACCGATGGCTTTGATCTGGAGCTGATCGCCGCGGTAAAGGCCGTAGTGGACGTCCCGGTGATCGCCTCAGGTGGGGCTGGCACCGTGCAGCATTTCGTGGCAGCGGCGCAGGCTGGCGCTGATGCCGTGCTAGCGGCCAGCGTGTTTCACTACGGGACGCTGACCATCGCGCAGGTGAAAGCTGGGCTCGCCACGGCTGGCTTCGCCGTACGCTGAGGCCTATGGATTGCTTGTTTTGTGCCATCATCGCTGGCCAGATTCCCTGTCGGCAGATCTACAGCGATGAAAGCGCCATCGCTTTTCTAGACATCAGCCCTTGGCACACTGGGCACGCCCTGGTGGTGCCCAGGCGGCACGTGGTGGATGTGCTGGCCCAGCCGGAGCCGCTTAGCGAGATCGCCGGTGCGATCAGCGCGACGTCCAGGCTCCTGATGGAGCGGTTGGGTGCGGACGGCATGAACCTGCTGATCAACTCCGGTGCGGTTGCTGGTCAGGAGGTCTTTCACCTCCATGTTCATCTGATTCCGCGCTTCGCTGACCGTCCAGGGATGTCCGGACTGATGGACCGCGAACCAGATATTGATCTGGACGCGGTCCACCGCCGGATTGCTGAGCCGAACTGAGCGGGTTACTTCTTGGCGGTACTGATCGAGTTGGCAGTGAAACTGAAGAGTGTCTCTCGCAACCCGAACTTGGTCTTGAAAGCGCCGCCGCTGACGATGACCGTGCCCTTGGATCCGCGGATCTTGACTGAGGTGACTCGTCCCGAGCCGCCGGTCGCGCTGTAAGGGCCAACGCCGGTACGGGTGGCGATCTGGACCGAGATGAAGGTGCCGATCTGGGGGTAAGCCTTCTGGAACGAAGCCGCGGTGATGGTCTTCGTCCACGCCTGGCTGGTGACCAGACCGTCGTAGGGGTCGCGCTTTGCGCTCAGGTAGGAATACCCCGCGTAGCCAGCACTCCAGCCGCCGTTGGCGCTGGTGAACTGAGCCAGAATCGGTTTGCCGCCGCTGGTCAGCACCCGGTTTGCGGTGGCTTTGATCGCGGTATCACTGATCGAATTGCGGGCTGTGTTGGACTTATAGACCTGGCACGACGAAGTGTCGCAGATGTCATAGCCGGAACTACTGGGCTTGGCAGCACGCTCCCGAGCGGCATAGGTGCGAGCAGCCACGGCTTGGGACTTCAAGGCCTCAATGCCTTTGCTCTTGGTCGCGCCCCAGGATGGGGGCATCTCCGAAGGCACCACATTGCGCAGGTAGGTCTCCATGCTCACATAGTTGACCGTAATCGCCTTGCCATTACGCAGAGCGAGGCCGAGTCGACCGGCGTAGGTCTTAGTTCCACCAGGCAGGATCACTTTGATTGATCCTGACGAGCTCGCCACCGACCACCAGCCGCGTGCCTTGCGCAGGCTGTTCTTGTAGGTGATCCACTTCTTGGCCGGGGTTCGGTAGATCAGTGAATAGGTTGAGCCACTGCGCTTCATCGCCCACTGGGTGTACTTCGATCCAGTGGGTAGCTTGATGGTCTTTCCGGTGGTGTCTCTGATCGACAGACCAGATACCGCTGGAAGGTTGATTGTGGCGTCGTTATCTGAGGTGATCCACACCCGCATGCCGTTGCCGCTGGGGAGGCTACTGAGCGTGCTGCCTGGGTAGTAGAAGCCCAGGATCTGTGAATAGTTCAGACCGCTGCGGGCAGCGCCATAGGCGCCGTACTGTGACATTCCCTTGCCGTGGCCCCAGCCAGCGCCTCTGACGATTACCTTCTGATCCGCTGGGGTGACTGTCGAATCAGCTGAGGCCAGCATGGGTACCGTGGATCCGGCAACCAATGCGAGTGCACCAGCTAGGTAAATCGAAGCGCGAGCTAACAACCGGGGGAGTTTTGCGGGATACATGGGGGGTTCCTTCGGTTAGCAATTTCTCCTCTGAAATAAGCCTGACCTGTCGGCGTGTCGCCTTGCTAGTCCCCGTGTGGGTACCCCCTCTGGCGGCATTGCGAAGTCGGAACCGTTGGTTGAGGCTTTACCTGCGACCAGGATGTGGGACGTTGGCGGTGGCGGTTTGACAAGCCGGAGTTCTGGCAGCGAATCTGTACTCGTGCGTAAGTTCAACCTCGTAGTTAGTTAGCGTGTCGGCTGAGATCACTCAACCCGGCACGCTCCCTCGTCTGCTCTAGCAGCGGGGGTTTTTTTCTGCGTTCGTACGTCCCAAATCAAGTCAGAAGTGAGGTAAAGATGCCTGGGGAATCCCCGCAACTGCTGACCGGAGCACAGTCGCTGGTCCGGTCTCTGGAGCACGTCGGTGTCGAGGTGATGTTCGGCATCCCGGGTGGTCAGATTTTGCCCGCCTACGATCCGCTCTTCGATTCCAAGATCCGCCACATCCTGGTGCGCCACGAACAAGGCGCTGGGCATGCGGCCGAAGGCTACGCCCAGGCGACTGGACGGGTTGGCGTGTGTATCGCCACCTCCGGTCCAGGTGCGACCAACTTGGTGACCGCGATTGCCGACGCCTATATGGACTCAGTGCCGATGGTGGCAATCACCGGACAGGTTTCGAGCAAGGCGATCGGCACTGACGCCTTTCAAGAGGCTGACATTCGTGGGATCACCTTCCCGATCACCAAGCACAGCTTCTTGATCACCGATCCGGCCGATATTCCACATGCGATCGCTGCGGCTTTCCACCTGGCAAGCACCGGCCGTCCTGGCCCGGTGTTGGTGGACATCGCCAAGGATGCGCTGACTGGTACCACTGAGTTCCACTGGCCAACCGAGCTGGACCTGCCGGGCTACCGGCCGGTGACTAAACCTCACGGCAAACAGATCCGTGAAGCTGCTCGTTTGATCACCCAGGCCAAACGTCCGGTGATCTACCTTGGTGGTGGCGTCAACCGGGCTCGGGCTTGGGAAGCCCTGGCAGAGTTCGTCGAGATCACCAAGCTTCCCGTGGTGACCACCTTGATGGCTCGGGGCGCCTTCCCCGACAGCCACCCGCTCAACTACGGAATGCCAGGCATGCACGGCACCGTCGCCTCGGTCGGTGCTCTGCAACAGGCTGATCTATTGATCACTCTGGGGGCTCGCTTCGACGACCGGGTGACCGGGAAGCTCGACAGCTTCGCGCCTGGTGCCAAGGTGATTCACGCCGACATTGATCCAGCCGAGATTTCGAAGAACCGGCTGGCTGATGTGCCGATTGTCGGTGATCTGAAAGAGGTGTTGACCGAGTTGAATGCCGCTCTGCGGGACTCGGCGATTCCTGACGTGACCGCCTGGGTGCGCTACCTGGATGGGCTGCGTTCCAGATATGAAGTCACCGAATATCCGATCATCGAAGATGACTTGCTGCGGCCGGAATATGTGATCAAGAGACTGGGCGAGATCGCCGGTCCCGATGCGACCTATGTTGCTGGCGTTGGCCAACACCAGATGTGGGCTGCCCACCTGCTGCCGCACGAGCGCCCGGAGAAGTTCTTCAACTCCGGCGGTGCGGGCACGATGGGTTACTGCGTGCCAGCTGCGATGGGCGCCAAAGTCGGGCGTCCCGATGATGTGGTGTGGGGCATCGACGGTGACGGCTGCTTCCAGATGACCAACCAAGAGTTGGTTACCTGTTTCTTGGAAGGCATCCCGATCAAGATTGCGATCCTAAACAACCGCAGCTTGGGCATGGTGCGACAGTGGCAGACGCTGTTCTACGGTGAGCGTTACTCCAACACCAACCTGCAATCTCATCTGGTGCCCGACTTCCCGAAGCTGGCCGAAGCGATGGGCGCGGTCGGGCTTCGCGCCGAAAAGCCTGAAGATGTCGACGCGGTGATCAACAAGGCCATGGAGATCAACGACCGCCCGGTCGTGGTCGAATTCGTGGTCCACAAGGACGCGATGGT
>DHWU01000081.1:27498-44213 GCA_002413345.1 Propionibacteriaceae bacterium UBA5174 | reverse complement strand
AGGTAGTGCGGTTGCACCACGATCTGCCTGGCCCCGCCCTGATAAGCCGCCGTCAACGCCTGGTCTACCGATGGTTTGGCGACCTGAATGAAGCCGGGGATCACCTGCGCATAGCCGCCGGTTTCTTCCAGCACCCGAGCCAGTCGAACGTGATCGGCATTTGCCTCGGTGACGCTGCACCCCCGACCCACCAATACCACGCAGGTTTGCGCTGGCGTCCACTGCTCGGCCGCGGTGCGGATGCGCTGATGGACGGCGTCGATCAGGTTCGCCGGCGCACCCAGGTGGCGGGTGTAAACGACCGTGGCTTGGCCATGCTCGCGCCGACCGGCCGCGATCGCCTCTGGAATGTCAGCCTGCACATGCCCGCCAGCCCCGATCATCAGCGGCACCACCACCGCCGAAGTAGCCCCTTCGGCGAGGGCTCCGGAAAGTGATTCCTCGATAGTCGGCTGGGTCAACTCCACGAACCCAGCCGATACCCGAACCCCCGGCAGCAGTTCGCGCACCAAATCCACCAAGGCGAAGGCAGCAGCAGCCCCCTGAGGGTCACGGGTGCCGTGGCCAGCGATGATCAGGGGTGCGGCTGGCTCGTTGAGGTGCGCTGCTAGGTGTGGGCGGGTCATTTCGGCATCCAGTGGTAATCGCGCGGGGTGACCATCAGGATCGAATCCCCGCCGGGCAAATATTTGGTGGTCGATGACCCCACCAACACCAGCGTGTGCATGCTCACTACCTGTGGGTCGAAGTCGGCGATGGTGGTGCAAATCACCTGCTCGTCATCGCGGGTGGCATTAGTGACAACGGCCACCGGAGTGTCGCCACTGCGGTGTTCGGCCATGATCGCCATTGCTTCAGGCAACTGGTGTAGCCGCTTCTTGCTGCGCGGGTTGTAGAAGACCGTGACCAGATCAGCCTCGGCCGCAGCCCGAACCCGCTTCACAATGGTGGACCAGTCGGTGTGCAGATCCGACAGTGAGATGGTCACATGGTCGTGTCCTAGCGGAGCGCCCAAAATAGCTGAAGCCGCCAGGCTGGCAGTGATCCCCGGCACCACCTCGATCTGAATGCCTTCGGTGCTTTGTTCGAGGGTGGGGGAGGCCATGGCATAGATGGCTGGATCCCCCGAAGAAACCAGCACCACATTGTGTCCGGCCTGTGCCCATTGGATCGCCGCCGCGGTGCGCTGCGCCTCTTGCCCCATTGGGGTGGTCAGAATCTGGGTGCCGGGACGAATCAGATCCTTGATCTGGTTCACATAGGGCCGGTAGCCAACCAGCACGGTCGCTTCGTGGATCGCAGTGGTAGCGCGGGGAGCGAGTAGATCCCGGGCACCAGGCCCGAGCCCAACGATGCTGAGTTTGCCGCGGGCAGGCAGGCGTCCGATGGCACAGGTGGCTTCGCCGGTGCGTTGCTTCTCGACGATCAAGGTGGCGCCAGCAGCTATCACCGACGCTTCGGCGACGCTGGGGGTGCCAACTGCTTTGGCCGGTGCTGGCGAGGGATTGGGCACCTTGATGGCGGCAAGTTCAGGCGCTAAATAGGTGATCAGTGGAATTCCCAGTTCGCTGGCCAGGGCCAGTAGGCCCGGTTCGTCGGCTTTGGCATCGACACTAACCAGCCGAGCCAGTGAGCCGAAAGCCAGCCCCGCTGCGCTCAGCGTGCCCTCCAGCAGGGCCCGCAGGGCAGCGGCGTCAGTGCCGCGATTACAACCCAACCCAGCCACCAAACTGGGTGGGTTCAAGGTCACCGTGGGCACAGTGTTGGGGGTTGGGGTCTGGTCACTGACCAGGATCTGGCCAACCGGCGCCGGGTGTTCTTGGCCATCGGTGGCGTAATAGACATTCGGTGGCAGTGGGGGCATTGGCCACAGTTGGCTTCGTCGCAATTCGATTGGTTCGCCGTCCAGCATGGCCCTAGTTACCGTGGCGACCTGGCCAGACCAGGCCCAACCGAGGTTGTCTAAAGCTGGAACCCCGAGCGAATCGGTGGCCGTGGTCAAGACTGCTGTGGCGCCCAGCGCCGGGGCCAGCGTGCGAGCCAGTTCGTTAGCCCCTCCCGCGTGGCCGCCAACCAGCGGCACCACGAAACGGCCAGCATCATCGATCACCACCACCCCTGGATCGGTGGCCTTGTCGTCCAACAATCTGGCGATGATTCGGGTGGTGGCACCCAAGGCAAGATGGCTGATGATTAGCTCACACTCGGCCCACGCCTGAGGCAGCCCAATAGCCGCACCGTCGGGGTACTTCTTGGTGGTCTGGCCGAGGATCTGGTCGATCTGGCTGGCGCGTGCTCGGCTTGCTGGGCCACTGGTGACCTGTCCGATCAACTCAAGACTCCTGTCGTGATTAGGTGCTCGCCGATCTGTTCGCGTTGCCAGTGGTAGTGCGGGGGCAGGGTGATCGGGCTCACCTCGGTAAGGGCGACTGCTCGGGGTCGGTGGTAGTTGAGTAGCTCTGAATCGGTGGTCAGGATTACTTCGGGAGTGCCACCTACGCCTGGTCGGGCCACCGCCGCCCCAGCCCAGGCTGCCAATGTCGACACTTCGGCAGCTAACGGACCCTCGGCCCACAGCAGCTCACCTGGTTCAGGCAGCAATCTGGCAAAAATGACTGCTGCGGCCGCTGACACCTGCGCAGCTTTGGCGCGACTCGGTCTGGCCAGCTGACCGGCCCAGTCTGGGTTGAGTTCGGCCGGTGGGGAATCGAGGATCAGCACCACATTTGGTTCAACCGGTTCAACCTCGACCGCCTGGGCGTGGGTCAATACCCGCACTCGCTGGTCGGGTTCACCAAGTCGTTCGGCCAGCACAAACCAGCGTGGACGGTCGATCAAGGCCGTGGCCAGTTGGCGGATTGAGTTCTCGGCGCTGGTCAGCACCGCGACCTTCGGATTGGCCCTGGCCAGGTTTACTGCTGGCGCAAGGGGACGGCCATGCACGCTGACCACCTCGGCGTCCTCCCAAGGTAGGCCGACTGCGGCAAAGGCGGTTTGAACCGAGCTGGGGGCACTCACCACGCGGGGAGTCAGGCCCGCTGCCCGCAGAGTGCGCACCACTCCAAAGAAGAGCGGGTCGCCGCTGGCAAGCACAATCACCTGGTCGGCCTCGGCCTTGGCACACAGCTTTGAAGTGGCTGCGTGGATCGATCCCAGAGTGATTCGCCGCGACTGGGCTACCGACAAGGTGTCCAGATGTCGCTGGCCGCCAACCACCCAATCAGCGTCCTGCACGGCTTGGCGCAATTCCGCACTCGGCGTGCCGAGTAGCCCGTAGACGGTAATCACGAATCGCTGTCCGGGCTTGGCGGTGCGCCCGCTGCATCACGGAACTCGTGCCGGAATCCGGGGTGATAGAGGTGGCTGCGAGTGGTCGCTGAGGCGGCCAGCGCAGGCCCGACCAACACCACCGTGTGTTTCCACAATTTGTGCGCCTTCATAGTGGCCGACAGTTCTGCCAATTGGCAGCGCAGGATCAGCTCATCTGGCCAGGTCACCCGGTAGCCGATGATGCACGGCGTTTGGCTGGCATAACCGCCGGCCAATAGCTCCTCTTGCAAGGCCTTATTGCGAGCCGCCGACAGGTAGAGCGCCATGGTGGTGCCATGAGCGGCGAAGCTACGCACCGTCTCGGCTGGCGGCATTGGGGTGCGTCCACCTTCAAGGCGAGTCAGGATCAGACTCTGGGCGACCTCGGGCACGGTGATCTCGACATCGGCCAAAGCCGCCGCGGCAGAAAATGCCGAAACCCCTGGAATCGTGCGGTGCGCGATGCCGATCTGGTCGCAGAGTCGCCGCTGCTCGGCGGTGGCTCCATAGATTGATGGATCGCCGGTGTGTACCCGGGCCACCAACAGACCTTCGGCAACAGCCCGCTGGTAGAGCGGTGCCAAATCTTCCAAAGTGGCGTTGGCCGAATCGATCAGCAGTGCTCCTGGTTTGGCCGGCGCCACGATCTCTGGATTCACCAAGCTGGATGCCCAAATGATGATGTCTGCTGCCGCGATCACTTGGGCGCCGCGCACCGTGATCAGGTCGGCGGCCCCTGGCCCGGCACCAACAAAGACCACTTCGCCGGTCATAGGCTGCCGCCAATGCTGGTGCGCTGTGGCGTGATCAAGACCGTGGCGAAATAGGGTGCAGCTTCGGACTTTGCCTGGCTTAGGACGCTGAGTTGCTCGTCATCAAGGCCCACGTTCACCCCAAGGACGCCGTCGCGGCCGCGCTGATCGATGAGTTCGATCAGGGCAGGTAGTTGTTGGCCAACTTTGTAGGCCACCACAGTGTCGGCCGAGTCGAGGGCGGCAGTCACTGCATCCAACCCGGCGGTGACCGAGACCAAGGCCAGTGATTCGCGGCCTTCCACCAAAGAGGTGCCGGTGGTCGCAGCGAGCGCCTGCATGGCGGTGATCCCCGGAATCACCGAGACCTGAAGTTCTGGCAAGGTGCTAGCGACCTGCGCGGCCAGATAGGAAAAGGTCGAATAGATGCTCGGATCCCCGACGGTGGCGAAGGCAACCAGCTGAGCACCCTCGTCGAAAGCTTGGACGGCGGCCTGGGCGCCCACCTGCCAAGACTCTCGCCGCTTGGCGCCAACCCCACGGCGCTGAGCCATGCTGAAGGCGACCCGCTGGATCTTGCTCGCCTGCTGCGGGCAGGCCGCCAAAATGACCTGCTCGGCGCGGCCAGCTTCACCTCGGCTGGCCTCAGTAGCTGGCACCAGAATCACGTCCGCTGCGGCAAAGGCAGCCAGGGCCTTGACCGTGATCAACTCAGGGTCGCCTGGGCCGACACCAACCCCAACGAGGGTTGGTGAGCCCACCACTAGTGCAGTCAAAAGGAGCCTCCTCAGGTGTCCACGCCCGATCTCATCGCTCTGCAACGAAGGTGAGTTCCTGGCTTGCCGACTGCAGTTGATGCAGCCTGCTCACAGTGGCGGGACCGCCCCGGACTTGCCCAAATGGGTTCACCGGAGTTCCTCAGCACTTTGTTGCGAGGCCAAGTCTGACACACTCTCACCCAGTCGAGTTACCTCGGTTCAGGAGACGAATAATGGTGCCCAATAGCGTGTGGACCGCCGCCGGCCTGTTGGTCGGTTGGACCGCTGACCAGGCGTTTGGCGATCCCAAACGGTTCCATCCAGTGGCCGGTCTTGGGCAGTTGGCGCAGCGGTTCGAGGCCCGAATCTATGCCGATGGACGCACCCGCGGGGTGGCGTTCGCCGGGGTGCTGATCGCTGGCTCGGCCGGGCTCGGCTGGGTAGCGCAGCGGGCCACTGAGAGACACGGTTGGTGGCGACTGTTGGCCACCGCCACCGCCACCTGGGCAGTGTTGGGTGGGCGCTCGCTGGCCGCTGAAGCCGACGGCATCGCGGACTGTCTGGCCGCCGATGATCTGGCCGGTGCGCGGGTCGGCGTGAGTCACCTAGTCAGTCGGGATCCCGAAAGCCTGGACGCGTCTGCGGTAGCTCGAGCCACCAGTGAGTCGGTGGCCGAAAACACCTGTGATGCTGTGGTGGCGCCATTGTTTTGGGGGGCTGTGGCCGGGATTCCGGGTCTGCTGGGCTATCGGGCGATCAACACCTTGGATGCCATGGTCGGCTACCGAAACCAGCGCTACCGCAACTTCGGCTGGGCGGCCGCCCGAATTGATGACCTGGCCAACTGGATTCCGGCCAGGCTGTCGGCTGGTTTAGCGATCGCCGCCGCGCCACTAGTTGGGGGGCGTCCAAGCGATGCGCTGCGGGCGGTGCGCGAACAATCTGGGCAGCATCCCAGCCCGAATGGTGGTGTGGTTGAGGCCGCCTTTGCCGGTGCCCTTGGCGTTCGGCTTGGTGGCGTGAACAGTTATGGCGGGGTCTTAGAAGATCGCGGCGAGTTGGGGTTTGGTCAACCGCCACAACCAAGGGACGTAACCCGGGCTACCAAGCTGGCCTGGATGGTGTCGGCGGGGGCGGTGGCTCTGGCCGCTATTGGGGCGTTGCGGCGATGACGGTCTTGCTGCTCGGCGGCACCACTGAGGCCCGGCTGCTGGCCGAGCAGTTGGTGGCCCAAGGAATGGCGGTGGTCACTTCGCTGGCCGGCTCAGTGGCAGCGCCGCCGACCGACATAGGTCGGATGCGCATTGGTGGCTTTGGCGGCATCGGTGGCTTGGTGAGTTATCTGCGCGATCAAGGCGTGCAGGTGGTGGTGGATGCCACCCATCCGTTTGCAGCTCAGATCAGTGCCCACGCCGCGCAGGCCTGCGCCGAGGTGGGCATCCCGCTGTTGCGGTTGTCGCGCCCAGGTTGGGGCTCCCGGGCGGAGGCGTCCGACTGGCATTGGGTCGATTCGCTGGCTGCGGCGAAGCTTGCTGTTGAGAGTGTGGGTAGTCGGGTGTTCTTGAGCATCGGACGCCAGGAGTTGGTCACCTTTGCTGACTGGACCGATCGCTATGTGCTGGCTCGGGTGATCGATCCACCGGAGTTCTTGCCGCCAGCCAGTTGGGAGATATTGCGTAGCCGTGGCCCATTTAGAGTGGCCGACGAACTGGCTTTGCTGAGTGGGCGAGAGATCGACGTGCTGGTCACCAAAGACTCTGGTGGTGAGGCTGCGGTGGCCAAGCTGGACGCCGCAGGCCAGTTGGGCCTTCGGGTGGTGATGGTGCGGCGTCCGCCGTTGGTCGGGGCCAGCCAACAGGTGGCCACGGTGAGTCAAGCTGCGGCTTGGGTGTTCGAGTCTTGTCGGTGATTGGCCGCTCGGCGGGGTTGGCCAGCGGCGAAGTGACTGTCGATTAGCGCTCTAACATGGCGCGCATGGCAAGAGATTTGGTGCTGATTGGCATTGGCGCAGGCGACCCCGACTGGCTCACCTTGGCGGCGGTCGCGGCGATCAAGAACCTCGACGTGCTGTTTGTGGTGCTCAAAGAGGACGAACTCGACGACCTAGTGCAGATTCGCCGCGCGTTAGTGGAGCGCCATCGAGAAACACCATTGCGAACCGTTGAACTGCGCGACCCGGCCCGTCCTTGGCGCAGCGCTGCTGACTACCCAGCGGCAGTGGCGAAGTGGCGCAGCCAGCGTCTGGAACAGTGGCGCGCGGTCGTCGAGGCCGAAATCGAGCCCGGCCAAACCGGCGGCTTTCTGGTGTGGGGTGATCCGAGCCTGTACGAGTCCACCTTGGCCATCGCCAAAGAGCTGATTGCGCAAACTGCAGACTCGATCCAGCTCACCGTGATTCCTGGCATCAGCGCGGTACACGCCCTCACTGCTAGGCATCAGGTGCCGTTGAATCGGCAAGGTCAAGTAGTGCAGATCATGCCGGCACGGTTGCTTTCGTACGGGCTGCCTGCGGGGGTGGACGATGCGGTGGTGATGTTGGACGGCAAGCAGGCTTTCGCGGCGATCGATCCAGCAGGGATCAACATCTACTGGGGTGCCTATTTGGGTACGCCGCACGAGATCTTGATCTCGGGCCCGCTAGCCCAGGTGCGGGAGCAGATCTTGGCGGTTCGGGCCGAGGCCGCCGATCGGCATGGCTGGATCTTTGACACCTACCTGCTCCGCCGAAACTGAGACTTAGCCTCAGCGAAGTGCCGCCAAAGCGGTCACGAACGCGTCGGCCACCGCCGGTTCGGGCACCTTGATTCGAATCCAGGACGGGCCCAGGCCGGGAAAAGATTCACCGCGGCGAACCGCGAAGCCAGCCTGGGCTAAGGCCGGACGCACCGAATCGATGCCACAAGCTGAGGTGTCGATCAGCACGAAGGGTGCGCTGCTGGGCACCACCGGAAAGCCCGCTGCGGTGAGTGAGTTCACCAAGTGATCGCGGTAGTCAGCCAGGGTTAGGTAGCGTTGCGCAGCTTCGGCTAGGGCCACCGCACTGCTGGTGGCCACCATCGCGGCAATCGCGGGGGCTGATAGTGGCCAGGGTGGCTGGGCGGCTTCGATGCTGGCAATCAGCTTCGGGTCGCCAACCACATAGCCGACGCGTAGTCCGGCCAATCCCCAGGTCTTCGACAAAGAGCGCAGCACCAGCCGGTTGGGCATCACCGGAGCGATCATTGACTCGTGCTCGTCGGTGGCGTCCATGAACGCCTCATCGATGACCAGCAGTCGGTTCGCGGCTAGGTCGAGCAGATCGCTACGCCGGTGGAGTTGGCCGGTCGGATTAGTTGGGTTGCCGATGAACACCGCGTCGGCCCACTGAGGTAACCCAGCCAGCTCATTGGCCCCAGCAGTTGGATTCGGCGGCAGCAACCAGCGTTGGACGGTGCGTCCGGCGGCTCGCAAGGCCGCCTCTGGACCACTGAATTGAGGATGAATCACTAGGGGCTGGGTGGCTTGGAGGGTGCGGGCAATGAGGGTGAATGCTTCCGCCGCACCTGCCGTAGGTAGCACCATTTGCGGTGGCAGCCCATGGGATTGAGCCAAGGCGAGCCGGGCCACGGTTGGGTCTGGATAGGCGCCCAGGGTGGCGGTGGTGGCGTTGATGGTCGCGGCCAGCCAGGGTGGTGGGCCATCGCCTTGCACGTTCACCGCCAAATCAATCAAGCCGGGAGCCAGATCCTGATCGCCATGATGGAACAGGTCGATGCCGTCTGGTGGGCTGGGCGCTGGGGCCGAGGTGGCGGCGAACGGGCCTCGCTTGGCGGCAAAGATTGCGCAGGCATCGGCAAAGCGCTGGGCGCAGCCAGGTTGGCCAGCCCAATGTAGGTGCAAGTAGGAGGCGTGCAGGGTAGGTCGTCCGGTGCTTGCGGGGTCGAGCGAGAAACCCTCGGTTTGCTCGGCCCACGACCAGGCCGGGTGCTCGCTGGTGGTCTGCGGGTTGGTCTGGGTTCGGTGGAACTCGTGGCCGGTCACCCGCTGGCCAGCCACAGCCAATAGTGTGTCGGTGGGGGCGCTCGCCTGCCGGTAGCCAAGCTTGAGTCGGGGGGTCATCCGGGCCGAGGCTGGCAAGATCGCAGCCATCGGATGGCCATCGAGTTGTTGAGCTAAGTAGAGCTGACCAGCGCATTCGGCGACTGTTGGCACCCCAGAGTTGACCGCTTCGGCGACGGCAGCTCGCAGTGCGGCGTTGGCGCTGAGTTCGCTGGCGTGGATCTCGGGAAAGCCGCCGCCAAGGTACAAGCCTGCCAAGTTGGGGGGTAGTGCCGGGTCAGTGAGCGGATCGACTTCGACGACCTCGCAACCGGCTGCGATCAGTAGTTCGGTGGTCTCGGCGTAGCGAAAAGTGAAGGCGCGGCCGCCAAATACTGCAACCAAGGGACGCCCGGCTACTGGACGTACCACTTCGCGCGGCGACCAAGCTTCGCTGGCCAAGTCAGGGGCGGTGGCGGCCAGTTGCAGCACTGCGGTCAGATCAACGTGTTCGGTCAGGTGGGTAGCCAGCGCAGCGATGGTGGCTGCCGATTCGGTGCGCTCGTTGGCTGGCACCAGGCCGAGATGGCGGGAGGGGGCCTCGATTCCGGCGTTCTTTGGCACCATGCCCAACACCGGCAGTCCGGCGGCATCGAAGACTGCTTGGAGTTCAGCGGCATGGCGCTGGCTGGCTACTCGGTTGACCACCACTGCGGCGATCTGGACCCGAGGATCAAAGCTGCGCAATCCCAGTGCAGCGGCCGCCGCGGTGCGCGATGATCCGGACGCGTCCACGACCAAAACCACCGGGGCATTGAGTAGACCCGCGATGTGGGCGGTGGAGCCGAAACCATTGCGATTGAGTTGCCCGTCGAACAGGCCCATGACCCCTTCGATGATCGCCACGTCGGCTGGCTGGGCACCGCCAGCACCGTGCAACAGCAGCGGGGCGATCAGGTCTTCGCCGCACATCACCGCGTCCAGATTCCGACCCGGACGGCCAGTGGCCAGGGCGTGATAGCCGGGGTCGATGAAGTCGGGGCCCACCTTGAACCCGGCAACCTGGTGGCCGCGCGCGTGCAGGGCCGCCATCAGCCCGGTAGCGATGGTGGTCTTGCCAGCATTTGATGCGGCCGCGGCGATCACGACCCGGGGAAGACTCACCATTCGATCCCAGCCTGGCCTTTCTGCCCTGAATCGAAGGGATGTTTGATCTTGGTCATCTCGGTGACTGTGGTGGCGATCTCAAGCAATTCGGTGGGGGCGTTTCGGCCGGTTATCACTACGTGCTGAGTGCCGGGGCGAGTCGCTAAAGCAGCCACCACCTGGCTGACATCCAGCCAGCCCCAGATCAGTGGATAGGTGAACTCGTCGAGCACATAAAGGTCGTGGCGTTCTTCGCTGAGGCGGAGTTGCACCTCGTCCCATGCTTCGCGAGCGGCCTGGGCTTGATCGGGTTCGGCTTCGGGTTTGCGCACCCAGCGTCGTCCCGAACCGGTGGCGAAGAAGTCGATCCGCCCGCCATTGCCGGAGCGCTTTGACTCAGCGTCCAGCACCTCCATGGCTGCTTGCTCTCCGCTCACCCATTTGCCTGACTTTACGAACTGGAAGATTCCGATTGACCAGCCTTGGTGCCAGGCGCGCAGGGCCAGGCCCATTGCTGCGGTGGTCTTGCCCTTTCCTTCGCCGGTATTCACGATCAGGGCTGGGCTCAACCGCCGCTGCCGGGAGCTAAGGCCGTCGTCGGGGGTGGTGGCGGTGGCTCCCTCAGGCATGGCTGGTTCCTAGGTTCACGGCCTCGATTGTGCCGCATCGCGACTAAGGTTCGGCCCGTGATTACCTTTGACCAGCTGAGCGCCGGACTACCAGACGAGGCTTTCGTCACCGATGGACTGCTGACCAAGCGGGTGCTGCGGGCCTATGCGTTAGCGGTGTTGGCGCCGCGTCCCGGTGAGGTGTTGTGGGATCTGGGGGCAGGTACGGGCAGCATCGGCATCGAATGGTGCCGGTTGCATCGAGAGAATCGGGCGATTGCGGTTGAGCGCAATGCCGAACGGGCCGATCGGATCGGCAACAATGCCGCCAGCCTTAGGGTGGCCGAGCAGCTGACTGTGGTGGTTGGAGGGTTGGCGGAGTCAATCGATGGCTTGCCTGCTCCAAACGCGGTGTTCTTCGGCGGTGGGCTGAGCGAGCCTGGGTTGGATCAGTGCTGGCAGCGGCTGCCGGACGGGGGCCGTTTGGCGGCTCATTCGGTGACCATCGAATCCGATGCGGTGTTGGTGGCTGCACAGGCCCGTTGGGGTGGTGAGCTGGTCCGCATTGGGGTGGAAACAGCGGAGCCACTAGGGGCTTTGTCGGGGTTTAAGCCCTCCCGCACGGTCAGTGCATGGGGGGTCATTAAGGCAAGATGAGCACCAGGAGCCCAGGTGGGAACGAGAATCATTCTCAACTAGGGTAGGGTTTGGTCTGCACGGGATTTCTGAGATCAATGAACCGGAGAGGCCTCCGGTGGAGTAGCATCAAATGCCGCTTACGTGACGGAATCCGGTGCAAAACCGGGACGGTCGGGCCACTGTGACCCCAGTTGGGGAAGTCAGATACGCGCGTCGGCGACGGTTCCTTAAGGCCACGACACCTAGAAGGGGAACTCATGCATATCGCTGAGGGATTCCTGCCTGTTGGCCATGCTGTTGCATGGTTCGCAGTTGCCACACCATTTGTTATTCATGGCGCTCGCGCCGTAATCAAAGAGGCGAAAGAACACCCCGAATCACGGCTGCTACTAGCAGCTGCGGGCGCTTTTACCTTCGTCCTGAGCTCGATCAAGTTGCCTTCGGTGACTGGCAGCTCATCCCACCCCACCGGTACCGGGCTGGGGGCCGTGCTTTTTCGTCCGCCAGTGATGGCATTTCTGGCCACAGTTGTGCTGCTCTTTCAAGCGTTGCTGCTCGCCCACGGCGGTCTAACCACCCTGGGTGCCAATGTGTTCAGCATGGGCATCGCTGGCCCCTGGGTTGGTTACGGCATCTGGAAGCTGTCCCAGAAGCTGAACTGGCACGCCAATGTGGGGATTTTCTTGGCGCTCGCGTTCGCTGATCTGGCCACCTACGTGGTCACTTCGGTTCAGCTCGGGCTGGCGTTTCCTGACCCGGTCTCCGGTATTGGCGGGTCAGTGGCGAAGTTCGCCTCAATCTTCGCGATCTCACAGATCCCGTTGGCAATCGCCGAAGGCATCTTGGGGGTGTTGGTCTTCCGGCTACTCACCGATGTGGCCCGGCCACAGCTAGAACGCCTTGGCGTGATGGCTCCTGTCGAGCGTGAACTGGTGGAGGTCTGACATGAAGAAGATGACGGTAAACATCTTGCTGGTGGTGGCACTGGTTGCCATCTTTGGAATCAGCTTTGTCGTCGGTGGTGGTCATACTGATCCCGAAGAGCGATTCGTCGGCACTGATAGCGCTGCCACTAGCCAGATCGAGGCCTCAAATCCTGGCTATGTGCCCTGGTTCACTCCATTCTTCCAACCCGAATCCGGTGAGATCGAGTCGGGACTTTTCGCGCTCCAAGCAGGCGTGGGCGGCACTGTTCTGGGATTTGCCATCGGCGGGCTTTGGGGACGCAGACGTGCTGAAGGTGCTACGGGGAAACCGATATCGGCCGACGCGCAGCCAGCGACTGACCTGACGGCCTGATGTCTCATGGACTGACCCTGGATCACGCTGCCTGGTCCAGCCCATGGCGGGTTCGCTCGTTGCGCGATAAGTCCGTTCTTTCGCTGGGCTTGCTGATTTCGGCCATCGCGCTGCCCCCTTTTCCGGGGGCAGCTGCGGTGGCTGTGATCAGTCTGGTGATTCTGCTGGGCCCGGTGCAGCTTGGTTGGTATCGGCTGGTGCGAATCGCTTGGGTGCCAGCGGTGTCGATTTTGATTGGCGTGGCCACAGTTCTGGTCAGCGTGAGTTGGGATGGCCGGCTGAATCTTCAGATCACGGCGACTGGCTTGACTCAGGCCACGAACCTTGGCCTTCGGGCGAGCGCGGCCACCTTGGCGATGCTGGTGCTGGCTTGTTCAACGCCCATGGTCGACATTTTCGCGGGGCTGCGTAAGGCGCGGGTGCCTGACCCGTTGATCGAAATTGCCGCGTTGATCTATCGACTCACCTTCGGGCTGTTGGAAAACGCGGGCGCCATTCGTTCGGCCCAAGAAGCTCGACTTGGATATGCGAATCGACGGTCTGCGATGCGGTCGGCCTCGATGGCAGCTGCAGTGTTGTTTCTTCGGTCGTGGGATCGTGCCCAACAACTGGAGGACGGTCTGGCCGGGCGCGGCTACACCGACAGTCTGAAAACCCTGGAGCCGCAGCGTTTTCGGTCCACCTGGTTTTTGGTGGGCACTCTCGCCGCACTGGGGGCTGTTGTGACTTGCTCCTCGATCTGGATGGTTATCTCATGAATCAGCACAGACTGTCCGCCAAGGGAATCGAGGTTCGGTTCGGGTCGCGGACGGTGCTTCAAGACATTGCAGTCGACATTCCGAATCGATCTCGGCTCGCCTTGCTCGGGGCCAACGGATCAGGAAAAACCACGCTGTTGAGGGTGTTGTCGGGTGCAGTGAAGCCAGCGGCGGGGGTGGTGTCGGTTGCTGGCGATCCAGTCAGGTACAACCGCGCCGGGCTGCGGACTCACCGCCAACTGGTGCAGTTGGTGACGCAGAATCCCGACGATCAGCTATTTGCCGCCGACGTCTTTCGAGATGTCTCTTTCGGGCCGCTGAACCTGGGCCTTGCCGAGTCTCAGGTGCGCGCGCGGGTGGCCCATGCCCTCCAGGTGCTATCCATCGAAGACCTCGCCGAACGCCCGATTCATGAACTGTCTTACGGGCAGCGAAAACGGGTGGCGATTGCGGGCGCATTGGCAATGCGGCCATCGGTGATCTTGTTGGACGAACCTACTGCCGGTCTTGACCCGCAAGGGGTCGACGAGATGGTGCAGGCATTAGCGAGCTTGCAGGCCGATGGCACTACCGTGGTGATTTCGACCCACGAGGTTGATTTTGCCTTGTGGTGGGCGGATTCAGCGGCCGTCTTGGTTGACGGGCGGCTGGTTTGTGGATCGGCTGGAGACCTACTCGCTGACACCGAATTGGTGGCCCAAGCAAGGCTGCGTCAGCCGATCGTCTTGCAGCTTGCAGCCGAACTGGGACTAGCTGGGCGCGGCATTCGAAATGTTGCCGGGCTCAGCGCAGCGGTGGCTGAATCGGGTAGCAATCGGCAGCCTGCTTGAAAGCTGAATCAGCTCCGGGCCAGTTCCAGCAAGCCATTCAGATCAACGTGCTCGGTCAAAGCATCAGCTAAGTCGTCAAGCATTTGCTCTCGCCGCTGAGCGAAGCTCGGTTCGCCGATGACGGGCTGCCAGGTTGAGCCAACTTCTTGGGCCAGTTGGGCCAACCAGGCCCGGCGAAAGGAGTCATTTTCGAAGGCGCCGTGCCAGATGGTGCCCCAAGTGTTGCCAACTCGGATTCCGTCAAGGAACGGTTCGCCGCCGCTGGCTTCGACCACACCGTGATGAATCTCGTAGCCAACTACTGGATGTCCTTGCCAATCACCGCTCGGGCGCCCGAGTACCTTGTCGGTGCTGAATCGGACTTTGGCTGGCAGTAACCCCAATCCCGGTTCGCGGCCCACCGCAGATTCCACCGGGTCGTCGATAAGTTCGGTGAGCATTTGGTAGCCACCACAGATGCCCAAAATGGGCCCATTTGCCGCGGCCCGGGCAGTCACTGCCGCGGACAGGCCGCGTTCGCGCAGCCAGGCCAGGTCGGCGATAGTGGCCCGGCTGCCAGGTAGCACCACCAGATCAGCGGTCAGAACCTCAGCCGGATCAGCAGTGGCGAACACGTCCAGCCCAGGCTCAGCGGCGAGGGCATCCAGATCAGTGGCATTCGAGATCCGTGGGAACCGAATCGCGGCGATCCGCAGGCTGCCAGAGTTGGTGGATCTGCGGGGCCATTTGGCAAAAGCCAAGGCATCTTCGCCATCTAGCCAAACTTGGTCTAGCCAGGGCAGCACCCCAAAATTTCGTAACCCGGTCCGATCGCTGAGTTCGGCCAATCCCGGGTCGAGGACGCCTTGGTCGCCACGAAATTTGTTGATCAAGTAACCGGCTAGCAAGGTGCGGTCGGCGGCCTCCACGATGCCCCAATGGCCGAAGATCGACGCCAATACGCCACCGCGATCGATATCGCCGACCAGCACCACGGGTAGGTCGAAACGCCGGGCCAGACCGAAGTTTACGTAGTCGCCATGGCGCAGATTGATTTCAGCTGGCGACCCAGCACCTTCGGCCACCACCACCTCGTGAGCGCTGGCCAGTGAAGCGAAAGAGTCGAACGCGACTTCGGCTAGCTGGCTGCGTCCGGTGGCGTACTGGCCGGCCTCAAGCACGCCCGCGCTGCGCCCAGCAAGCACGACAAAAGCTCGCCGATCGGTGGCCGGTTTCAACAACACTGGGTTGTGCCAAGCTGCCGGTTCCACTTTGGCGGCAATCGCTTGGAGATACTGCGCCCGGCCAATCTCAGATCCGTCAGCGCAGACCATCGAGTTGTTGCTCATGTTTTGGGCTTTGAACGGCGCTACTTTCACCCCTTGTCGCGCCCAAGCTCGACACAGTCCAGCCGTGATCAACGACTTGCCGGCATCTGATGAAGTGCCCGCGATCAGGAGTCCGGCCATGGTGGGCATTCTGCCAGCTTTGCCTAGCTGAGCTGTGACCAACGGTTGGCGACATCTGCTCAGTGGGCTATCGGTTGCAGGGTTGTTACGGCGAAGATGGGTCGGTGGTCAGGGTGAACAAGGGTGCGGTCTTTGGGCTGGGCGCTGCGCTTCTTTTCGGTGCGGGGACGCCCGCGGCCAAAATGTTGCTTGGTCAGGTGAGCCCGTGGTTGCTGGCCGGACTGTTGTATACCGCGGCCGGGGTGGCCTTGTTCGCTTGGCGAGCCCTGCGTCGGACACCGAGAGCTCACCTGCCAGCGCGGGATCGGTGGGCGGTTGCTGGCTCTGTGATTTTCGGTGGGGTGTTGGCTCCGGTGTTGTTGATGTTCGCCCTGGTGTCGATGCCAGCGACCGGAGCGTCGCTGCTTCTCAATGCCGAAGGGCTTTTTACTGCGTTGATTGCCTGGTTGGTATTTCGAGAGGCCACCGATCGGCGCATCGTGCTTGGCTTCGGGCTGATCGCGGCTGGTGCGGTGGTGCTCAGTTGGCCGGGGCAGGCACAGTTCGGTGGTCTGTGGGCGACGGTAGCGATCTTGGGCGCTTGCCTGAGCTGGGGAATCGACAACAACCTGACCAGATCGGTGGCGCTGAACGATGCCACCTGGTTGGCGGCTATCAAAGGTGGCGTCGCTGGCCCGGTCAATCTGGTGTTGGCCCTCATCCTTGGTGCCCAGCTGCCCGCAATGCCAGCGCTTATTGGTGCGGCAATGATCGGGGTGGCGTCCTACGGCATCAGTCTGGTGCTGTTCATCAACGCACTGGGGCAGCTTGGAACTGCCAGGGCTGGGGCCTACTTCTCGGTGGCCCCGTTCATTGGGGCGGCGCTGGCTCTTGGTTTCGGTGAACCGATCACCTGGACGCTTGTGGTTGCGGCTGCGCTGATGGCCACCGGGGTGATCCTTCACCTACAAGAACGGCACGAGCACCCCCACGCCCACACCGAGCGCGCCCACGATCATTGGCACAGTCATGGTGACGGCCATCATGATCACTTTCCTGGTGGCGAAGCTTCATCAGGGAAGGCCCATCGTCATCTGCACACTCACCAGCTTCAGACTCACGCGCATCGACACTTTCCCGACGAGCACCACCGTCATGGTCACTAATCGACC
>DHWU01000081.1:18479-27165 GCA_002413345.1 Propionibacteriaceae bacterium UBA5174 | reverse complement strand
CGACACAAGGTTTAGGAAACCTTTGCTCTATCCCCTGAGCTATGGGGCCCGAGCCCCGTTCGGGGCCTGATCAGCCTACCGTGTGTAATCACAACGCTTGGCATCGGGAAAGTCGTTCAGGTACCCTCTCAATTGAGAGTGACGCACTCGATGTTGTCTCCTGGGGGTGGGTAGACGGCTTCATTGCCCTTCGTGGTGCGTCACTCTCACTGCGTTCGAAGCGTTTTTCACTGGCTGTTCACAGCTGGCTGAACTCAGAGCCACGTCGGCGTGCTCTAGCATCGGGACCATGATTGAGGAACCGTTGGCGCATTGTTTGGCCAAGATGCGGGACGCAGGAATCAGCGATCCGGCAATGGACAATTTCAGTCACTATTGGCACCTTTGTGCCTCCGGTGCCACCGGGATGATCGCCGAAGACACGATCCGGCCGCTCACCGATGTGGCCAAATTGGCTGAGGTTGAAGTGACTGAAGCCGAGGCCCGAGCCGCTTTGCAGGCCACGGTGATGATCAAGCTGAACGGTGGGTTGGGTACCTCGATGGGCCTGGATCGGGCCAAGACTCTGCTTGAGGTGCGTGACGGCCGCAACTTCTTGGATTTGATCGTGGCTCAGGTGCAACACGCCCGCCAGGCCTACGGTGCCCGCTTGCCGCTGATCTTCATGGATAGCTTCCGCACTCACGAGGAAACCTTGGCGCATTTGGCTGGCTATCCATGGCTGGCGGTGGATGGACTGCCCCTGGATTTTCTGCAGAATGCCGAGCCCAAAATCCTGGCCAGCGATCTCAGCCCGGTCTCCTGGCCAGCCGATTCGAGCTTGGAGTGGTGCCCACCGGGGCACGGCGATCTTTACCCGGCGTTGCTAGGCAGCGGGCTGCTGGATTCCTTGATCGCTGCAGGATTTCGATATGCCTGTGTCGCCAACGGCGACAACCTTGGGGCTGCGCCGGACGCCACCTTGGCAGGCTGGTTCGCTGGCACCAAGGCGCCGTACGCCGCAGAGATCTGTCCCCGCACCGTCAATGACTTGAAGGGCGGGCATCTCGCCGTCCGGATTAGCGATGGACAGTTGATCTTGCGAGAAACCGCCCAGACGCCGGCTGAAGATCTGCCCCATTTCACCGACCAGCAGCGTCACCGGTATTTCCACACCAATAACCTGTGGCTGGATCTGGTGCAGCTGCGTGAGATCCTCGCAGACCGCCACGGTGTGTTAGGCCTGCCGTTGATCCGAAACACCAAGACTGTTGATCCAGCCGATCCTGATTCGCCAGCTGTGATCCAGTTGGAATCGGCGATGGGGGCCGCGATCGAGGTGTTCGCCGGAGCCACGGCCATCGTTGTGCCGAGGGATCGGTTCCTGCCGGTGAAAACCACCAATGAGCTAATGCTGGTGCGCTCCGATGTTTTCGACCTTGGGGTCGATGGGCGGCTGCGAGCCGCCACTGCGATCCCGGAGATGGCATTGGGCGAAAACTACAAGCTGGTAGACGACTTCGACCGCTTGGTGCCGGTGGTGCCCTCATTGAAACAGGCGTCCGCGCTTCGGGTACAAGGACAGTGGTGCTTCGACACCCCTGCCGAAGTGGTCGGCGAAGTGGTGCTGGCTGACACCGGCCAGCTTGAGCACTACCGATGAATCCGCAATGGCAGGCTGCCCTGGGCTTTGCTCTGGTTGGTGCCAGACTCCAGTTCTTTGAACCCGGAGGCCCCGATCCGCAGGCCCTGCTCACCGAACTGGCCTCGGCTGGCTGGAGCGTGGAAAGAATCAGTGTTCATGCCCACCAAGTTGTGGCGGACGAACAACCTTGGCCGCACCCAGTGCCGTCCCAGCTGCGGGCCGGTTGTGGGCCAGCGCAGTTCTATGCCGCGCTGACCCGGGTCCGGTTGTTACTGGGTTTGGAGAGCATGGAAACGCGCCCACCGTCGGGACGCAGCAAGCTGAATCCCGATGAGGTGCGCCTGATGCGGGAAGTGCCGCCGCACCACGGCCACTGACTATTTGCTTTGAGCCTGAAGCAGATCGCGAATCTCGGCGAGCAGATCTTCGCTGGTGGCTGCGGCCTCTGCTTCGGGCGTGGGCTTCTCAAACTTCTTCTTGAGCAGCTCATAGGGCTTCACGATGCCGAAGTAGACCACCGCGGCAGTGAGCACAAAGGCGATGACTGCGTTGAAGAATGGGCCGACGAGTACGCCAGCGATCTCGTATTTGCTGAAGTCGGGTATTCCGCTGCCGAGCACCTTGCCGATGATGCTCATCACAATGTTGGTGAAAGTAGTGGTCACATTGGCGAAGAGCTGAGCGACGATGAACGCCACCGCGATCTCCACCAGGTTGCCGCGCAGAATGAAGTCTTTGAACCCTGCCATGGTTTGCTCCTGGTTCGGTTGTTCTGGCCCCTGTTGTTCCGGACCTGGTCCTTCTGGCCCTGGCCCTTCTGGTTAGTGCAGGGCGTAGCTTAGTGAGCCCGCTGACGCCGCGGACGTGATCGCGCCAGCTTGGGCCGGGTCCACGTCCACCATCACTAGTTCACCGGGGTCAGAAGAGAACGCCCCGGACTGCCCAACATTTGGTATCGCGATCACTCGCAGGTCGCTGGCGATAACGGCGTAGCTGCTGCCGGTCTGGCCCAGAACGTCGATCGTGCTGCCGACGGTGAGGGCGGTCAAAGTGGCCGAGTCGCTGAACCGGATGGGCAGTGCGAGCCTCCCGGCACCGACGCCGATGCCATCGGCGAGCAGGCTGAACCGAGTCAGTACTGCGCGGGCCGGGATGTTGACAATCACTTCTTGGCCTATGAGCTGCTCAACGGATTCGAATGCGCCTTCGGCAACGGCGGCTGAGGGTAATCGCACCACGGTCAAGTCTGCGGCGTTGATGATGGTGCCAGCGGGAATTTCCTTTGTGGCCACGACCACTGCGACCGAGTTTGACGTCTGTTGGGTGAGCGCGCTGACCGCCGCGAAGGCCGCAACGGTTGCCAGGATCGCGGCGAACCACCGCCGATGCCAGCGAAAGGCGCGAAGCAGGGAATTGAGAAGTTGAGTTGGCTGCACGTCCTCACTATTGGTGGACGCCAGCCCCTTCGGTCAGTTATGCACAGCCTCAGGCAGCCGAAGTTGAGCCTGTGGATGGGGCCGAATCCGATTTCTTTGCCGTCGTTGAAGAAGCCGTTGCCGGTTCAGTCTTTGCCGGAACTGCAGCGCCGGACTTGCCTTTGGTGCGGTTGTCGGTGGCATAGAACCCCGAGCCTTTGAAGACCACACCCACTGCGTTGAATATCTTGCGAAGTCTGCCCGCGCACTCTGGGCACTCGGTCAGCGCCTCGTCAGTGAACTTCTGGACTACCTCGAGGTCGCGACCGCACTCGGTGCAACGGTATTGGTAGGTGGGCATGCCTTACTCCCTAGGACTGAGCTCGCTGCGTATCGTAACGAACCGACATTACAACTCTGAAACCGGGGTGGGTATTCCGCGCGGGCAGTCGATGCGCCGTCGTTCGGTAACCAAGAGGTCTACAGGCTGGTCCCAAGGCTCGGTGGGCACGGCATTGAGCACCTCGTCGTCGAACAAAATCAGCCCCCGCCTGGCGTCTGGTCTGGCGTGACGAAGTGCGCGGTCGTACCAACCGCCGCCGGTTCCTAGGCGGTGCCCGTCGGGAGTGCCAGCCAAACCCGGCAGCCAAATCCAGTCGGCGACGCCGAGAGCGGCCTGGCCGAGTCCTGGTCCGGGCGGCTGGTAGATGTTCGCACGCCCGTGAATCAGCGTCCCGGGCCCGGCATGCCAAGCCCAGTCGGCGCCAGAGGTGATCACCGGAAGTAGCACCTGAACCCCGGACTGCCAAAGCGCATCAACTAGTTCTGAGGTATCAGGTTCATCCGCACGGGACGCGTAGCAAGCCACCACTTCAGCGCCAGCACAGGCGGCCAAAGTGCGGGCGGTGCGGGCGGTGCGGGCTGCAGCTACCTCGTCGCGGGAGCGGCGGTCCGCTTGAAGCTTGATTCGCAGCAGCCGCTTTTCCTCGCCGGGGGAGTGGATCTTCGGCTGGCCTGCTTCGGCGCCGGGTTGCATTGTCTTATGGTAAGGGCATGCCTCTGTTCTCGCGCGCAAAACCGGAGCCGCAGCCCGCAGTCTCTGTGGCTCCAAAACCGACGCCTGAGCCAAAGATTCGGCCGCTCGCTGGCGCTCCCGGTGCCGATTCGAATGGCCTGCGCGGTATCGACGAACACCGCGACTACCTGCTGTCGCTGATTGGTGAAATGCGTCCCTTCGGGATCGGCTTGATGGATGCTGGCGGCTTGACCCTTTGCGAGACGCTCACTTCAGACCTAGATCTGCCGATCTACACCTCAGCGACTGTGGACGGTTGGGCAGTCCGAGCCTCGAACCTGGTCGGAGCTAGCGATGTTCGTCCAGTGATCCTGCCGATCGTCGGCGAGGTGAAAGCCACTGATGTCCGTGGTACGCCACTTACTCCAGGGACTGCGATCCGGGTGGCCGCTGGCGCACCCGTGCCCGAGGGTGCCGACGCCGTGGTGCCAGTGTCCTATGGGTTGGTGGCAGGCGACGAGGTTCAGTTCAAGAGTGAGGCACACTTCCAACAGAACCTGTGGCTGGCTGGCTCTCGGGTGTCTGATGGTGATCGGTTACTTGGACACGGCGCGTTGTTGACGCCGCGCGCCTTGGGGCTGATCGCAGAAGTGGGTTACGACAAAGTATTGGCTCGGCCGCGACCACGAATCGCGGTGGTGACCGCTGCCATTGGCCTGGTTGAGCCGGGATTGCCACTCACTCGACTAAATCAGCGTTACGACTCGACCACGGCTGTGCTGGTCGCGAGTCTGCGTGAGGACGGTGCGCAGGTCTTCACTTCGGGGATTGTCGACCCCGAGCCAAGATCCGTGGCCAATACTTTGAGTGAGCAACTGGTGCGTTCGGACCTGTTGGTGCTGTTGGCCGACATTACGCCGGAGTTGCTTAGAGGGCTCGCCAAGCTCGGTGATCTTGATGTTGCCGATGTTGACGGTTTCACGATTCCAATGGTGTTCGGCTTGGTCGGACCCGACCGGGTGCCACTGCTGGTGCTGCCAGTGAACCCGGCGCCGGCGTACCTTGCCTACGAGTTGTTCGGCAGTCCGCTGGTGGAGCGTCTGGGTGGCCAAGAGGTCATCGATCCAGAACTAATTGACGGACACCTCACAAGTCCGCTGGAAAGTGACCCGATTCGCACCCGGTTGGTGCTGGCCCATTCAACTTCGGCTGGGGTTAGGCCGCTGCCGTTCGCTGGGGCTCAGGGCGCGGCTGAGCTATCAGATGCCAACACTGTGGTCTTCGTACCCGCGGGAATGGGTGTTCTGCCAGCTGGCGCGGGCGTCGTTTGCTGGGTGCTCGGCTGACCAAGAGGATGCTCAATCCAAACTGGCCAGTTCGCCTGGAAGCTCCACCGGTCACTCTGCGGCCGCTGCGTCGACGCGACGCCCTCGACTGGGAACGAATCCGGCGGAGCTCACCGTCCTGGTTTAGCCAGTGGGATTCCACGCGTCCGCCCAACTCGGTGGACCCACCTCTGACCTTCGCGCAAGTGGTGTCGGATCTGAATCGCCGAGCGCGTAACGGGCAGATTCTGCCGTGGGCGGTCTACTACGTCCCACCGGGGCAGGCCTCGCGCTTTGTGGGACAGGTGACTGTGGCTGGGATTGCTCGCGGTTCGGCCGGTTGGGCTCAGGTTGGGTATTGGATCGATCCGAAATGGGCCGGGCGGGGAATCATCCCGACCGCCGTGGCATTGGCGGTCGATCACTGTTTCGCGATTGGGCTGCATCGGGTCGAGATTGCGATCCGCCCGGACAACACCAACAGTCTTGCGGTCGTACGCAAACTCGGATTTCGGCTTGAGGGGCGTCGGGACCGGTACATGCATGTCGCTGGGCAGTGGCGCGATCATGATGTGTTTGTACTCGACGCGGAAGCGCGGACGGAGCCCGTCTTGGAGAGATATCTGCGCACCCGCGGCTAAGTGGGGCCCTTAATCCTCGACACTCCGCCCGGGGTTGGGCCTGATCGCCTGCTTGGGATTTAGCGTTGTGGGCATGGGTTTCACCGGGCTGATCTTTGGCGCCATCGCTGCGGCGTGGCTGGTCTACCTGGTTCCCTATTTCTTGCGGCATCGGCAAGACGAGTTCGATGACGAGGGCGAAATTCTGCCCAGCGGCACCGCGGTGACGATTGTTCGCAGCGGTACTTCCTTGGCCGAATCAGACGCCGGTGCCGCTGAGGTGTCGACTCCTTTGACCCGTCGATCAGCGCTTCGCGAGCTGCGGATGCTTGAAGCGCAGGCTGCGCAGCGGCGGCGAAGGGTGCTGATCTTCCTGCTGTTCGTCCAGGTAGTGGTGGCTGGGTTGGCCGCCTTCGGAGTGGGCCCTTGGTGGGGAGCCTTGATTCCTTTCGGGTTGATCTTGGCCTTTGTAGTGGTCGCTCGGTTCAGTGTCCGGGCGATGCGTGCTGATCTAGACCGGCGCGCGGCGAAGATTCGCAGGGTTCCTGATGAGGAAACGGTGGCATTGTCGCTCACTGAGCTGCAGTCCGCTTCACACCAGCAGTCGGTGGAGTTGAGTCACCCGATCGGTCAAGTTGGCTCATTGTGGGAACAGATCCCAATTGTGCGGCCCACCTATATGTCAGCTCCGTTGGCACCGCGGACGGTCCGCACCATAGATCTTTCGGCGCCGGTTCCGGCGTCTGGCTCTGCCCCAGTGACTGCCGATCCGATAGTCGCCAGTGAGGATGATCAGCAGACCTCCGCGGAACGCGATAAAGGCGTCGGCTGACTCGCAGTGTTGTTGTTGGGGGGTTAGCCGACCCGTTCGACTTGGCAGCTTCTTTGCCGCGGGAACACCGTTTTCGCCAATCGTTACCATTGGTTGTCGCGGCGGCAATGGAATCTGCATAGAATCTTCGCGGACGCGCCCCTACACTGGGCGCGGAGTTGGCGGCCATCCAGCCGAAAAGGTTGTGAACGGGCCGACTCGGGAGACTCGGATGTCTAGGGGGCACCATGGATTTCAGCGGCATGTCGGTTGACCAACTCAGGACGTTGGCGGCCGACCCGGGCACTTCTCCGGAGGTGCTGGCCAGCCTGGCGCAGTTCAATCCGGAATTAGTGATGATTGCTCGAGCGAACCCGTCTTGGGTTGAGCCGGGTGCGCAGTTCGCGCCACCCCCACCGATGGGTTCGGCGGCGCCGCCGCCACCGCCACCGCCGGGGATGGATCCGGGCTACACCGGCGCCGTTCCCTACTCGGGCGCTCCGCAGTTCGGAATGGTCCCGCCGCCGCCGGCTCCGCAGCCACATTTCATTCAGGTGCTCGCTCAGTCGTGGCCGATCGCCTTGATGGTGGTTGGGGTCAGCTATGCGGTGGGATTGGTTTCCTCATTGGTGGCCTTGCTGATCGCCAGTCTTGGCTCGACGAACTCTGGTTCGGTCAACTCGGCTGGCATTTCGTCGCCTTCTGATTTTGGGAGTTTTGTCGCCTTAATGATCCAACTGGTCGAGATGGCCAACTTGGGGCAGTTGGGCGCCAACTTTGACTCAGTCTCTGGCAGTATGCACATTTTCCTCGTGCCGTTGTTGGTCACCTCGTTGATTGTCGCCGCGGCGTGGGTTATTGCGGCAAGGTTCGGACCAAAGGGCCTGAGTTTGCTGGAACGACTCGGCTGGGCGGCGATCGTGGGCTTGACGTACACCATCGTCAGCACGGTGCTGGCGGCTGTCGTCCCGTTGTCTTCCGGAAGCAGCATGCTGAGTGTCAAGCTGAGCGCTGCCTCAGCTTCGGGCTTCTTCGGCGGGCTGGTCCTGGTCGGGTTAGGTGTCTTCTTCGGGCTGACTGGTGTTGGTCTCAAGCAGCTTCGCCGGGCGTGGATCGTGGACGCCTTGGTTGGTTTCGGTTTCCTAGTTGCTGGTTCGCTGGTCTCGCTAGTGGTGCTCGCGATCAAGCTGGTCGTCGAGGGCAGTGCCAGCGGGATCGCCTATGGGCCGCTCGCTGGGGCCCAAGTTGGCTTCTATGGGTTGACGGTTGGCATGGGCGGTGAGATTTCCCTTGGGAGTAGCCATGTCTCGCTGTGGTCTAACGATCTGCCTTGGTGGGCGATGTTCGCCATCCTGCTGGTGCTCATCCTGGTGGCGGTCTCTGGCGTTGTCATCGCTTGGTTCCACCCTGTGAAGGACCAACTCATCTGGGCGCGCGTCCCGGCCACCTGGTTAGGAGTGGGCCTGTTAGGACAGCTGTTGACGTCTGTCTTGATTGATTACAGTTATGGTTCGTTTGGTTCCCAAACTCAAACAATGGGTGCTACGGCTCCGACGTTCTTGTTGTTCGCGATTTACGGGGCCCTCGCTGCGGTGAGTGCACAGTTCCTGGCGCCCTATGTGGTGCCGCACCTGCCGTCGCTGCCAGCTTCCACGTTGCCACCTGTTGCAGGTGGCGGTGCAGGTTTTTCTGGAGTTCACCCGGGCGCGAATGGTAATCCCGGTGCACCGACCTTCCCTGGCACGCAGGCTTATCCCGGCGCGCCTGTTCCGGGAACTCCTGGTGGGGTCAATGGGCCGGTTCAGGCGTGGCCAGGTGCGGTGCCTGGACAGCCAGACGCTACTGCCGTGATTCCTACCGGACCTATCCCCACTGG
>DHWU01000081.1:0-18237 GCA_002413345.1 Propionibacteriaceae bacterium UBA5174 | reverse complement strand
GGACCTATCCCCACTGGCCCAATTCCACCCGCAACCTTCCCGGGCGCGCCGGGTGCTCCAATGGCACCGGTAGCCCAACGTACGCCGCTGTCACCGGGGGCAAAGAAGGGCCTGATTATTGGCGGCGTGGCATTGGGTGTGGTGATTCTGGCCGCCATTGGTCTCACTGTGGTGAAGTCCACGCTGTTCTCGCCGCAAGCGACGGTCAACTCCTTGATGTCCGCCCTGGACCAGGGCCGGGCTGTCGATGCGGGCAAGGCGATGGGCCTTTCTGCGGATAACAACCCGTTGATCAATGATGCGATCTATAAGGCGGCCTCCGGGCGCCCGACTAATGCCAAGATCACCAGCAGCACTGAGAATGGTTCGTCGGCGACAGTCAGGGTGACTTTCCAGATGGATGGAGAGAGCCAGGACGCTACTTTGCAGCTGACAAAGAAGGGTACCGACTGGCTGATCATCGACCACTGGCAGGTTGACGACTCGGATCTGGCCAGCACGCTATCGGTGAGCGTGCCCAGTAGTGGTGGCACGCGGGATCTCCTCGTCAACGGGCAGGCCGCAGGGACTGTTGATCCATCAGGGACGACCACGCTGGCGGCGCTTCCCGGGCAGTACAAGGTGGCCATCGGGGGCACCGAGCTGTTCAACGAAGAAAGTGAGGATTGGAATTCGATCCCAGGGGCTTACGTCAACAGCGTTAGCTTCAACGGTGAGATTTCGACCCAGTTTCAACAGAAGGTCACCCAAGCGGTCCACGACAAGTTGACTGCGTGCACGACTTCGCGATCCAGTGACTGCCCGTACGTCTTCACGAACTCAAGCTATTCCAACTTCAAGATCACAACGCAGCCAACGATTTCGGTTTCGACGTCCTATTTTGGCAGTGGCTTTCGCTACTCCACGACTAGTTACGGGAGTGTGAACTACACCTACACCTACTACGACGGCACTACCACCACCGACGACAGCCTTCTGTACCCGTACGGGTCGGTGACCGTGAACGGGAATTCGGTAACTGTCACCTTTGGGTGAATAGGTGGATTAGGCGATGACAACGAGGGCCTCCGGCAAAGCCGGAGGCCCTCGTTGGTTAAGCGATCTGCAGGTCAAACTTGGCGGACAGGCTGCGAGCCAAAGCTTCCAACCCAAGCTTTTGAGTTCGCTGCTTGAGGCGGCGGTTGAACCCTAGGCGCATTCCCCGGCGCACTGTCCGTCCACGCAGCTTCCACAGCCATCGTTTGTGGCGCAGGTGCCGGTTTCGCAACTTCCGCTCGCACAGTCGCCGCTCGCACAGTCACCTGTTTCGCAGCTTCCGCTGTCGCAGCCGACATCACAAGATGTGAGCCCCTTGGTGTCAATGTCGCTGATTACGGTGAACTTGCAGTCGGCGATAGAGAAGGTCTGGGCCTCCTTGCCGCGGCCAATCGTTACCTGGTCGCCGTCGAAGGTGAGTTCGATGGATAGCTTCACCAAGACGTCCTCGGTGAGGGCAAAGCGTGTGTTTGAGGAGATCCGTACGGTGGCGCCGGTTGCGTCCTCGACGATCACTTCTCCAGCCGTGGTCAGGTGAGTGAGATTGCCTTGGTCGTCGAATCGGACTGAGTTTTGATCACCATCGATAGTGAACGCGTCCACGTCGTAGGCCAGCACGTAGCCAATGGGGGTGTTGATTGCTACTGGCACCGCTGGTTCGAAAGACGCCAACGCACCATTTGGGTGGATCGCAACGCCGGTGCGGCCAACGATCTCTCCTACCGGAGTGGTGAGCTTGATCGCTTCGCCGGGCCACAGAGTCAGGCTACGCACCTGCCCTTCAGGGTGGAAGCGGACCGCGATCAGCTTCGCCGTGATCGTCCCGAACTCAAAGGCTAGTGACCATTCCTTTGCTAAGGACTTCTCGTTCTGCTCGGTCCAGGCGTAGCTGAGCTGGCCATTCAGCTGAAAGATCGTGTTGAGTGAGCCGTCCTCATAGAAGCTGACCAGTTCGGCTTCGAGTGGCCCGATTGGGGTCTGTACCTGGGTTTGGTCTTCCAGGTAGACGCTTCGCAGGGCGCCGGACTTGTAGAACGACAATGACTGCCCGGGCTTGGTGCGCACTTCAAGCTTCTCGTAGCGAGGAACCAGATCTCCGCAGGAGGTAGGGATCACATTGCGCTCGTTGAGAGTGCAATCGCGAATGGTGCCGCTCAGGTGCAGGATGCGCCCGGTGACACCGCGGAGGTCAGCGGTGGTGATCGTCACTGTGTGCTCACTTTCGATTGGCTATCGGATCAGCCAACCACGGTTCGGTTACAGCGAAACGGTCGGGAGTTACAGGCGGGTAAGAGAATCGGCGGATCTGATCCGCTCTTGGGCGCCGGGCTGGGTTTGGGTCTAGCTTCTGCCCAACCGGCGTTTACAGCCCACCGGCAGACGGCCAGAATCAGAGATGGTTCTCCACGGTTGGTTCTGGGGTGCGTTGCGTTGGCTGGAGCGAGGGCCGTGAGCACCGATCAATGATCAGCGACTCGCGCGTCGTACCGGCGCCGACGAAGGAGGACGGGATGGTCGGCAGGATTCGCAGGATCGACTTTGGCGTCAACTGCTATGTCATTGATGTTGAAGGCGGATTTGTTCTCATCGACGCGAGCTTCCCGAACAAGCGGGACAAGCTCGACGCCGAACTCGCTGCAGCAGGTTGCGGGCCCGACAATCTGCGGCTCATCGTCCTGACTCACGGAGATGTGGATCATGCGGGCAACTGTGCGCATCTTCGCCGTGCTCACCATGCCCCGATTGCACTCCACCGCCAAGATGGCGAGATAGTCCGGAGCGGAGACATGGATGCCGGACGGAAGGACAATCCCGACCGGCACACTCTCGCGTTCCGGTTCCTGACCTGGGCATTTGGGCTGGCGCACACGATCACCAAGACGGGCGCAGACTTCGAGACCTTCGAGCCGGACCTACTCCTGGAGGACGGCCAGGACCTCTTTGCCTATGGGCTCGACGCCAGGGTCGTGCATCTCCCGGGTCACTCGAGCGGATCAATCGGCATCCTCACCGGCGATGGGAACCTGTTCTGTGGTGACCTGCTCGTGAACGTGATCAGACCCTCACTCCACTTCTACATTGACGACTTGGCCCAAGCACGCGAGAGCATTCGCAAATTGAGCGGTCTTGGCGTCGAGACCATCTACCCAGGCCACGGCAAGCCGTTCTCGTTGAGCGAGTTGCCGATGCCTGGCCGGTGATTCGGCTGATTCCAGCGCTCACGAGGTGCTAATCACGAGTTCGAATCCGCAAGTTGAATCACAAAAGCCGCCACCCTGACGGGCGACGGCATTTGTGGAGCTAAGGGGATTCGATGCGTCCTGCTTCGCAGTCCGTTGCCGCTCGCGGTGCTCGCGGCTTGCGAGTGTCGCCAAGCCCATCGGGGCTTGTCGCCGAAAACTCGCAAGCCCTCACGGGTTCGAATCCGCAAGTTGAATCACAAAAGCCGCCACCCTGACGGGCGACGGCATTTGTGGAGCTAAGGGGATTCGAACCCCTGACCTTCTCATTGCGAACGAGACGCGCTACCAACTGCGCCATAGCCCCAAGCGCCTTACGGCCAAAGGAGTTTAGCATCGTGCCCGGGGCAGAGAAAACCTCGCCAGGCTGCCACGAAGTCGTTACCGGCTAGGCTGTCGGCTTCGGTAAGCCGGTCGAAACAGGAAGGTGTTCGATGCGCACTCGCTCACTTGTGGCTGTGGCCGTCTCGTTCGGATTGGTCTCACCCCTGGCCGGTTGTGCGATCAAGGCTCCAGGCACTTCCCCTTCGGCATCGGCGCACCCATCGGCATCGAGTTCGCCATCGAAGACCGCTACGAAGTCCAAGACCGCAATCCTGGACAAACTCGGCCCTTCAGGTGTGGGGACGCTGAGCTTGGGCCTGGCCAAGGCTGAGGCGTCAGCGACCGGCATCGTCACCGGCGTCAGCGGGACGGCCGGCACCTGCGGTCAAAGTGGTGACGGGCGGCTGATCGCCAGTCAGCCAGCTAGTGCTGAAGACCTGGACGGCAAGCTGTTCTTCTCGGTGAACACCGGCAAATTGGTGATGATCTCGGCCAACTCAACCATCGTCACCCCCGAAGGAATACATCTAGGTAGCTCGCCAGCGCAGGTGAAGAAGGCTTATCCGTCCTGGAAGGGCGACGAAAGCGCCAACCAGGGGCTTGGCTTCGTGACGGTGCCGGGCAACAACCGGGCGATTTATCGCATCTACGTCGATGGCGTCCATGTGACCGAACTGAGTCTGCAGTCAGTCGATCAGGACTGCGCCGAATAGCCGCGAGTCTGGCGCTATCGGCACTGCGTGCGGTTCGGGCAAAGGCACTGCAGCAAACCAAACGGCCCCCACGTTGTGGCGTGGAGGCCGCGTCTTGGTACTCAACTCAGATTGGATTGATGTCCGACGCCTGTGGCCCCTTCGGTCCCTGGGTCACCTCGAACTCCACTTTCTGGTTTTCGTCGAGCGTTCGAAAGCCTGAACTGGTGATCGCCGAGTAATGGGCGAACACATCAGGACCTCCGCCGTCAGGTGCGATAAACCCGAAACCCTTTTCTGCGCTAAACCACTTAACGGTTCCAGTGGCCATTCAACTATCTCCTTCTAACCGCCGCAGCTCCGACTTCCGGAGCCGCCTGTGGCCTCCGCACCCCCCTTGGTGGAGACAGCCCATGCCAGGTTAGGCTGGGCAGGTACAGCGGCTACTTTCAAAACGATACCGGCTGTCACCCGAATGGGGAACACCCGGCGTTGTGACTAGGGCAGTCTCCGTCGAGATCAGCGCTGACTGGTGAGCGGTCAAAGCCGCAGATTTAGGAGTCTATGGCCTCAGTGAGGCTGGTTTCCACCGCTCCGAGCACTGGCTGTCTGCTGCTGGCCAGATCGGAAGCCAATTTGAAATTGGCGCTCCATTCACGCAGGGAGTTCTGCTGCCACTCGCCGCCATTGTTGTTCATGCTTGAATCACCGACGCCCCAAGCATCAATGCCGACTATTCGACACGTCGTTACTGCCCTAGGCAGGTGGTAACTCTGGGTGACCAAGATCGCCTCGGTGACGCCAAAGATTCGGTTGGCCCGCATACAACTGGAGTAGGTGTCGAAGCCGGCGTAGTCGGCCACCACCTTGGCTGCCGGGACCCCACGGCCGATCAAATAGTCCCGCATTGCGCCGGGTTCGTTGTGGTTGCGGTGGTGGTTGTCTCCCGACACCAGCACCGCACGTACCTTCCCAGACGCGTAAAGCTGGGCGGCTAGGTCCAGGCGTGCAGACAGGTAGTCGGTGGGTTCCCCAGTCGCGGTCAAACCAGCGCCGAAGACCAGGGCGACGGACTTGGCCGGCACTTCAGTGACGGTGGTGATCCGTCCAAATGAGGCGGCGGCAACATAGACAGTGGGCCCGGCAGCTCCCAGCAAGATCAACGCCGCAACAAGGGCGATTAGTCGCCAGATCTTGGCCCGCCGGTTCGTCACTAGTTGAGTCTAGGTGAGCATTCAATAGCGAAATACTCTTGCCGGGTCTGCGCGTAACGGGTACCGGTAGTAGCCGATACGTCAAGTATCGGGTAGTCTGCCCGCCATGGCAGCCGCTGACGGACGCGACACTAGGTGGGGACAGCACCGCACTGTTCGCCGAGCCGAACTGATCGAAGAGACTGTGCGCGCCGTCCGCCTCCAGGGCTCAGAAGTTGGGCTGGACGAAATCGCTGCTCAGGCTGGCACCTCGAAGACAGTGCTTTACCGGCATTTCGGAGACCGTGCGGGCCTTAACGCAGCGGTGGTAGATCGGGTTCACGACTATATTCACCAAGCTTTAGAGGTGTCCTTCGATGCCACTGACACCGGTGATGTGGTCCGACTCGCACATGAGGCGGCCGAGGTGTACCTCTCCTTCGTTGAGCGCGACCCTGAGATCTACCGGTTCGTAGTCGACGCGCCTACCGGCGAAGTCTCCGCCGATACCGGGTGCCACGGCGGCCTGCCGGGGATCATGGGGGACCACATCGGTCAAGCCCTTGCTAGACACCTCGCGGGTAACGGGCAGGATGCCAGTTGCGCGGCTACTTGGGGGCACGGCCTAGTGGGGTTCACTCATGCCGTGGCCGATCGTTGGCTGGCTGGCGGCTTCGTTGAGCCGAGGGAGCAGATCCTGGGCTATATCGACGCCTTTGCTGCTGCCGGTTTGGTTGCCGGGTTGGCTGCGGTGCCTCAACTCCAGGAACAGCGATGACGATGACACTCAAGACGTGGCTTGAAGCGGAATTCCTGCCGGATTAACGCTCAGCCTTTCCCCCCGATCAGGGCCCAGTCACAGTCCCCGTGGCTGGGCCCTGACAAAATTCAGCGTCGCGAACCTGGGATATTTTGTGCCCATGGAACGCAACCTCACCCCATCACGCAAGGCCGACCGCGGCAACACCGATCGTGCCGCATTGAATCAACTCCTCGACGAAGTATTGGTGGGCTACGTGGGCCTGAACCTTGATGAGGGACCCCTCGTGCTTCCAGTGAGTTTCGCTCGCGACGCCGATCTGGTGCTCTTCCATGGTTCGACTGCCTCACGCCGAATGCAAGCCTTTGCGAATGGTGCTCAGATCTGTTTCACCGTGGCAGTGGCGGACGCGATAAAGGTTGGACGCTCGGCTTTCGGTACCGGGATGCAGTACCGCAGCGCCTGTCTCTTCGGCACCTGTGAGGTGTTGGACGGCGCTGCCAAATCCCGCGCTTTGGAGGCCTACACCGACCGCTACCTGCCTGGACGCACCGCTGAGGTGCGGCCAATGACGACCAAGGAAGCGGCGGCCACCATGGTGTTGGCGCTGCCAATCCAAACCTGGTCAATGAAGGTGGCTGAAGGTTTTCCTGGCGATGCTGCAGACGACGTTGCTGGCCCGGCCTGGGCCGGCGTGGTTCCGCTGGCCACCGGCTACGGCCAACCAATTCCCAACCCGGACCTGAACGCCGAGATCGCCGTCCCGCCCTCAGTGCAAGGGTTGAACGGCGATCTCAGGTGAGCCTCAGCTGAGCTTATCTGCGCCCGGCTGCGCTGGGTCGAAGTCACTCACAATGGCCTGGCCTTCAAGGTCAGTACCCCGAGCCTTCCCGATAGCCCTCATCAGGTGGTAAAGCACCAAAGCGGTGACCGTGCCCACCGTCACCCCGCCAAAGGTCATGTCGCCAAGAGTGAAAGTGAAATTGGCGATGCCCATGATTAGACCGATAGCCGCCGGGAAAAGGTTGATCGGGTTGGTGAAGGCGACCCGGTTCTCGATCCAGATCCTGGCGCCCAACAGGCCGATCATGCCGTAAAGCACGGTGCCAGCTGCACCGATCACGCCAGTGGGGATAGTGAAGATCGCTGCCCCGAACTTCGGAATGAACGACAAGATGATCGCAAACCCGCCTGCGATCCAGTACAGCGCAGTTGAGTAGACCTTGGTGGCTGCCATCACTCCGATGTTTTCGGCGTAGGTCGTGGTCCCCGAACCGCCGCCGAATCCGGCCAAGGTTGTAGCCACGCCGTCGGCCAGGAGCGCCCGTCCCATCGACTTGTCGTAGTTCTTGCCGGTCATCAACGCGACCGACTTCACATGGCCAACGTTTTCTGCGATCAGTACCAGCACTACCGGCAGGAACAAGGCCGCAACGTTGAAATCGGGGTTAGGTAGCTGGAAGGCAGGTAGTCCGATCCAGGGCGCAGAGTTCACCGCATCGAACTTCACTTCGCCCTGGGCGAAGGCGGCGAGATACCCAACCAGTACGCCCAACAAGATCGACAATCGGCCGATCAGTCCTTTGAACAACACCGTGATCAACACAATCGCCAAAATCGTGATCCAGCCAGTAACCGGAGCTGAACGAAAGCCGGAGGTCTCGGTGGTGCCCCAGGCTGCGCCAGCCAGATTGAAACCGATCAGCATCACGATGGTGCCGGTCATCACTGGTGGCATCAGGGCGTCGATCCAAGCTGCGCCAGCCAGGTGCACGACCGCACCAACGATTGCCAGCAGCATGCCGGTGAGCATGATGCCGAACAAGGCTCTGCTGAAATCGCCGCCCGAGGTGGAGGCTAGTACTGGCGAAATGAACGCGAACGACGAACCCAGATAGCTGGGCAATCGATTCGCGGTGATCAGCAAGAACAGAATCGTGCCCACGCCGGAGAAGAACAAGGTGGTGGCTACCGGGAAGCCAGTGATCAGTGGGACCAAGAAGGTTGCCCCGAACATGGCCACCACGTGTTGGGCGCCCAAGCCGTACATCTTGCCCCAGCCGAGACGTTCATCGGGGGCTACTACTGCCCCGGGTTGAATAGTGCCGTTTCCGTGCAGTTTCCATATGGCCATGCCCATGCTCCTTTGTCCGCTCAGCCGAGGGAACTCTATTGCCCAGCGGGCCCAACAATCACGCTGCGCGAAACCTGAGATGGCCCTAGCCAGAGCCCGATGGCCAGGCTAGATCCAGCTCTGCAGCCACATCCGGGAGTACCACTCAGTTCGCAGCATAAGTTGGTCAGTCAGGATCGGATAGATGAAGGCGAAATCGATCATCACCAGAGCTATCGCTACCCCGACTATGACCGCTCCGAAAAGGCGTTTGGGGCCGTCCCTGGGCCCAAGGATCAGCCCCATAACCATGGCCAGCAAGGTGACCGTGAAGGGAATGATGCAGATCGCGTAGAAGAAGAAGACCGGACGCTCGGAGTTCGGGAACCAGAACAGATAGGTCGACATGGCGGCAATGATCGGCACTCCGAAGCGCCAATCCCGGCCAGCCACCCACCACACCAGCGCAACCAGCAAAGCTGCAAAGGCGAGCCACCAAAGGATGGGGGTACCCATGCCCGAAATCACCCGGACGCAAGTCTCGGTGCCGGTCGCCTGGCATCCGTCGACGCCAGGCTCGATGCCATTGACCGCGTCGATCCCGATCGGACGCAGCATTAGCAGCCAGCCACCAGGCGGCGAGTTGTAGGGATGAGTCTGGGACTTGATGTAGTCGCCAGTGTGGAAGGCGAGGATTTCTTGGTGAAAGTGCAGGAAAGAACCCCACATCGTGCCGAAAAGTTGCACCAAGCGGTCATTGGGGTTGTTCTCGCCCCAATCGCGAAGGTAGCCATCAGTGCCAGCCAACCAAGCCCACCAACTCGCCACGTACACCAGCGCCGAAACCACGACCAGCCGGATGAACGCGGGTACGCCGTCGATCAGCAGAGCCCACCAACTCGCCCTACTAGCGCCAGCCAGTCGACGTGCGCCAACGTCCCAAATGACGCTGAGGATGCCGAGGGAGATCAGCAGATAGACGGAGTTCCATTTCGTGCCGATGGCTAGGCCGAGCATTAGTCCAGCCGTCAAGCGCCACGGGCGCAACCAAACAACCGGTCCGAACCGTCCGGCAAAATCGGGGACGCCACCATGCTCGAGCGTTGCGGCCAGGCGTGATCGATACCAATCGCGGTCGGCAACAACGGCCGCCACAGCGGCCACCAGGAAGAACGCTTGGAAGATGTCCAGCAGGGCAATCCGCGACATGGTGAAGGCCAAGCCGTCGAAGGTGAGCAACACTCCCGCGATGCCACCGATCAAGGTGGAACGCGACAGTCGACGAGCCATCCGAATAGTCATGAAGACCAGCAAGGTGCCAAACACCAACGGCATGAATCGCCAGCCGAAGGAATTCATGCCGAAAAGCTGTTCTCCGAAACCAATCAGCCACTTGCCTACCGGCGGATGCACCACGAAGGCTGCGGTGTTGCTGAAGATGTCGGTGTTGCCGCTGGCAATCTGCGCGTCGGCGTAGTCGCGGTCTGGCCAATCGCGTTCATAGCCGAACAGCCACAGCGTCCAGGCATCCTTGGCGTAGTAGGTCTCGTCAAAGACCAGTTTGTTGGGGTAACCCAGGTTCACCAGCCGAATCACGAAAGCTAGGGCGGTGATCGTAAGCGTCACGATCCAGCCGCCAAGCCGGTCAGACAACGCAGATTGGCCGTCTCGTAGACGCTCGATCGTGGTCAATTGGTCGGTATCTCCGCGCAGCCACGGCCAGGTAGTCGTTCGGCGGGGGTTTGCCGGTGGCGGAAAATCCTGGGCAACGAAACTTGGTTCCTGAGCGTCCGGCACTGGGGTGGATGCTGCGAAGGACTCTTCTTCGGGCGGCGAATCGGCGGTCGAGTTGGCCGTCCTTTCGGGCCCTGTTTCGACGGATTCCCAAGCCGCGCTACTGCTGTTGGCCAGCGGCTGCTCTGGATCAGTCACGCAGCCATCCTAGGCGCGATCTGGTCATGGCCCCACGCGAAGCTCTGGATCAGCGATACTTCTGCCATGGGATCCGCAGCAGACGCTGGCCTGCTGGTGTTGGCCGGAACGCCCATCGGTAACGTCGATGACGCCACACCAGCGCTTCGCAATGCCCTGGCACAAGCGGATCTAGTAGCCGCTGAGGACACTCGCAGGTTCCATGCATTGCTTGATCGGCTTGGCTGGGAGACCTCAGCGAAGGTGGTCTCCTACTTCGATGGCAATGAGACTTCCCGGGCTGTGGAGCTATTGACCCAGTTGCAGGCCGGGGCTCGAGTGGTGGTGGTCTCTGATGCTGGGATGCCTACGGTGTCGGATCCTGGTTATCGGGTGCTGAGTGCCGCAATCGCCGCTGGCGTGCCAGTCAAAGTGGTGCCAGGGCCGTCCGCGGTGTTGGTGGCGTTGGCATTGTCTGGCTTGCCGACTGACCGCTTCTGCTTCGAAGGATTTTTGCCGCGTAAGGGCGGGCAGCGTCGTCGTAGATTGGGCGAGCTTGCCAGCGAAGAGCGCACCATGGTCTTCTTCGAGGCGCCACATCGGATTACCGATTTCTTGGCCGATGCCCAGCAGGCTTTTGGTGAAGATCGGCTGGCTTCGGTGAGCCGCGAATTAACTAAGACGTATGAGGAAACCCGGCGTGGGACCCTGGCAGAGCTGGCAGCGTGGGCTGCAAGCGGGGTGCGCGGCGAGGTGACCATCGTGATCGGCGGGGCTGAGGGGTCTCCGATTTCGATCACTGAGGCGGTTGATCAGGTGTTTTCGCGCCTAGCCGCCGGTGAACGCTTCGCTACCGCAGTCTCTGCGGTGGCCGAAGAATGTGGTATCCCCCGGAAACCCCTCTATGCCGCCTCCCTGACGGCACGTAAGGAATCTCCATGATCCGCCAAGATCTTCCTCCGTTGCCATCTCCTTTACCCGTTCCCACAACTGATGCACACACCCACCTGGGCAGCACGGCCCAGAGTGATGGCCTGCCCGCCCTGGACGCCATTGCCGCAGCCCTGGCAATGAACGTCACTCGGTTGGTTGAAGTTGGCACTGACCTCGAATCGTCAAAGTCAGTGGTTGCCTTGGCTGAGGTGTACCCCGAGGTGGTCGCATCGGTGGCCATTCACCCCAACGATGCCGCTCGATTGGGCGATCGGCTCAAGGCTGAGCTGGACAAGCTGGGTGCGCTGATCACCACATCAGAGAAGATTCGCGGCATCGGTGAAACCGGGCTCGACTACTACCGAACTCCCGAACCCGAGGGGCAATCCCGGCAACGTGAGGCATTCGCAGCCCACATTGCCTGGGCTAAGGAGCATGCCTTGGCATTGGTGATCCATGCCCGCGATGCCCACGCTGACCTGCTGGAAGTATTGGACGCCGAAGGATCGCCGGAGCGGGTTCAGATGCATTGCTTCTCTGGTGATGTTGGTTTCGCCAAGCAGTGCCTAGACCGCGGCTATTACCTCTCGTTCGCTGGCCAGGTGACCTTCAAGCCTAATGAAGAGCTTCGCGAAGCGCTGGACGTAACCCCAAACGACCGGCTGTTGGTGGAAACTGACGCGCCATATCTGACTCCGATGCCACACCGCGGACGCCCCAACTCCAGTTACCTGCTGCCTCACACGGTGAGGTTCATCGCTGAGCGGCGGAATATCGACCTGGCCGAGCTGTGTCAGCGAGTCGACGACAATGCCACCACCGTATTTGGAGATTGGAACGACCCTTCCTGATGGCTGAAGCCCTCCTCGATCCGCGCACGATCCGTGAGCTTGCGGATGAACTTGATCTACACCCCACCAAGCAAAGAGGTCAGAACTTCGTTCACGACGCCAACACTGTGCGCCGCATTGTCGCCGCGTCCGGGGTGGGCAGTGCTGATGTGGTTCTCGAGATTGGGCCCGGTTTAGGCTCGCTCACTTTGGGGCTGCTTGAAGTGGCTTCAGCGGTGGTTGCCGTGGAGATTGAGGACAGCTTGGCTGCCCGGTTGCCGGTCACCGTCGAGGTGCGACTACCCGCTCGAGCTGCTGCACTGAAGGTGATCAATGCTGATGCCTTGCGAGTGAACGACCTGCCTGATCCCCAGCCAACGGCGGTGGTGGCGAACCTGCCTTACAACGTGAGCGTGCCGGTCTTGCTGCATGTGCTGGCCAACTTTGCCAGCATCCGAACCGGCCTGGTGATGGTGCAATCTGAAGTGGCCGATCGGTTGGTGGCCGGCCCCGGATCGAAGGTTTATGGCGTGCCATCAGCGAAGCTGGCCTGGTACTGCTCTGCCCGGCGCGTGGGCAGTGTGCCCCCGACGGTGTTCTGGCCGGTGCCGAATGTTGATTCGGGACTGGTGTCCCTGACCCGGCGGGAGCCTGTTGAGACTACGGCCACTCGGGCTGAGGTGTTCGCCGTGGTGGACGCCGCGTTTGCGCAGCGTCGCAAAATGCTGCGGGCGGCTCTGGCTGGTCGCTTTGGTTCGTCAGCTGCGGCATCTGAAGTGTTGGAAGCCGCCGGGATTGATCCCCAGGCTCGGGGGGAAGTTCTGCAGATTGAAGACTTTGCCAGAATCGCTGAGGCTGCACACCGGTTCACTGAGGTAGCCTCGCCGCATGGCATCACCGGTGACTGAGGCCGAAGTCGTCCGCGTCCGGGTGGCTGGCAAGATCAATTTGGCGCTGCGCTGCGGTCCGTTGCGCGAGGACGACTACCACGAGTTGGCGACCGTGTTTCAGGCGGTTTCGGTCTTCGATGAGATCGAGGCCCGCTGGGCCGAGCCGGGTGTCTTCAGCGTCCGCGTGGTTGGTGAGCAGGCTGCGTTGGTGCCCACTGACGGCTCGAACCTGGCAGTGCGGGCCGCCCGACTGCTGGGGGAACGCTTCGCTAAGGATCCGGTCGGTGTGGAATTGGTGATCCACAAGTCGATTCCGGTCACTGGCGGCATGGCTGGGGGGTCAGCCGATGCGGCCGGGGCCTTGCTGGCCTGCTCGGTGCTGTGGGATCTGGACGTAACGCCGGACGAAATGCGTGATCTCGGAGCGCTCCTTGGAGCCGACGTGCCCTTCTGCCTGACTGGGGGCACTGCCTTGGGAACCGAGCGCGGCGATCAACTTGCACCGGTACTGAGCCGGGGTACTTATCACTGGGTGTTGGCGTTCAGCCACCAAGAGCTCTCTACTCCTGAGGTCTTCGCCAAAGCAGATGAACTCGGCTTGGCCGATGACGATCTGACCGTGCCAGCAGGGCTTTTGAATGCCCTGGTGGGCGGGGATCCAGTGGCTCTGGGGGAGCGGTTAGTTAACGACCTGCAGCCAGCCGCGTTGGCGCTGCGTCCGGAGTTGTCAGAGTTGCTCGAAGCCGGCGAAGAGTTCGGTGCGGTGGGGGCAGTGGTGTCTGGTTCTGGACCGACGGTGGCTTTCTTGGCGGCGAATGAATCTGCTGCGATCGATTTGTCGGTGCGGCTGTCCAATGACGGGATTTGTCGCTCGGTGAAACGGGTTTCGGGTCCAGTGCCCGGCGCACGCCTGCTGACCTGAGAGTCGAGGTGTGCGACGGCGTCGGTTTCAGGGTGTGGGTCGGCTAAGCCGAACCGGACGTCCGCTGAGTGTGTAGGCGCGGCTTGGGGTTCAGGTTACGCATGCCGTACCAGGCGAGGTTTACCAGGTGCGCGGCCACGACTGGCTTGGTCATGTCATGTTCTTCACGGCTATCCATCCACCATTGGCCGGCCAGGGCGACGAGTCCCACCAGCATTTGTGAATACAGCGGGGCAGTGTTTGGGTCAAAGCCGCGTTTGGTGAATTCGTCTCCCAGCAAATCCTCAACTCGGGAGGCCACATCAGACAAGATCGTGGCAAACGAGCCATCTGCAGAAGTTGCCGAGGAATCCCGGGAAAGGATTCGAAATCCGTTCGGGTTATCGTCAATGTAGTCGAGCAAAGCCATCGTGCCCAGCTCGATCAGGGCGCGGGGATTGGTGTCAGGGGTGGTGATCGCGGCGCGGATCGAATCGTGCAGGGCCCGCACCTCACGATCCACTACCACCGCATAGAGGCCTTCCTTGCCGCCGAAATGCTCATAAATTACCGGCTTGCTTACGCCAGCGTGGGCAGCGATCTCTTCCACCGAGGTGCCTTCCAGGCCCCTTTCGGCGAACAGTGCGCGGGCAACATCGATCAATTGCTCTCGGCGTTCGTTGCGCGTCATCCGTACTCGGCTGCGGCGCGCGCGCGTATTCACCGGAGAGACTGACATGGCGCCAATTGTGGACCCCCTGCTCGACAAGGCGAAATTGCCACGCTAGCGGGACACGAGACAGCTCAGGATGCGGGCAGGTGCCCTTGACCCGTAGAGTTGGCCGAGGTCACCTTCGGATGATCATTCCCCGGTTGGTCTGCCGGCAGGGCCCGCCTGACTTTGAATCAGGACTAGCGACGTAGGTTCGACTCCTACCCGGGGAGCAAAAGCGTTGCGGCGCACCCGACGACAGCTCAGGTGAGTTTGCGGCCGATCACGGTGGCACCGACCCCGAGGCTAAGTAGCGCTACGGCCAGAATGCCCAGCTCCACGGCGTTGCTTGAACCCGTTGTCGCGAGTGTGGATGCGGCCACTACAGGCAGATGAAAGGTTCTGCTGGTTGAGCCGCCCTCGTTGGAAGCGGTCACGGTGAAGGTGTAATCGCCGGCAGTGGTTGGGGTGCCACTCAGCTCACAGCCAGTCAGCGTCATTCCCGGAGGCAGGGTGCCTGCGGTGACGGCACAGGTGATGGTGCCGCCGCCGACAGTCTCAATGGTCTGCTCGTAGGGGGCCCCGACGGTGGCCTGGGGCAGTTGCGGATCGGTGGTGATCGTCGGGGGGTTCAGCGACCAGGCCGCGTACAACGTCTGGTGCAGTGAGCTCAACACGTAAGTGGCGCCCGAAGCCAGAGGGTTATCGCACCCGGCGGTCTCACACCAACCGATCAGCGTGTAGTACTGCTTGGATGCGGTGGGGAGGGTGATCGTCCACCCGGATCCGAGAGTCGTCGGGTCGAAGACGGTGGGGGTGGTGTACGCCTTGCTGCCGCGGTAGACGTAGTCGGTGCTGGTGGTGGCTGTCTGGCCGGTGTCAAAGGTGATGCTTCGGTTTCCGACCAGGACGGGGCTGTTGTGAACGTTGTAACTGGTGACGTTCCAGGCTGCGCTGAAATCGGTTGCATCGTCACCGAACCACACCCACTCGGCGGCGGATTCGAATTCCGAATCGATGTAGACCTCGCCGGTGCCATCGCCCATGATGCCCGCAGCTCGGAACACGATCATCGCCAGGGCCGGACCGCCAGGAGTGTCATCAGCCAGTTGGTAGAAGGACATGCTGCCTAGGCTCAGGCTGTTGAGGCTGCCTGGAAAACTAACCAAGGCTAGAGTGACCGATCCGCCGGTGGCCTCTTGGCGAAAGGCGTCGCTGGCGATGCTGAGAGTCTGCAGGCCATCGGGGAATGTCACAGACGTGAGCGAGGTGGATCCGGTCCAGGCTGTCTGGAGGAATCCGGCAGTGCCGACCGTCAGCGTCCGCAGGCTGGTCGGAAAGCTGATCGAAGTCAGAGAGGTATCACTGTCTTCAGCCTGCTGACTGAAAGCACTGCTGCCGATGTCGAGCGTCACCAGTCCGTTCGGGAAGGTCACCGATGCCAGCCCGCTGGTTGCGCTGGCATCGAAGCTCTGCAGAAAGGCCTGGTCGCCGATGGTGAGTGAGGTGAGCCCGGTTGGAAAGCTGACTGATTGCATTCGTGAGGTGTTTGCAGCGCTCTGGACGAAGGCATTGGGCTCGATGGTGAGGCTGGTGACTGGGTCGCTGCCTCGGTTGGTGATGTTCAGGCTCGAGATGGAATCTCGACAGCTTGCGGCGGCGAGTTCAGAGATGATGACGGTGCCGAAACCATCCAAGTCTGTCGAGGAGAAGTCGATGGCGAGCGCGCCGTTGTTGATATTGACAGCGCCTTCGGTGTTGCACAGCGAGTTGTCGGCAAAGGTGTACGTGCTCGACGCGTCGGCGATGCGAGCTCGCGGCGATGCCGTCGGTGCAGCGGAGGAGGTGGATGCCGACGGCGTGGATATTCCTTCGGTGGCTTTGGGCGTGGGGCTGGCGGAACTGGTGGCATAGTCGCTACTGGTGGCGGTTGCGCTGGCAGGAGTCACGGCGTCGTCGGCGAGAGAGCACGGGGCGCTGAGTATCGACATGGCGACTGCGACCACACATCCAAGTACCGGCACCAGCTGCACCGCACTCACCTTCCCTCGGCATCGAGCGAATAATCTCCGTGGCAGGCTATCGCCGCTGTACGGCGAAAATCGGTCGACCGAGCCGATTTCCTCATCTGAGGAATGATTGCTCGACTCGGCCATGAGAAATTCGTTGACACTGAGGCGACTCAACGACAACCTGATGATCTCGGTCATCGGCCTGGGTATCTTCCCGCTCGCGTGGGGACCACCTCTACGGAGGTGATGTCAGCGCCCTAGGTCCCGGCGAGTTTTGGCCTGAGAAGTGGGTCGTGGCGAACGTCGGACGTGACGACAGCCACTTCTCCAAGCGCGTCGTCGCCATCACAGACCGCAGCCACATGCCCTATGTCATCGAGGGCTCGACTAGAGAGCCCATTGATGCATCTGATCACGTCCGGGTGAATACCGAAGGCTTCAGGGACTTCTACCGTGCGGCGCAGACTGTCTGGGATGAACTCGCCCGGAGCATCTTTGCGGACGTGGCGCAAGCAACACCGGCTGAGGGCTTCATGGAACCCGACGTGGATGGCACGGATGTTTGGCCCGGGGAAGAGCAGGCCACCAGGTGGGTTGCCCTCTCCACACTGATAGACGTCATCGGATGGCTCGCTCGGTGCCAGCGCAGGGTTGAGACTAGCTAAGCTGGGCCGCAACTCTCCCGACTGGCCTTGAGGTCGAAGTCGGCGACGCGGGTGCGACTGATACTCGGAGAGTGGACGCCTACCATCAGGGGAGTGCAAGTGAGTCAGAGCACAGTTACCTCAGTAGCCGCGGTGGTAGTAATGGCCGCCGGAGCCGGTACGCGAATGAAATCCGCTACCCCAAAGGTGTTGCACAAGATCGCTGGGCAGTCGATGGTGTCCTGGGCGGTGGACGCTGCGGACGCGCTGGCCCCAGAACAACTGGTGGTGGTGGTCGGGCATGGCCGCGAGCAGGTCAGCGCTCACCTGGCTGAGGTGGCTCCGCATGTGGTGGTGGCGGTACAGGAACAACAACTTGGCACCGGTGACGCCGTCCGGGCCGGGCTTTCGGTGTTGCCTGAAATCAGCGGCGAGGTCGTGGTGACCTCCGGTGATGTGCCGCTGCTTGCTGGCCAGACTTTGGCTGAGTTGGTGGAAGCTCATCGCAGCGAAGGCAACTCGGTCACGGTGTTGACCGCACGCGTGCCTGACGCCACCGGTTATGGACGGATTATTCGCGACGGCGATCAAGTAGCCCGGATCGTTGAACAGGCCGATGGTGCCCCCGAAGAACTGGCAATCGACGAGATCAACTCCGGAATCTATGTCTTCGATGCCGGGGTGCTCAACGCTGGAATTGCAGGATTGACTACCGGTAATGCTCAAGGCGAGTTCTATCTGACTGATGTGGTTGAGCACGCTCGCACCAGCGGTGGACGCGTCGGTGCGTGGCTTCTGGCCGATTACCTGCAGACCGAAGGCGTCAACGATCGCATCCAACTCGCCGAGCGTAATGCGGAGGCGAACCGTCGGATTCTGCGCCGCTGGATGGCTGACGGAGTCACCGTGATCGATCCGGCAACCACCTGGGTGCACGCTGGAGTGGATCTGGCCGCAGACGTCACCTTGCTGCCCGGTACTTCGTTAGAAGGCGCAACTTCAGTTGCCACCGGCGCGGTGATTGGTCCGGATACGACCTTGATCGAT
>DHWU01000011.1:51844-52492 GCA_002413345.1 Propionibacteriaceae bacterium UBA5174 | reverse complement strand
ACCACAAGGCGATGGGGATCACCGCTCGGGGCGCTTGGGAATCAGTGAAGCGACACTTTGCCGAGATGGGTCTGGATCCCGCGGTTGATGAGTTCACCTGTGTGGGGATCGGCGACCTGGCCGGGGACGTATTCGGCAACGGAATGTTGTGCTCCGACAAGCTGAAATTGGTGGCGGCGTTCAACCACATCCACATCTTCTTGGATCCAGATCCGGATCCAAGTTCCTCCTTTGTCGAACGTCAACGAATGTTCGCCACCCCTGGCTGTTCGTGGGCGGACTATCAAGGCGTCTCGGTCGGTGGCGGGGTGTATCGGCGCGATGCCAAGTCGATTCCGATCTCGGAGCAGGTGCGCAACCGGCTGGGGCTACCGGAAGCAGTGACGCAGTTGCCGCCGAACGAGTTGATCAGTGCGATTCTGACTGCACCGGTCGATCTGCTGTTCAACGGTGGCGTGGGCACCTTCGTAAAGGCCAGTTCCGAGGCGCACAGCGCAGCCGGTGACAAGGCGAACGACAGCCTTCGAGTTGATGGCGGTCAACTGCGCGCTCGCTGCGTGTGTGAAGGTGGCAACCTCGGTCTGACTCAGCTTGGCCGGATTGAGTACGCCCGGGCGGGTGGACGGATCAACACCGACTTCATCGACA
>DHWU01000011.1:0-51609 GCA_002413345.1 Propionibacteriaceae bacterium UBA5174 | reverse complement strand
TCAACACCGACTTCATCGACAACTCGGCGGGCGTGGACACCTCCGACCATGAGGTGAATATCAAGATCCTGCTGGCCGATCAAGTCGCCTCGGGACGGCTCAGTCTGGCCGACCGCGACGAGTTGCTGGCGTCGATGACCGCTGAAGTTGCTGGGCTGGTCTTGGCCCATAACGCTGATCAGAACCTGGCGCTGTCCAATGCTGAGTTGAGTTCGCTGCGGCTGGACGGACAACTTGAGTCGTGGATGGTGGCGCTGCGAACTGCCGGCATTTTGGATCGCCAACTGGAGTTCCTGCCCGACAGCGCGGGAATGGCAGAGCTGATGGCAGCCGGCGTCAGCGTTACCCGGCCAGAACTGGCAACGCTGCTGTCCTACACCAAGATCGCCTTGAAGAAATGGGTGCTGGAGACTGACCTGCCCGAAGACCCCTACTTGGCCGATCGGCTGTTGCAGTACTTCCCCGAGCCACTGCGTGATCAATTCGCTGAAGCCATCACCGGCCACCGGTTGGGCCGAGAGATCATCACCACGGTGGCGGTAAACCGCTTCGTCAACTCTCAAGGCATCAGCGCCTATCACCGTCTGGCCACCGAAACCGGTGCCGGGGTGGCTGACATCATTCGCGCTCAACTGGCTGCCCGGGCAATCTTCAATGTCGGTTTGGACGAGGTTCGCCTACGCCGAAGCGTCCTGTCCGCCGAACTGGCCACTGAGCTGCGAGTGACTTTGTTGCGGATGGTGGAACGCGGTACCCGCTGGGTGCTGCATCACACCCGCAGTCCGCTGGATGTGGCGGCAGTGGTGGCTGAATACGGTCCAGCAGTGGCCGAACTGCGTCCGGTATTGGCCAGTCTGCTCGCGGGTGCAGAAGCGCATGCTGAGGTGGCCCATGCCAGAAGCTGGATTGAAGCTGGGGTTGGCCTGGAGTTGGCCGAGAATCTGAGTACTGCTGGCCAGGCCCACACCTTGCTGAGCGTGGTTCGGGTGGCTCACCGGCTCGATCAGCCAGCCTTGCGGGTGGCTGAGGTGCATTACCGCCTCGGTGATGCCTTGGCCATCAATGAGCTGTTCGCCCGAGTCGATGAACTGCCTCGACAGGTGCGGTGGGATGCGATTGCCCGGGCGGCACTGCGCGATGAGCTGCTGACCAGCCATGCTGAACTCACCGCCAAGGTGATCGCGGCCGCGGACCGGGCGGCGAGTCCCGGCGGTGCGGTGGCGTCCTGGGTGTCGGCGAACCCTTCGGTGGCGGCGCGAGTGGCCGTGATTCGGGATGCCTGCGCTGGCGACGCTGATGTGGCTAGGGCAAATGTTGGACTGAGTCAGCTGCGGGCGATGCTCGCCGAGACGAATTGAGGCCTAAAACGAAACCTGGACAGATCCGCATCGACCTGCACACCCACACCTGCATCTCTGACGGCACCGACACCCCGGCCGAACTGGTGGCCAACGCCGCCCGGCTGGGGGTGGGCGTGGTCGGGCTCTGCGATCACGACACCAATGACGGGTGGGACGAGGCGATCGAGGCTGGGCAGTCTTTGGGAGTGCGGGTTTTGCGCGGGATCGAGATCTCGTGCGAACTTGACCGGGTTCCGATCCACCTGCTCGGCTACGGCACCCGTAAAGACGATCCTGAATTGGCTGCGGAACTGGCCAGAAATCGGGCCGGACGCAGCCAGCGGGTGCCCACCATGCTGGCCAAACTCGCCGCCCATGACATGCCGGTGTCCGAAGAGGTGCTCTATCGCCATGTGGGCGATAGTCCTTCGGTGGGCCGTCCTCATTTTGCCGATGCCATGGTGGAGCTTGGCTATGTGATTGATCGGCGCGAGGCCTTCGACAAATGGCTTGGTGATGGCCTGCCGATCTACGTGGGGCGGTATTCGACTTCGCTGGAGCAGGGCTTGGAGCTGGTGCAGGCCGCCGGGGGAGTGACCGTGGTCGCGCACCCGTGGGGGCGGGCTAGCCGGGACTGCCTGCCGCCGGAGTATCTGGCCTCGCTGGTGCGCGCCGGTGTGTTGGATGGCATCGAAGTGGATCACAACGACCATGATCGGCCGACCCGGGCCAGGCTACGGAAGTTGGCAAACTCGGTTGGCGCCCTGGTCACTGGATCATCGGACTACCACGGCGTCGGAAAACAAGACCACGACCTGGGCTGCAACACCACCAGCGCCGCTGTGCTGACCGAAATCGACCGGCGCGTTGAGACTCGTGGCGGACTGCTTTAGCGCCCGTGGCTCGTGCGCGATCCCGGACGCGGGCTCGTCCGGGTCTCCACCGCTGGCCGGTGGTAGATTGTCCGGCGTGCAAAGCCTGAGGTGCTGGTGGTGGCCGTTACGACGGCCCTGATACCTGACCACAGATCACGGCCGTCCGATTTCAGGCGGCCGTTTTGCATGCCTGAGCCGGCGGCGCTGACCAAGGAGAACCATGCCTGACCAACAGTCCACCCTCACCGACGCCGGTGACGATCTAGCTTCGTCGACTTCAGAGGCGTCCCTGCGGCGAACCGAGGCCCGCAGCGCCCAGATTGAGGCCCAGATCGCCAAGGACCCCACCGGCTTTCGGGTGATGACCGGAGACCGGCCCACCGGCAACTTGCACCTAGGTCACTACTTCGGCTCGCTGGCCAACCGGGTGCGGCTGCAAAATGCCGGGGTTGAGACGTTCATTCTGATCGCGGATTACCAGGTGATCACCGACCGGGACGGCACTGGTCCGATTCACGAACGCGTTTTGGGCATGTTGGCCGACTACCTGGCCGTTGGTCTGGACCCGGCCAACACCACTTTCTACGCCCACTCCGCAGTGCCATCACTGAACCAGCTGATGCTGCCGTTCTTGTCATTGGTCACCGATGCGGAGCTTCGCCGAAACCCCACAGTAAAGGCCGAGCTGGAGGCCACCGGGGATCGTCCAATGTCAGGACTGCTGCTCACCTACCCAGTGCATCAGGCCGCTGACATTCTGTTCTGCAAAGCAAACCTGGTGCCGGTAGGCAAGGACCAGTTGCCGCATTTGGAACAGACCCGGGTGGTGGCCCGACGCTTCGACGAGCGTTATGGACGCGTCGATCCGGCGCGACCGATCTTTCCCCAGGCCGAGGCGCTGCTTTCCAATGCGCCCAGCGTGCTGGGTCTGGATGGCACCAAGATGAGCAAATCGAAAGGCAACGTGATCGAGATCGGCATGGATGCCGATGTCACCGCGAAGCTGATCAAGAAGGCAGTTACCGATTCGGATCGACACATCACCTACGACCCGATCAACCGACCCGAAGTCTCCAACCTGGTGATGCTGACCGCACTTTGCACCGGTGGCGATCCGGTAGAAATCGCAGCCGAACTAGGAGATGCCGGCGGTGGCGGTTTGAAGAACCTAGTCACCGAAGCGGTGAACGAGTTCTTTGCCCCGATCCGGGCTCGGCGCGCTGAACTGGTGGCCGACCCAGGACACCTGATCGAGGTGCTGCGGGCCGGTAATGCTGCGGCCAACGAGGTCGGCGAGGCCACTTTGGCTGAGGTTCGCCAAGCGATGAACATGGTCTATTAAAGAAGCTCGTTCACTGAAGGCCAGTCACTGATCGGGCGAATTGCCTGGTGGGCCAAATACCTGAAAGGGCCAGCCATGACGGCTGGCCCTTTCAGGTATTCATTGGATTGCTTGGTGTTGGAGTTACTCGGTGGCTGCGCCCGGAGTCGAACCGCTGTCGGGAGCCATGCCGCCAGAACCACCGTTACGACGACGCCGACGACGTGGTGCGCTGGATTCGCCGTCCGCCACTGGAGCAGCTGCCGAAGCAGCCGCGCCATCGGAGGCCTCAATCGGTTGCCCGTTACGCAGTCGCTGGCGGCTGCGGTCTCGCTTGGGACGTTCCGTGCGCGGACGCTCGGTGTGGTCGTGATCCTTGTGGTGATGGTCCTTCGAATGATGGTGATCTTTCGAATGGTGATCTTTGGGTTCGCGCGGCGCGGCTGCCTTCAGCCGAGCCTTCGTGCCCTCGGGAATGCCGAGGTCAGCGGCGAGATTCGGTGAGGTTGAATAGGTCTCAACCAGTTCCGGGAAATCCAGATCCAGGGCCTTGTTGATCACCTTCCAGCGGGTGATGTCGGCCCAGTCGACCAAGGTCACCGCAACGCCCTTGGCGCCAGCGCGGCCAGTCCGACCAATCCGGTGCACATAGGTCATTTCCGAATCGGGGCACTCGTAGTTGACCACGTGGCTGACATCGGTGATGTCGATGCCCCGAGCGGCGACATCGGTAGCCACTAGGACGGCCACCTTGCCCTCGCGGAATTTCTTCAGTGCCTTCTCGCGGGCTGCCTGATTCAGATCACCGTGAATGGAAGTGGCCTGGAAACCGCGGTCCTCCAACTCATCAGACAACCGCTGCGCCGCGCGCTTGGTGCGGGTGAAGACGATCGTGCGGGTGCAGTCGGGAGACTGCAGCAGCTTGCCGACAATCTCGGGCTTGTCTAAGTCATGGGCCTGGTAAATGAACTGAGTGGTGTCGGGCACCGTCAGTTGCGAGTCTTTGGTTTCGGCCCGCACGTTCACTGGCTGATTCAGATGCATCCGCGACAGCGCCACGATGGCCGAAGGCATAGTTGCTGAGAACAGCAACGTCTGGCGCGACTTTGGAGTCTTGGCGATCAGCCGTTCGACATCGGGCAAGAACCCCAAGTCGAGCATCTCGTCAGCCTCGTCGAGCACCAATACCTTCACCGCCGATAGATCCAGCGAGCGCCGGTTGGCGATATCAAGGAGGCGTCCGGGAGTGCCGACGACGACATCTACCCCAGCAGCCAATGCGTCCAACTGTGGCTCGTAGCCAACACCGCCGTAGACGGTGAGAATCCGGGCTTTACGCACCGAGGAGGCGATTTTCAGATCGCCGGTTACCTGCAATGCGAGTTCCCGGGTGGGGCACATCACCAGTGCCTGTGGTAGGCCCGGACGATCCAACTCGGCATAGCCAGGATCGGTGGGCACAGTAATTCTTTGCAGCAGGCTGATGCCGAAAGCAAAGGTCTTTCCGGTGCCGGTACGAGCCTGGCCGATCATGTCAGTGCCATTGATGGCGATCGGAATCGCCAGGGCCTGAATTGGGAAGGGGCTTTCAATACCTACATTGGCCAGTGCTTCGGTGATCTCAGGAATAACCCCAAGTTCTGCGAAAGTCTGCTGCGCCAGCGCCTCATCAGCGGCTTGAGCTTGTTCAGTCAGCGTAATGCCTCATCTTCAACTGCGCGTCGGCGCAGAACGGACCGCCGGCGGCGCCTCAGCCGCTCCAGGCAGGCTCACCCGTGGGCTGAGCGTGCCTAGTTTAGCGCTCGCAGCGCCGGTGGCCGTTTTTCGTACCAACGAGGGCACGTCACATGGAGCCGAAACCGACCGTCCGAGTCTTCTCCTGGCCCAAGTCGAGATAGGCGATCTTCGCCACCGGCACCAACACCTTGCGGCCCTTTTCATCGGCGAGAGTTAATAACCCGCCGTCGGCCAGCGCCTTGGTAAGGCTCTTTTCGATCTCGGCCGAAGTGGCCTCGGTCTCAACGGTCAGCTCGCGAGAAACGTCCTGAATGCCGATTTTGATCTCCACCATGTCTCCTTCGGATCGCGGCGCCCAATCTACCCTGGCAGCGGCCTGCCCAGGCCGGAGGTACGCCCACAGCGCAACGGAGGGTTTGCCTCGATGTCACTACCGACTCGGTTTGCCGCTAGGGTCTATGCGTGAATGACCAGATCAGTGACCACTCCGATGAACCCGCTACCGAGGAGCCCTCGGCCACTTTTGCCGAGCTAGGCCTGGATGCCAGGCTGCTGCGGGCGGTGAAGGAAGTTGGCTACGAAAGCCCCTCGCCGATTCAGGCCGCCACCATCCCGGTGCTACTCAGCGGACGCGATGTGGTTGGGCTGGCCCAGACCGGAACTGGCAAGACCGCAGCTTTCGCGCTGCCCATCTTGCAGCAGTTGCATCCCAAACAGCACGCGCCCCAGGCCTTGGTGTTGGCCCCCACCCGCGAGCTTGCCTTGCAGGTGTGTGAAGCCTTCCAGAGCTACGCGGCCAAGATCACCGGCGTGAGCGTATTGCCGGTTTACGGTGGGCAGAGCTACGGGGTTCAGCTCAGTGCGCTGGCCCGCGGCGTCCAGGTCGTGGTGGGTACGCCCGGGCGAATCATGGACCATATGGACAAGGGCACCCTCGACCTGAGCCAGTTGCGGTTCATGGTGCTGGATGAGGCCGACGAAATGCTCAATATGGGCTTTGCTGAAGACGTCGAGACCATCCTGGCGGCAACCCCTGCGGAGAAGCAGGTCGCGCTGTTCTCGGCGACGATGCCGGCCCAAATCAAGCGGTTGGCCAAGAAGTACCTCAATGACCCTGCTGAGATCATCGTGGCCGGACGCACCGCCACCGCGGCCAATGTGACTCACCGCTACCTGATCGCCTCCTACCCGCAGAAGGTGGAAGCGCTGACCAGGATCTTGGAGGTAGAAAACTTCGAGGCGATGATCGTCTTCGTCCGCACCAAGAACGAAACCGAGACTCTGGCCGAGAAGCTGCGGGCGCGGGGATTCTCCGCCGCAGCGATCAACGGCGACATCGTGCAAGCGCAGCGCGAACGCACCATCGGTCAGCTGAAGAATGGTCGCCTCGACATTTTGGTCGCCACCGATGTGGCCGCTCGCGGACTGGACGTGGACCGGATCAGCCACGTGGTGAACTTCGACATTCCCACTGACACTGAGTCCTATGTGCACCGGGTCGGTCGCACCGGTCGAGCAGGCCGGGCTGGCGAAGCGATTTCGCTGGTGACCCCTCGCGAGCGACGGCTCCTGGCCTCCATCGAAAAGGCCACCCGACAGAAGCTCACTCAGGTTGGCGTACCCAGCGCTGAAGATGTCAACGCCACCCGGCTGAACCGATTCGATTCCGCGATCACCGAGACTTTGGAATCGGATCGGCTGGAGTTCTTCCGCGAGGTTGTTGCGCATTATGTGAACGAGTACGACGTGCCCGAGCTCGATGTCGCCGCCGCCCTGGCTCTGCAGCTACAGGGCGAGGAGCCGATGCTGCTTGATCCCGATGCGAAACGCACGCCGATGAGCGAAGACGCCAACGATCGTGGCCGTCGGCCCGAGCCGAGGCATCTATCCCAGAACTCTGAGGGGTTGGCCACCTATCGACTGGCAGTCGGTAAGCGGCATCGGGTGCAGCCCCGGCAGATTGTGGGTGCCCTGGCGAATGAAGGCGGCCTGCGGCGGGAGGACTTCGGCCGGATCAGCGTCCGGGCCGACTTCTCGCTGGTCGAGTTGCCAGCCAACCTGTCGCCGGCAGTGTTGGAGGCGCTGAAAACCACCAGAATCTCCGGCAAGCTGATTGAACTGTCTGCTGACCGGGGTCGAATCCCCACCGGCGCCGCCCGCGAGGCTAAGGGACGCGACGGCAAAGGTAGGGGTGGCTCCGGAGGCAAGCGGCACTACTGATCACACTGTGGCCAACGGGCGCTAGTGGCTTTAGAGCCCTAGCGTCCGGTGGCTTCAGGCGAAGGCATCCTGTTCGTCGGCAGTGGCCTTGCGGATCACTATTCGGGTCCAAGCCCCAACGTAGATCCGCTGGCCCGAGGTCAGTTCGACCCGTCCCTGCGGGATCGGCATAGCTGGCAACGGTCCGGCCACGCCACCGACAAAAGTGCCATTGGCCGAGGTTAGGTCCTCAATCCACCACCGGGTCCAGTCGGTGGTCAGGATTGCGTGGCGGCGGCTGCAGCCCGAATCCAGCTCACAGTCGATCTCGGGAAAAACTCCCTTGGTGTGCGAAACCCGACCAATCAGATTGCTCTGTTTCACTAACGGGACGATGTCTGGCAGGCCGACTGAGGGCATCGGATCGGTCGAACGTTGGGCGGCGTACCAGTCGGGGTCGATCCACAATTCGGCAACCCAATCCACCCGCGGACGGGTCTGTTTGATTGCCGGTTGGGTGGTAGCGACGGGGTTGAGTGACGAGGCAGTATCCAATGTGGAACCCTGGTCCGCGGTTGGTTCGCTGGGCACGGTTGCCTCAGTGAACTCTGGCACCTCACTAGACTCTGGCAGCTCACCAGACTGCGGCGCTGCATTGAACTTTGGCCATTCGGGTTCGCTTGCTGCCGTGGTGAAGTCGAAGCCGCAAGCCTCACAAAACAGGGCTTCGGCCACATTTGTCGCCTGGCAATTCGGGCAGAGCAAGGTGTCGGACGCGGCAGGGGTTGAGCTGCCAGCGCTGGCGTCGGCTTGGACGTCAGAAATTGGCAGTCCGCAAACGTCGCAGAAGTCGGCCTGGTTGGTCTGATGCCCCGACGGACAAATCACGATCTTTCAGCCCCTGATCCTGGTGGTCTTGGTGGATGCGGTATCCAAGGCCATTTCATCGGCCTTGGCTATCTCCTGCTTCAACCGCACCGTACCGGTAGCAGCGTCTGCAATGTCGACTACTTTACGTAGTTTCGCGGTGGCTTCGGAGTTTCCGCTCTCGGTGGCGAGTTGCACCGCTCGCCCTAGCTTGCTGGTGGCCGTGTCAAAATCTCCAGCCTGCTTGGCATTGAGTCCCTCTTGGATCACTACGGCGAGCTCAGCCTGCCCGGTGTAGTGGGCAACTTCAGGATTGATTTGGGCGGTGAGATTGGTATCAGCCGACCACTTCGCCTTGACCAACACCTGGGTGAGTAACTCGGCGCCGACAGCCAACTGCACTCGAGCCGCTAACTGTTCCTGGCCGACGGTCTTGGCCGGGAGCCGGACCGAGACGTGATAATCGCGTTCCTCGTCAGCCCAGGCGCCAGTGGGGTAGCTCATGGTGAGTTGGTTCACCGGCTGGCCCCGATGCGTGAGGTCTTCGACGGTGGGCGATACCTGTCGGATGAAGAGCACCTGCGCACCTTGGGGGATCCACACCCGAAGGTCAGCATTGGCCACTCCGCGAGCCATCGAATTTCGCATCAGTTCGGCAAATACCGCTCCGAGTTGGGCCGGGTCGCCGATGATGTCCACCGTACCCAGCATGGTTTGGGCGATCTTGCGGATCTCGGCGACCTTCCAATCCACGCCCACGCCCCGGGCGTCCACTTGGAAATGGCCAGCGCAGTTAGCCAAGGCCGCATGTAGTTGCTCTGGAGTCTCGTTGTGGTTCTCGCCGTCGGTGAGCAGGATTACGTGCTTGTTGGCCAGATTCCCGATTGAATCGAAAAGTGCCCGACACAGATTCAGCCAGGTGCCCATGGCCGTGCCACCTTCGGCGCGGAAAAAGCTGATCGCTCGCTTCGCCTCGGCTCGGGTGCGAGGGTCCATGACCACCATTCCGGGGCCAGCTTGCACCATCGGATAGGCCAAGTAGGCCTTGTGGTTACCAGCCACGACCGCAAAATAGGTGCCATCAAGAATGTTGTCCAAAGCAACCATCGCGGCCTGCTTGGCAGCACCCATATTGATATGCCCCATCGACCCTGAAGTATCGACAGCGATGATCTCTCCGGCGTTTCCGCTGCCAGTTCGCCCGGCCGAACCCGCGCCGGAACAGCGGACGGTCACGATTGCGTTCACATCGGTTCCGCCATCGGGCAGGAACTCATTCTGATAGACCGCAGCGCTGAACTCAGCCATGCTCAGACTTCTCCTTCAACTGATTGGGCTTCGACCGGGTCGGTGACACCCAGATTAGTTGGCTGGGTAAGGCCCGAGAAGCTGGCCAAGGCCACCGTGATGTTGTCGCGACCCCCCTTGGCATTTGCCCAAGCCACCAGGGATTTTGCAATGTCGATCGGCTCGATCTTTCCGGTGGCGGCCAATTGAGCAGCCAACTGGTGGGGCGCGGAGGCGTAATTCCAAAGCCCGTCCGAGCACACCGCCACCCAGCCCGGTTCAGTGAGCGTGCGGGTGCCGATGCGGGGCACTACGTCTGGCGAATCTCGGCCTACCCATTTGGTGATGGCATGAGCTCGCGGCAAGGCTTCGGCTTCAGCGCGCTCCATGCCCCGCTCGATGAAGGCCTGCGCCATCGAATCGTCCAAGGTCAGCAGTTCCTGGGTGTGCTGTCCCAGGAAGTAGACCCGAGAATCACCCAGATTGGCGTAATGAAGTTCGTCGCCGTCGATCACGGCCACCGCCAAAGTCGCCGAGGCCGCGTTGGGTGAATCAGGTGCGGTGATGGCTACCACCGCCTGGTTCCCGGCGGCCGCAGCTGCGGTGAAAGCCTCGGTGTAGTCAAGATCGGCGTCCGCGTCGAGCAGGCGTCCGACCAGATGATCACAAATGGTCTGCGCAGCCACGGTGGCAGCGGTGTCTGGATCGGTGCTGGTGGAGACTCCATCACACACCACCAGGACTGCTCGGTTGCCCGCGGCCCACAACGCCATGGCATCTTCATTTCGTGGATGGCGCTGCCCCCGGTCACAAACTCCGGCAATCCAAGGCGCCGGAGTCTGGAAGTAGTGGTCACGGGCGCTGGGTGCTTTGGTGCCACAGGTTTGGCAGTAGCCGTCGACATCGATGGTGCCGCCACACGCCGGGCAGGTGATTACTTCGCTATTTCGAGAGCCCAAGCGGCGAGTCTGGGTTGAGTTCTCGTTCGGCGTCGAAACCGGCGGCGGCGCGGAGGGCGTCAACGTGGCCCCGCAGCCTTCGCAGAAGGCGTCGCTCGGTGCGACCGTCCGTCCACAGCTCGGGCAGGTGGCTGTGGCTGGGGTGCTGGTTTGCGGATGTTGGTCGGCCCAAAGCGGCCAGTTTCCCTCGGTCAAAACAGGCTCCAAGGTCGTAGGGAGATGGCCATTTCTAGATAGCCAGCTCTGGTGTTGGCGTCGGTACTGAGCGAAGCCAGTTCGCGGTAGGTCGCGGCGAGTTCGTCCAGCAAAGTGGTCGGAGCTATCGGTGACTGACCTCTGGTGATTGTTGTCCCTTGACCAGATAGCAGGAGCGCCCGGCGCAAGAGCAGGGCGCGGGCCTCAGCAAGCTCTTGACCGCTGAGTCGGGCAGTTATCGACGCGGCGAACGCGGCGTCAATGCTGGCAGTGTCGCGGGCCGAGGAGATCAGGGCCATGGCGCGTAGCCGCTGGGATTCTGGGTATCCCCTTGAAGTGCTGGGCACCAACGCCAGCGCAGTCAGAGAACCCGAGAGGTCATTCTTGGCGCGCCGAATCCGCGACAGGCCGAAGGCAGCCGGGGTCACGTAGGCCGCATCAGTGGCTGCGCAAATCCGGTACAGAACCTCCGCCAAGTCGAGCTCATTTCCCAGTTCGCAGGCGATCGCCAAAGCCAGTTTGGGAGCCAATTCCCCCGGCAACTGTCCGTAGACGGCATTGAACGAGCTTTGCGCTCGGACGTAGTCAGAGTTGCTGAGTGCGCCTAGCCCGGCCAACCAAAGGGCACGCCATTCCCAGGGGTCGTCGTCCAATAGTCGGGCGATGCATTGATCAACCACGGTGGGTTTGTTGACCTCCAAGGCGGCTTGGCCCCTGGCCAGCCACACTCCTTTGGACCAGCCTGGGGGAGAGCTCAGCGCTTCGAGTCTGGACACGGGGTCTTGCGGCGCGACCTGGTTAAGGAAGTCGGCCTGAGCATCACGGGGGTCACTTCGTAGTTGCGGCAATGAACCCAGCGGATGGCCATGGCCAGCCACCATTGGCGATTCAAACAAGGCCGAGGACGCCGAAGTTGACCCGATTCCCGCTCGGGAACTGGCCACCACTTCACGCAGTACCCCAAGCATCTGTTGGCGCAATTCATCGGCAGAGATGAACCGGTCATTGGGGTCGGGGGCACAGCACTTGAGCAGCAGTCGGTACAGCGAGTCTTGGGCTGCGAAGACCGGGAGGCTGTCGGCTGGCGGCACCGCGAACTCGAATTCGGTCTGGAAGCCAGGCACATCTGCCGACAGCATCAACAAAGTTCTTCCGACGGTGTAGATGTCGGAGGCAATCGAGGGGCCCTGGGTGGGTACTTCAGGGGCCTGGAAGCCGATGGTGCCGTAGATCGCCGAATCTTCATCGTTGGCGTGGCGTACTCCGCCGAGATCAATCAGCTTCAGCGAGTCACCAACCTGAATCACGTTGTCGGGTTTGAAATCGCAGAACAACAGCCCTAACGAGTGCAGATAGCCAAGGGCGGGCAGGATCTCAATCAACAATGCCAACGACTGGTCGGCAGGCAGCGGATCAGGCTCGCCATTATTAGCAAGCCGGCGCTGTTTCAGTAGTTGTTTCAGTGAACGTCCGCCGATGTACTCCATCACGATGTAGATCGCATCGTCGTGAGTCACGACGTTGAAGATCTCAACGATGAGCGGATGCTCGGTTCGGGCCAGGAAACGCTGCTCGCCGACTGTTGCGGCCAGCGCATCAGCATCGCCAGCGTTCAACAGGCCTTTGAGCACCACGAAGCGTCCAGACACATTGCGGTCCTTGGCCAGGTAGATCCAGCCCATCCCACCGTGGGCCAACGCGCCGACCACCTCGTACTGATTGGCAACCAGGGTGCCCGCGGTGAGCTTGACGGTGAAGGAGTACGGCGCGCCACAGGTTGGGCAGAAGCCTTCGGATCGGCTGGCCACATTGGCTGCGCCCTGGCCAACTTTGAAGTTGCATTTGGCGCAGACTCGGGCGTTGAGCGGTACTTCTGGATTCGCCAAGACTGCCTTGGTCGGGTCAATCGCTGGCGCTGGTGGCACCTTAGTCAGCCCGGCGCCGATCTGGCCGTCATGGGTGCTGTGTTCAGCGTGGCGGCGAAGCCGTTGATCGCCAAAGGAGGTCACCCGGGCCGAGCCGAACGCGCTGGCGCCTAGATTCACCGAAGTGCGGGTGGGGGTTCGGGGGGCGGTCGTGGCGGTTACCGTGGAAACCGAAACCGCAGGTGCGCCGCAAATATCGCAGTAGCCGTCAACAACTTGTCCCGAACAGCCTGGCTGGCGACATGGCCCGCTTGGTGATGCCGCTGGACGGGCGCCACTGTGTCCAGCGCCAACCGGCATCATCTGCCCCGGCATGCCGCAAATGTCGCAGTAGCCGTCAACGATGGTTCCGGTGCAACCGGGTTGTCGACACTTCACCGGAGTCCTCCCTTGCTCAGGTAGTCCAGTTCAGCGTCGTAGGTGCCAAGCAGAGCACGAATTGATGGCAGCACTAGCGGCACAGCGGCAAGTCGGGCTTCAATCAAACGAGCCAGATCAGCGAGTACCGGGTCATCGGTGTGCCCAGCTTCAGCGGTCCTTGCCTGTCGGGCCGACCAGACGCGGGCAGCACCATCGCGTTGGGCCAGCTGTTCGGTCAGCACGGCTCGGGTTTGTGCGAGCGAGGCACTCACTTTTGTGAGCTCGTCCAGATAGCGCCTAATGGACTCAGCGGTGTTGGGGATCGGGCCGAGCGCGGACAACCGATCCAGATCGACCGCAGGCATAGGCCAGATCGCATCCCGAACCTGGGCAGCTAGGGCGACCACTTTGCCCTGGTCATCGCTGAGCCGGGCGTGCTCGGTCCGGACCTTGGCAACTAGATCGCGGCCTTCGCGGCGGCGGGACGCGCCAACAATCAGGTCGCGTTCCAGCAGTGCTGCTTCGGTTTCGAGCGCGCTGAGAGATCCGTCGATATCGCCGCCACGGTTCTGCTTTTCGCTGAGTTCGGTGATCCGAGAGGTGACCGTTTGCAGCTTGGCTTGGCCGATCGGAGCCAAAGCGGGTGGCTCCAATTCAAGCTGATCGCGGATTCGTTCGGCCTGTGCCCGCAGTTGAGTGAGGCGAATTTGCACGGCGGTGGAGTTCGGGTTGGTGTCTAAACGTGCCCGCAGTTGGGCAACTAGTGCATCGCAGAGTCGGCCAGCTTCGGGCAGCGAAACGGACATCGATTGCACTGCGCCGAGATTGGCCGCAGTCGTGTCGAGCCGTCCCCAGATTAGGTTGGCCAAAGTGTCGAGTTCCTTGGGGCCAACGCGTCCAGAATCCCAGGTGGACAGCAGCAAGTTCTGCCGGCTCTTGACGGCTTGCCAGGAGGTCATGGCTAGCGAGATGTCGGCGTTGAGCTCGGCTTGGCGGTTGGTAGCGATTACCTGGGCGTCGAGTTCGTCCAATTCGGCACGGCACTGGACAATCCAAGAGTCAAGCCGCCCGAGGTAGTCCAGCAGCTGAACTGAAGTCGCAGCTGACCCGAGGCCACCTGGCGGCAGCGGAAAGGTGTTCATCGATACTCCGAAAGACGCTTGTTCAAACCCTGCACGCACAACGCTGCGCCAAACAGTGCCAGCGTGCCAGCTACGCCAGCGCCAAAGGTCATTGTGTCGGCAGTCCCGTTGGCAGCTAGACCTGCCAGGGCTACTTCGGTGGTGGCTGCGGCCTCGCCGTATTCTGCGGCACTGGACACCCCGTAAGACACCTGGCCTTTGGCTTCCAAACGACTGCGAGCATCACTCCAAGCACTCCACCTGAGGTCGTCATTCGCGCTGGAGATCTGGTCGACGGCGTCGGCCACAACGATCTTGAAGATATCGGAGGTCGACGCGGCTGAGACAGCGGCGGCGGCGCTGCTAGCGCGGCCACTCAGCGCAGTTACCTCGGCTGATTCCTCGTCTGTCCAGGAGTGGTTCAAAGCGCCGCGCAAGAGCAGTCGGTTGACCTTGTCCAAGGAAAGGCGAGCCTGGTCGACCTGATTCAACTTTTGCAGAGACTTCGACGACGCGGTGGCGGCGGCGTTCACTTGCGCTATCGCTGCGCCGGAAATGCCAGTAATGACTATCGCGCACACCGCAGCGACGGCCAGTCCGCCGTTGACGTACCGGTGACTAAGGCGAGCGGTCGCGATGCTGACCCAAATCAGAGTAGCCAAGGCGATCACACCGCCAGCCACGGCAAGCCAGATCCCGACTGACCAGGCCGGGGTGGCCGACTGCGCTTGGCGCAATGCCTCCAGCTTTGGCGACAGGCTCTGATCAAGGATCGCGTCGGCGCTGGTCAGGGCAGCGGCGCTGGCCGAGGGGGTCGTCGCGGTAGCTGCAGCCTCTAACTGAGAGCTGTAGCTGAGTAGATCGGAGTTGATTGCGCTAAATGCCGTCGTGGCACTGGGTTGTGCGGCGACAGCCGCCGTGAGCTGCGAACTTGCGCTGGACAGGCTGTCGGTGGCGGCCTGGCCGGTGTTGGCTGAAGGTTCCAATAGCTGGCGCGCGGTGAGATTTCGAGCAGTGATCAGCTCGTGCTCCACCGCGCCTAACCTGGCAGCCTGGGCCAAAGGCTGCTGTCCGCTGGTCAAGTCATCTCGGAGCTGGACACACCCAATCACGCCCAAAGCTCCAGCAACCAACAATGCGGTCGCAGCGAAGAACTTGTATCGACGCAGTTTCGGCGCTGAGCGCGGCTTTGGAATGGGCGGCAACGTAGTTTCGGCTAGATCAGGCGCCGCCGCCTTGTGTAGCAGTGCCAATGACCGGCGATTCGGCTGTTGGTGCGCCGGGGCGCGCGTTGATGACCGAGGGGTAGGTACGGGAGCTTTCATCGTCACTTGGCGGCACCATCCTGGAGAGGGAATTCCACTGCTGGGATTGGCTCGGCGTCTTCTGGCGGGTCCAAGGTGGTGGCGACCGCCTCGGCTTCAGCGAGATCCTCGGCCAGTAGCGTGCGCAAGTCGGCCAAGGTGGGCTCAGGGATATCGCGTAACCGCCAGGCGTGGCGTCCGATGGCTGCCTCTAGGAGGTTGCGGGCAAACCGGCCGTTGCCGAAGTGTTCGTCGCGCACCTGCATCGCCAATTCTCTGCTGAACTCTTCCGCGCAACCATCGCTGAGATCGAAGTCAGACTTGGCTGCCATCGAGGTGAAGATGCCGCGCAGCTCGGTGTCGGTGTAATTCTCGAACTCAATCGTGGTTCGAAAACGGCTAGCCAGGCCGGGGTTATTGGCGATGAATTCGCTCATCGGCGCGGGATAGCCAGCCACGATCACCACCAGATCATCGCGGTGGTCTTCCATCTCTTTGACCAAGGTGTTGATCGCTTCTTCACCGTACTGGTCGCCGTTGAGCGCGTAAGCCTCATCAATGAACAGCACTCCGCCGTAGGCCTTGGCGGCCATCTCGGCGGTCTTGATTGCGGTCTGACCCAGGAACCCTGCCACCAACTCGGAACGGTCCACTTCAACCAACTGACCCTTGCTGAGTAGGCCAATCGCTTTGTAGATGCCAGCGACCATCCGGGCCACGGTGGTCTTGCCAGTACCAGGATTGCCTTCAAAGACGAGGTGACGGGTGATCGTGGGGCTCTTCAGCCCAGCCTTAGTGCGCAAGGCATCGACGCGCAGGATTGCGGTTTGGCGGTGGATCTCGGTCTTAACCTTTGCAAGGCCCACGAGCTCATCAAGCTCGGCCAGCCACTGTTCGACAGTCTTTTCTGGTTCTTCGGGCTGGCTGGCTTCGGCCGCATCAGGTTCAGTGATGTCTGGGGCAGCGGGCTGGGTCGGCTGTTGCTGAGCGGGTTGAGTAGTGGCCGCGGACGGATCAGCTGGCAGCTGCGGTGTACCCAGCCCAGGAAAGGCGCCAGGAAGGTGCGGATCAATCCTGCTCAGATCCAACAGCTTGGCCTGGTTGGTGGATATCCGCTCCAGCACATCGCCCAGGATGGTGGGTGCCTGGGTGATGAATTGCTCCTGGGCGAAAGCGTCAGTGGGGGCTGCGGACGGGGTGTTGAAGCCGTAGTGCTGTCCAGACGGCAGTTGTGCTGCAGCGGCCATCGTGGCCGCGCCGATGGACTGCGGGGTTGGTTGGCCCAAAGTCGCCGCTGCCTGACAAACCTGAGCCAAAGCGTTGGGGTAGGCGGCGGAATTGCTGGCGGCGGATTGAGTGGCTAAGGGGGTAGCAGAGCCGCGGTAGCGGCGTCCGGCCACCGCGGCATCAATGAAGGTCTGCGCCGAGACCGGCAGGTCGAGGGCCGCACACCAATCGAGATAGGCCCCCCGATTAGCTTCGGCCACCGCGGCCGACAAAACGCGACCTTCGGCCATTGCCGCGTCGGTGGGAAAGCCAGCTGCCGCTGCCGTCTGGACTAGAGCGGCGAAGGCGGCTTTGAGTTGGTCGTTCATGATGACGGTCCCAGGTTGAGTTCAGGGGCTTGGGTATGGCCGAATTTCGCCTGCAAGAAGCGGCCGTGGGTGATCAATGCTGCCGCGTCTGTGGTGTTGGCGGCGTTGTAGATCGAATCCATCGTTGCCGACAACAAGTCGAGTTGGTCGATCAGTAACAGCAAGGCGGTCTTGCCGCCTTCAACCGGACGCGAATCGGCCCAATCCCGTGGTAGCCGCAGATATGACCCGATGGCCTCGGGCAGGTATTCGGTGGCGGTAGCTACCACCGAATAGGCGTCGTAGCTGCCTAGGCCAAGCAGATTTAGCCTCGGCAAGGTGTCGCGGACGGTGGTAGTGATCCTCAACGCGCGAGCCCGCACCACAGTTGGTACGGCCGGGTCGGCGACCAAAGCTTCGACGTTGTCTAAAGCGGTGCCGATGTCGGCCCCAGTAGGGGCCTTCGCGACATCGTCGGAGGCGAGCGCATCAGCTTGGTCGTCTCCCTTAGCTAGCCAATCCCAGAAACCCATTCGGTAATGCCTCAGCGGTCGATGCTGAGTGCTGGCATGGTCTGAGCGTGGGTGTCTTGTTGGCTGACTCGCTCCAGATACTGCTTGCTCTTGCCGACCTCAGATTCCAAAGTGCCGATGGTGGCAGCCATGTTGTCCAGCGCCTTCACCTTGAACTCGTCGATCGAATCCATGGTCGCGTAAATGTTGGCGAAGGCTGCCTGGAGTTGCTCCAATCCGATGGTGGAAGAAGCAGCCTGCTCCTGGATTTGGGCCGAGTTCTCTTTGAGCATTTCGGAGGTCCGCTGGATCAGATCCGATGTTGTGGTGTTCAAGGCGGTGATCTGATCCAACACCAGCTTCTGGTTGCCCAAGGCCTGAGCCACGATCACTGCCGTGCGCAGCGCCGAAACTGTCGTGGTGGACGCCCGGTCCACACCCTTGATCAGTTCGATGTTGTTCTTGATGATGATGTCGATGGCCAGGTAGCTCTGAATCGAGACCGCCAATTGGGTGAGCAGATCCTGATGCTTCTGGCGCACATAGAACAGAACATCTTGTTTGAGTGACTTGGCCTTGTCTGGATCAGACAGCTCCAGCTCGGCGATTTGGGCCGTCAGCCGGGCGTCCAGACGCTCGGCGATGTAGACGTATTGATTCAGGCGCCCCATCGCCGTCCAAAGGTTCTGCTTCTCCATGTTGAGAGCGGCATTGTCTTTAGTCAGTTCGTCTTGACCTGAGCGCAGCGCGTGCAGAATGCCATTCAGGTGGTCCTGGCTGGACTGGTATTTGCGAAAGTAGTCACCAACTTGCTTGCCGATACCGAGTTTGGACCAGAACCCGCCGGATTTGCTGGCCTGGCTCGGATCTAAGTCTTCGACCGTGCGCCGCAGTTCGAGCAGCGTCTTGCCCACCTTTGAGGTCTCGGCTAGGCCGCCGGAATCGACTGCCTTCACCGGGGTCTGCAACAGCCGATTGGACGTCTCGGCAGCCTTGCGAATGTCAGCATCGCCCATAGTGCGGACCGCATCGGCTTGAGCGGTGAAAGTGGGTGAGCTGGCTTCGGCCGTGGCTAGAGCGTTGATGAACTCTTCAACTTTGGCGTCTAGAAGAGGTACCTGGGCGGCATCGACTTGGGGCGCCATCGCGGGCGCCTGGGTGGTCGCTACCACTGGTGCTGCGGGCGGCGGAGTCAAAGTGAGCAGGTCGGGTGGGGCCAACTGGACGGCTTGTCCCTGGCTGGCTGGCTGGGCTGGGGTGCTCATCGGTTGAACCTCTCGATCGGACGACGGCCTCTAATCTAGCCGCCCGCACCAGCGAATGCCCCGGTCTGGGGCCGGTGAATGGGCACCCTCCCGGGGTGGATCCGGGGCAACCCTTAGCTGAGGAGTGTCGATACGACCACGGTGACCACTATTCGGCTGCAGATTGAGCTCGGTCGGGGTCAGCGACTAAGCCAAATAGGCGCTCTTTGAAGGTCTTGAAGTACGGGCAGTTGCGAAAGTTCAACCAAAATCGCCGCCCGAAAAGCGTCGGTGCGTCAGCAGCGTTGGGTTGATGTCAGTGCGAGGTGATTGCATGGGCGCTGTGAACCAACCGCAGTCTTTTGACTTCCAGCTAGCGCCATTGGATGACGCGAAGCGAGCTCTGCTGTCCAACTGGACGGCAGCCACTTTGGTGATTGGTGGCCCAGGGACTGGAAAGACCACTTTGCTGGGGCAAGCCGCGGTTGCTGAGTTGGCCGCGGATGGTCCCGATCCAGTGGTGTTGGTGAGCAGCCGGACGGCCGCCAGTCGGCTTCGGAATGCGATTACCACTGGCCTGGGTGCTGGCACTTGGTCGCCGCAGGTGACCACGGTGCATGCCCTGGCTAGATCGCTGTGGCAGCGGTTTTCGACGCGTCCCCAGGTTCGGCTGTTGGCGGCTCCGGAGCAGGAGTTTCGGGTGCGGGAGCTGTTGGCTGGGGCTGGGCCGTCAGCTTGGCCGCCGCAGCTGGGGGCAGCGGTGACGACCAGAGCATTCGCCACCCAGGTCCGGGCTTGTCTGGCCAGAACCAGGCAGCTGGGGCTGGACCCCGAAGACCTGATCGAGATGGGCGCCGCGGCCGGAAGAGAAGAATGGAGCGCTCTTGGATCCTTCATGGCCGAATATCTGGACGTGCTGGATGCCGAAGAAGTGCTCGACTACGCCGAACTTGTGCACCGGGTGCGGCTACTGCTGTCCGACTTGGAGATCGGGGGCATCGTGGCCGCTGAGATCGGCGCGGTACTGATTGACGATTACGCCGAGTTGGATCCCGCCCAGATCAGGATGGTTGCGGCTTTGGCGCCCACCACGAAGGTCCTGGCCACCGCGGACCCGGACAGCGTCTCGGCAGCTTTCCGGGGGGCCGATCCGCGGGCTTTGCGGGGCTTCGAAGAGTCCTTCGCCAGCCCGGCGCGTGCAGTGCGGTTTGCCCGCTTGGAGCAGGCCTACCGTTATGGGCCTGATCTGGACCAGGTGTTGGCGAGGGTGCGAGCACGATTGCCGCAGCTCGGCAGTGCGGCGCCAGTGACACCGCAGAGGGTGAACCCCGATGGCGGCAGGCCAAATTCGCAAGTATCGGTGTGGGTCTGTGGTGATGAAGCCGAACAGTCCCGGGCGATCGCAGATCGACTTCGCCAAGCCCGGCTGGACGGAATCGACTACCGCCAGATGGCAGTGTTGGTTCGATCCGGGCGGCAACAACTTGGCCCGATTGCTCAGGGGCTGGTCAGCGCGGGGATTCCGGTTGAACTGCCCGGCGACGAGATTCCATTGGCCCAAGCGCCGTCGGTGCGTCCATTGCTGTTGGGTCTGGCCACAGCCGCGGCCCAGGCCATCAGCCCAGACCAAGCCGTCCGGTTGTTGACCGGGCCATTGTGTGGATTGGATTCGGTGGGTTTGCGGGCGTTGGCTCGGCAATGGCTCGGCTGTGGGCACCACGATGCGTCCGACTCGGTTGGGGCTACCCAACTTGCTGCCGCGCTCAATGATTCGAGCTGGTTGGTCGAAACCGAAACCACTGAGCACAGTGCCAAGTTGGCGGCCTTGGTGGCGTTGTTGACTCAGGCTCAAGAGCAGCTAGCGGACGGGCGTGGCGTGGATGAAGTGTGCTGGAGTCTGTGGCAAGGCACTGACTGGCCGTCCCGATTGGCCGAGCAGTCCGCTGGATACGGGGCCACGGCGAGTCGGGCTGATGCTGATCTAGATGCGGTGTGCGCCTTTTTTGAAGTGGCTGCTGAAGCTGGTCACCGCAAAGGAGTGGCCGGAGTGCGGGCCTTCTTGGCTGAACTGGACGCTCAACAGATTCCGGCTGACCGCCAACGGGAGTCGCGATTGCGCCGACGTGCCGTCCAGATCCTTACCGCACACCGGGCGCGCGGCCAGGAGTGGGATCTGGTTGTGGTGGCTGGCGTCCAAGAAGGTCTGTGGCCGTCGGGTCGCCGACTCAGTGCGGTGTTGGAGGCGGCCGAGCTGACTACCGACGGGCTGGTCGGGCGCACCTCGGCTCGGGAAGAGTTGGCCGCTGAGCGTCGACTATTTCACCTGGCTTGTTCGCGGGCTCGACAAAGCTTGGTAGTCACCGCGACCGCCGGAACCGAGGGGGAAAGCGACAGTGCCTCAAGGTTCTTGGCCGAGTTGGGGGTGTCAATTACCGCGCCGCCTTGGCGGAAACGTGCGGTGACCCTGAACGGTTTGGTAGCCGGCCTACGTCGAGACTGCGTCGATCCCGCTCGAAGCGATTCCGTTCGGGCAGCTGCCGCGATCGAATTGGCCGCTTTGGCTGATGTGGTCGACGACGCTGGGCGCGCGCTGGTGCCCGCGGCTAACCCACGTTCCTGGTGGGGGGTGCGGGAGTTGTCCAGCCAGCCGGTCGCTGGCCCCAGGCAGATCTGGCTAAGCCCTAGTCAGGTGAACGCTGCGCTAACTTGCCCACGGCGATATTTCCTGTCTCGGCAAGCTCAAGGTGAAGCTGGCACCACCTTGGCGGCCACCTTGGGCTCACTGATTCACCGTTTGGTGCAGACCGCCCAAACTGAGGATTGGGGCCTGCCGGAGCTGCGAACTGAACTGGACCGGGTTTGGGGCCGCTTGCCGTTTGAGGCTGCCTGGTTTTCGGCCAGTGAGCGCGTCGAGGTCGAGCAGGCTTTGGCCCGATTCCTCAACTGGCGAGCCAAGCGTGTTGGCCAGGCTTGGGTGGAGGTGCCGTTTCGGATCGAACTCGAAGCCGACGGGTTGGCGGTTGTGCTCGCCGGGCAAATCGACTGGTTGGAGCGCACCGAGGACGGCCTATTGGTGGCCGACTTCAAGACCTCACGCCGACAACCCTCGAAAGCCGAGGTGGCCGGCATGGAGCAGTTGGGGATCTATCAGCTTGCGGTCAGCAGCGGTGCTTTCACCAATTACGCCGACACTTCGGTGATCGCGCCGAGCGGAGCCTCGGCGGTCTATCTGCGACAAGCTTCGCGTCCCGAGGATGTCCCCAAAGAGTTTTGGCAGCCCGCGCTTTCGCAGCGTCCGCATCTGACCACTGAGGCGGCCGAATTGGCCTACCCAACCTGGGTGCACCACCGGATCGCGATGGCGGCAGCGATCGTGGCCGAGGGCAGCTACCCGGCGACCGCTGGCGCGCACTGCACCAGCTGCGCTTTCGCCACCAGTTGCCCGGCGAATGCACGAGGGGAACAGCTGTGGTGACCAGACTGACCGAGCCGGCGCAACTGCGAGAGCTGATCGGGATTCCGTTTTCTGATCAGCAGTTGGCCGCGATCGTGGCTCCGTTGGCTCCTGCAGTGATCATCGCCGGAGCTGGTTCGGGAAAGACCACAGTGATGGCTGCCCGGGTGGTGTGGCTGGTGGCCTCGGGTCAAGTGCGTCCAGAGCAGGTATTGGGGCTGACTTTCACCCGCAAAGCGGCTGGCGAGTTGGGGGCTCGGGTTCGTCGAGCCCTGGCCGAAGCAGCGGTCAGTTCTGCCGACGGTGCTGAGGAGTTGATCCTCACCTACGACGCTTTCGCCTCCCGGTTGGTCGCTGAACACGGCCTGTTAGCAGGCATCGAAGGTGGCCAGCGCCTGATCACCGGGGCGGCTCGCTATCGTCTTGCCGCCCGGACGGTGGCTGACGCGCCGGGGCCATTGCGTTACCTATCTCGATTGCGTCCAGTCACGGTCACCGAACGGTTGGTGCAGTTGTCTGCCGAGTTGCGTTCCCACCTGGTCAGCGGGCCTGATTTGATCGGGCATGCGCAGTCCTTCGCTGCCGCCTTGGACGCAGCCCCACGTCACCAAGGTCGGGAGTACAAGGCTGTTCAAGATGCGCGGGCAGCCAGTGGTGAGCGGTTGGAGCTGGCCGAATTGGTGACTGCCTACGAAAAGTTGAAAACTGAGCTCGGCTATGTGGAGTTCGCCGATCAGATGGCAGCGGCGGCGAGCTTGGCCAGCGAGGTGCCCAGCGTCGGGGTTGCGCTTCGCGATGAGTTCGCAGTGGTGCTGCTTGACGAATATCAAGACACCTCGGCCGCCCAGGCCAGTCTGTTGCGGGGGCTGTTTTCTGGTGCGACTGTTACCAGCGGACGAGGGCATCCAGTGACTGCAGTGGGGGATCCGTGTCAAGCCATCTATGGCTGGCGAGGTGCGGCGGCAAGCAACATTTTGGAGTTTGCCCAACACTTTCCCCAACCGGACGGCCAGCCAGCGGCCAGCTACGCGTTGACGGTCAACCGGCGCAGTGGCCAGCAGATTCTGGATGCCGCGAACGAACTTGCTACGGGGGTGCGAACCGATCCAGCCTTGGCTGCCTACGGACTTGACCTGGATCTGGTGGCACCAGATGAGACTCCTCCTGGACGAATCGAGGCCACCGCACATGCCACTTGGCCCGATGAGGTCGACTCAATCTGCGATCGAATCGCCGATCTGCACGCCGCTGGCCAGGTGAGTTCTTGGCGCGACATAGCGGTGTTGTGTCGAAGAAATACCCACGTGGCTGCGGTCTATGCCGCGCTGGTTGAACGCGACATTCCTGCCGAAATCGTTGGGCTTGGGGGGCTGCTTGATCTGCCAGCAGTGGCCGAGGTTGTGGCCACTTTGGAAGTGCTGGCCGACGCTACGGCGAACCCGTCCATGCTGCGGCTGCTCACCTCGCCGCGTTGGTCGATCGGGATTCCCGATCTGGCTCTTCTCGGTCAGCGCGCCAAAGAGTTGGCTGCAGCCCGTAACCAGTCTGGTGATCAGTTTGCTTGGCTGCCAACCGGTGAAGCTGGCACGCCCAGCCTGTTAGAAGCGGTCAGCGACCCAGGCGAAGCCAGTTTCAGTGTCGAAGCGCGGGCTCGGTTCGGCGCTTTGGCTGCCGAATTTGAGGCGTTGTCGCGGCAGAGTGGCAATGGGTTGGGGGAGCTGGTTTCCCGAGTGATTGCCTTCTTGGGGCTGAGCGTGGAGACCGAAACCTTGCAGCCGGGAGGGTCCGCGCCGCTGGCGGTCTTCACTCGGACGGTCGCCGATTACACCGGCATCGACACTGAAGCCTCGCTGGCTGGTTTGCTGGCCTATTTCGAGGCCGAACGGAGCTACGGCATCGGGCTGGAACAGGTGGTGGTCTCGGCTGCCGATTCGGTCAAGCTGCTTACCGTTCACAAGGCGAAAGGCCTGGAGTGGGAAGTGGTCTTTCTGCCTGGATTGGCCGCCGGAGTCTTTCCGAGTGATCGGGTTAGCGGCAATTGGCTCCGCAATGCCGCGGCCCTGCCATACCCGCTTCGTGGAGACGCCACCGCGTTGCCGCAACTGTCGGTGGTGGAAAACGCCAAGATGACCGCTTTTGCTGCGGATCTGAGCTTTCAACAGCGGCTTAGCGAGGACCGGCTGGCCTATGTGGCGGTGACCCGGGCGAGACAGTTGCTGCTGGCTAGCACGCACACCTGGGCCGAAACACTGGCCAATCCGCGCACCGCCTCGACCTATTTTGAAGTGCTGTTTGGCCATGCCGCAGTAGGTGAACGGGCTGAGGTCCCCGAAACCAACCCGTTGGTGGTCGCGGCACAGCGAGTCGACTGGCCAGTGATCGCAGATTCTGAAGCCTCCCAGTTGCGTCGCTTAGCCGCGGAGCGCGTCCAAAAGGCGCGTGCGATAAGGGTCGAAACTGGGCAATACCCGCAAGTGGCTGGGCTGGATCGAGACGGGCTGGAAGCCATCGCTGAATGGCAGGGGTTGGCCGCCACTTTGGTGTCTGCTGAGCTGGCCGACCGGCGGGCACGCGCCGGCGGAACCCCGGAATATCTGTCGGTGACCGGCTTGGGTCGCTTGGTCAAGGACCCGAAGGCGCTGCTGAGTGGGCTGCGGCGTCCCATGCCGCGGTTGGTCAATCAATCGCAGCGCTGGGGGATCGGGTTCCACAACTGGCTGGAGGCTCGCTTCACCAACCAGCTTCCGCTGGTGAGTGAAGAGCCTCAAGCGGAGCTGGCCGGTACCGAGTTCGAGCGGATCCGAGCCACCTTCGAAGCTGGACCGTATGCCGACGCCACGCCGCTGGCCATTGAGACGCCCTTCACCCTGGTGTTGGCCGGACGCCTAGTGCGCGGCCGAATCGATGCGGTCTTCGCTGGCCCCAATGGCCGGGCTCAAGTGGTGGATTGGAAGACTGGTGACGCAGCCGCGGCCGATCCATTGCAATTGGCCTGCTACCGACTTGCCTGGGCGGAGTTGAACGGTTTGGAGCCGGCCGAAGTTGATGCGGTGTTCTTCGACCTACATCGTGGGCAAGTGGTGCGTCCGGCGCGTTTGGCCGACCGGGCTGAGCTTGAGCAACTGATGGCCAGCCAGCTGGGTAGTCTGACCGAATGAGCGACTGGACGACAGACAACCCGGTGGAACGCAGCGAAGGGCTGCGTGACGATCCAATCTGGGTGGCCGCTCAGTGGGCACGTCCGGGGACCCAGGTGATCGCGGTCGATCGAGACGGCCGCCTCAGCGCCACCGTCGATGGCCTCGACTGGCAGCCTGCGGTTGGCGACTTCGACGATCAGCGCCACTACTTGCTTGGCACCCGAAGCTCCGGTGCGGTCTTCGTTACTTTGGTGGATCAGGCCGCCAACTCATTGCGCGCGGTGCTGGATCAACTCAGCGCCGAAGAACTCCAGATTTCTTTCGGTGCGGTTGGCTTGGCTGGTTGGCATGCTCGAGCTGGGTTCTGCCCCAACTGTGGTTCGGCCACCAAAGTTGTGTCCGGCGGGTCGGCCAGGCGCTGCCCGGGCTGTGGCTTGGAGGACTACCCCCGCACGGATCCCGCAGTGATTGTGGCCGTTGTTGATACTGACGGCCGATTGTTGCTGGGGCGCCAGCCTTCCTGGCCAGCGCGGCGGTATTCGGTCCTGGCCGGATTCGCCGAGACCGGTGAATCGTTGGAACAGACTGTGCGGCGCGAGATCGGAGAAGAAGTCGGGGTCAGTCTGGGTGAGATTGGGTATCTCGGCTCGCAGCCTTGGCCGTTCCCCAGATCGATGATGGTGGCCTTCGCTGCGACCGCCTTAACCACTGAACTGCATCCGGCGCCGGGAGAGATTGAAGAGGCGATCTGGTTCAGTGTCGCCGAACTGCAAGTCGCACTCGAAAGTGGTGCGGTGGAACTACCGACTTCGGCTTCGATCGCTCGGCGAATGATCGAAGCTTGGCTGGCGGGGCGCTTAACGGTGGAATCTTTCCGCTGAGGTGTAGCTGCTGGCGGTGACGCCATTTGCGGGCTGGGTCCGGTCGTTGGGCCGGGACGTCGACTGGGCATTGCTCAGCCTGCTTGGCGATGTCCATTCCGGTCGAGGAGTCGAGGAGTCGAGCATCGCGCAGTGTGGTCGGGTATTTGGGTAGCTCAGCTTGGCTGCGGGGGTGCGAGCAGATCCCAATCACCCATTGCACCTTGTAAGGCGCCCAGAGTGGCGTCCACCAGCGGGTTGCGCAGGTCGGCGGGGCAGCCAAGTTCAGCCCAGTGCTGGGCGGACGCACCGAGGAAACCGAGAAAGCCAATCACGGCCAGGCGTCCGCGGGTCCAACTGGGGTTGCGGAGCCGGGCCAACAAGTCATCGGCCAACCGGGTGCGATAGAGCTGGCGAAGTTCGCCGGCTTCGGCCGGTTCGCTGTCACCGGAGAAGAAGGGCGAGGCGGACGCGGTTGCCGAGGCCACCTGGTCGAGGGTGGCTTCGACGATAACCCGCACCAGATCGCGCGCCGAGGAATTGGTTGGCAGTGCGGCGATGGCAGTCTGTTGTCGAGCGCTGAGTCGGTCAAGTTGGGCTTTCACCACCGCCGCGTACAGTCCTGGTTTAGTGTCGAAGTACTTGTAGACCAGGGCTTCGGAGGCTCCGGCGGCTCGGCCGATGGCAGCTACCGAAACCTGGTCGTAGGTGCTGGCGGCGAAGGCTTCGGTGGCTGCGGTGAGGATCGCATCGGTGCGGACGGCAGGGGAGAGGCGCTGTCTGCCGGGCTGTGCCGAAGGGTTCATGACTCGACAGCTTACTACTATTGAGTTAGGCTCAATAGCCTATTGAGCGATACTCACTAAGGATTGCAATGGGCTGGACCGACACCGTTATCTGGTGGCACTGCTACCCGCTGGGCTTCGTGGGTGCCGAGAAGACTGGCACTGACCAGGTCGAACATCGGCTGCCGCAACTGGAGAACTGGCTGGATTACGTGATCAACCTCGGTGCCAATGGCCTGCTGCTGGCACCGATCTTTGCGTCCAAATCGCATGGCTATGACACCCTCGATCATTTCCGAATCGATCCGCGGTTGGGCGATCAGGCCGATTTTGACGAGCTACTGGCCCAAGCCCACCGGCGCGGCATCAAAGTAATGCTCGATGGGGTGTTCAACCATGTCTGTGTCGATCACGAGATCGTGGTTCGGGCCAAAGCAGGCGGGCCGGATTCCGCTGCCGGCGCGTGGGTGAAATGGGTGGGTGAGTACGTCCGGGGCTTTGAAGGCAATTTCGACCTAGTTGAACTGAATCTGGCCAACCCGGCCGTCCAGGACTATGTGGTGACGGTGTTGAATCATTGGCTAGACCGTGGTGTCGACGCCTGGCGACTGGACGCTGCTTACTCCCCGGGAGCACAGGCTTGGGCGCCGATCGTGGCCGCAGTGAAGAAAGCGCATCCGGATAGCTGGATCCTGGCCGAGGTAATCCACGGCGACTACATTGAATTTCAGGCGACTTCCGGGGTGGATTCGGTCACTCAATATGAGCTGTGGAAGGCGATCTGGAGTTCGCTCAATGATCGCAACCCGCACGAGTTGGCCTGGACCCTGGGTCGCCATGCCGAGTTCTTGGAGCATTTCAAGCCACTCACCTTCATCGGAAATCACGACGTGACCCGGATCGCCACCAAGTTGAATGACCCTGCTCGGCTTCGGCTGGCGACTGCGTTGTTGTTGCTTCTACCGGGCGTGCCCTCGATCTACGCTGGCGACGAGCAAGGCTTTACCGGAGAGAAGACCGACGGCCCGACCGGTGACGATGCGGTGCGTCCGAGGTTTCCCGATGAGCCCAGCGGATTGGCACCGTTTGGTGCTGATCTCTTTGCCGAGCACCAGCGGCTGATTGCGCTGCGTCGGACCCACCCCTGGCTGGTCGGTGCACAGCTTCAGGTTGTCGGACTGAGTGACTCGGGGCTGGGCATCGAACTCACTTCCGAAGGCAGGCGGCTCGGGCTGGCGTTCAACTTCAGCGACCAGCCCACCACCATCGAAGTGTTTGCCCAGCCCATATCGCTGGGCCCGGTTGCGTGGGCGGTTACGGACTAACCGATGGTTCGGCATCAATAGGCGGGTCTTGATCGGCGCTGAAGCCTTGATTGGCGCTGAAACCTGGATTGACAGTGCTGCGCTGGGCCCCCGCTGGTCCGCTGTTGCCGCCTGGGCATAGCCCTGAATTCGCGAATCGGCAGACTCTGGCGCAGCTCCTCGATGCTGTGGCAGCGTCAGAATCAGTGCCCGCGTCAGAATCAGTGCCCGCGTCAGAATCAGTGTCCGCGTCACAATCAGTGCCCGGGCCAGAAAACAGTGACCGGCTCAGTGCTGGGCCGAAGCCAACACGGCGTAGCGTTGGCCCCATGGTGGTGGTGAGCGCGATCTTGCAGGCTTCGGGCCTTGTCTTGGTTGCGGTGGTGGTTGGCGTGACCCGTACCTTGGCCGGTCGCCAGGAACTGCCGCACAACGGGGCCTTGGGGCTGCGAACTTCGGCCACCAAAGCCTCTGCCGCTGCCTGGCAGGCCGGGCATGACGCGGCGGCGGGGTTGCTCGGATTCACCATGGCGGTGTCGCTGCTTGGCGCGGTCGCGATCGTCACTGCTGGAGTCTGGGCCTTAGCTAACGGCGCCTCGACAAGGTCGATCTTGATCGTTTCGGCGCTGGCCTATCTGGCCGCGACTGGTTCGCTACTGCTCGCCACCGCGAAGGCGAATCGGGCAGCGCGAGACATATCGCCGGATTAACCCGTTCCGAATCCAGGACAGTGACTCTGCGACTGGCGCCCCCGGGCGGGCTGGATCACCGAGCCCGTGACGAGGCCGAGCAAGGTGGCGCGGGGAGGCGTTATCGCAAAGCGCCAGTGTCGGGTGCCAGTGTCGGGTGCCAGTGCAGCGTGCCAGAGCAGGGTGCCAAATCAGCCTCGCAGCCGCGGCGCGGTAGCCAGCTTTGGCTGCTCGGGCATCTCGATGTCGACTACAGCCGCTCCCGCAGCCCGGACGCCCGGCGAGCGCGGGTAGCAACTGCCTGCGCCAAGGCTTCGGCGCTGCCGATCAGATTCACCTTGGTTTCAGCACGGGTGATCGCGGTGTACAGCAACTCTCTGGTCAGCAGCGGGGAATCTGGATCGGGCAAAATCAGGCTCACTTCGGCGAACTGGCTGCCCTGAGCTTTGTGTACGGTCATTGCGTGAATGGTCTGCACCGCCTCCAACAGGAACGGCGAAACGGCCTGGGTGTGACCGCCGCGGGCGAAATAGGCCCGCAGCTGCCCGTCGCGCTCTACGACCACTCCGGTGTCTCCGTTGAAAAGGCCGAGATCAGGGGAGTTCTGAGTGATCAACACCGGCCGTCCGGCATACCACTGGGCGGTGAAGTCGAACTCGGGCAAAGCCGCAGCCAACCAACCCTCAACGGTCCGTGACCACGACGACACCCCGTGTGGACCGTGGCGATGCGCACACAGCAGCCGATGGGTCTCCAATTGGGCTAGGGCAGCGTCCACTTCGCCAGCTTGGGCGGCGTTAATCATGGCCAGGCCCACCTTCGTGACTCGCTCTCGCAAGAAAGTGGCGTCAGCGTTCTCGGCAAAACTCACCCCAGCTGAACCGGCCCTGACTTGGGCTAGCACTGCAGCGGCGTCGCCGGCCAGGACGGCAGCCGCCAGTTCAGCAATGGTCTGATCAGACCGGTGATTATGGCTCAGCCGGGCCACTGGGCCGCTGGACGGCAAGCCTAGAGCGGCCAAACCTTCGACCAGGGCAGGTACTGGCCGCATTGGCGCATCCACAATGTCGGCCAGCACCGCGCCAGCCTCCACCGGGGCTAACTGGTTCGGGTCGCCCACCAACACCAGCCGCGCGGTCGGACGTAGCGCTTCCAACAATCTGGCCATCAAGGTGACCGACACCATGGACGCTTCGTCCACCACGACCACATCGTGCGGCAATGGGTTACCGCGGTGATGCTTGAACCGGTTGCGCGATTCTGGCACCCAGCCGAGCAAGCGATGAATCGTGCTGGCGCGCAGCGCGCCCAGTTCCGTAGCCAGGTCTTCAGGCAGATCTGTCAGTGCTTTCGCCATGGCTTCGTCCATCCGGACTGCGGCTTTGCCGGTAGGTGCGGCGAGGGCGATCAGCGGGGGCCGTTGCCGAGTGCGAGTAAGCGTGGCCAACACTCGAGCCAAGGTGTGAGTCTTGCCGGTGCCAGGACCGCCAGCAATCACGCTCACTGTGCAATACAGCGGCACCACAGTGGCCACGGCTTGGTCGGGATCGACCCGGTCGCCGAGTAGTTCATCGGCCACAGCCTGCAATTCGGCAGGGGTGGGCCCCGTAACGGTGGCATCGCGTCGGGCGGTCAGCTCAGTGGCAACCGTGCTCTCCTCCTGCCAGTACCGCTCCAGGTAGAGCCTGGCCCCGACCAGACGCAGCGGACGTTCGCCAGGCGGTTCGGCGCCAACCGACACTAATGGGCTCGCCTGGATTGCCGCCAGCCAGGCCTCGGGCTGTGGCCAAAGGTCCGCAGGCAAGCTGGTGAATGATTCGTCTTCGGTTTCGAACCGGGCCTTGTCGATCTGATCCAGCTCGAGGCAGGTGGAGCCTTCTCGCAGTGCCCTCACGGTCAGTGCCAGCGCCAACTGCACCCGTTGGTCGCTCTCGCTGAATAGATGGGCGAGCTTCTGCGCCACATGAACGTCACCCCAGCTGAGCACCCCAGTGGCATGAACTTCGCGCAATAGGCCAGGGCCCAGGCTGACCGCCAGATCGATCATTTCTGCCTCCGATCAGCCAGCAGAGCAGATAACTCGACTACCAGGCCAGGTGGCGGGTACCAGGCGAATACGCCGGTATCGGGGCCAGCTTGCGGGCCGCCCATGCCGCGGACGAAGAGGTAACCGACGCCGCCAAGATGGCGCTGGGGGTCGTAATCGGCTAGCCGGGCACGCAAGAAGCGATGCAATGCCACGCAGTACAACAGTGCCTGCAGCGGATAGTGGGTGCGCCGCATCTCGGTGGTCATAGCGGCAAGATCGTAATGGTCGAGCAACAACTCGGCCGGGCCCAACCGGTTGGTCTTGTAATCGACGACCACGAAGCGCGGTCCGTCCGCCGACACAATCCGCAGCACCGAGTCGATGCTGCCGGTCAGGAATCCGCGCAGCACCTGGCCAGCGAGTGGTTCGGCACCCAGATCCGAGGGGTAATCAACCAGCGGATCATCGGCTGGCAGCCAGCGGCGCAACAATTCGGCGACCTCGCCCAGAGTGGTTCTGGATTGGTCCTGTCCCAAGGCCAACTCGAAATCCAACTCGCTGAGCCGATCGCCGATCGCGATATCTGCCAGGGCCCGCCCGTCGGTCAGCGTCCCCAGCGAAGTTAACAGGCTTGGTTGCAACGCCTGAGCTAACACTTGCGGCGTCAACCCACTGATCGAGTAGCGCAAAGTGGCGTCGGTGGTCGCCGCCAAGAGCCGTTCGGCTAACACCGAGACGTCGTCGGTGTGCCAATCGAGGTTCTCGAATACTTGGTGCACCAAGCTGCCGAAGGAGGTACCTCCGGGTAGTGCGGCCATCGGTGAAGCGACTCCCTGGGCTGGCGCTGGAAGCTGGTGGTCATCGGGTTCCGGCTCGTCAGCGGTGATGGCTTCAACCATGAGGGCCTCCGGTGGCCGAGAATGCACTGCCTCGGTGAGCCCGGAGTAGGAAGTGCGCCGCCACAGCTGATCGATTCGGCGCTGCCAAGATGGTGCTACTAGCGGTGTGGCCGAGGTATTGCGCGGCGCCAGCCCAGCCACTGCCTCGGTGTTGCATGACTCGACCGCGATCCCGGCTGCGGCCAGCCAAGCCAACTCTTGCGGTGGACGCCAACCAGCCGCTTCGTCCAGCGGATAGGACGGAGCCGGCGTGCCCGGTTTGGTCGGATCGCGGTAGAGCAAGCGGTGTAGTGGTGAAGCCTCGGTATTGCGGTAAGTCGGCGCCCACCACAGGGTTAAAGCCGATTGCGCTCTGGTGGCGGCCACGTACAACCCCCGCAGGCGGTCTTCGGCCTGTTCGAGGCCCTGCAGCTGCCAGCGTCGAGCTCGGCCAGGGGCCTCTTTGCCACCCAGATCCAGCACTCGGACGCCGGATTCATCGTGAAAGTCGAGCTTGCCGCCATCGTCCTCATCTGAGAGGTAGAGGTCGGCAGCCTGCGGTAGTAACACCACCGGAAATTGCAGACCCTTGGCCTTGTGGATCGTCATGAGTTGGACGGCCTGGCGGTCAGTTTCTAGCCGTCGAGTGCGGTCAGCGGAACCGTCGTGGCGCTCGATCTCGTCGGTCAACCAGGCAACCAAGGCCGGTCCCCGTACCCCAGCGGTGAACTGGGCGTGGAGAATCTCGGCCAAGTGGCGGTGATCGGTGAGATTGCGCTCACCTCGGCGTCGTCGCAGCAGGCGCTCGGCCAGCCCGCCGGCAACCTCGTCCGAATCAGCTTGGATGGTGGCAAACAGTGCGGCCACTCCCTGATTTGCCAGCAGTCTTCCCCAGCGCTGCAATAGCCCCGACCATGCGGTGAGTTGATTGTCATCGGCGCGGGCAAGCGCAGTTAGATCAGCTCCGACGAAATCAGTGAGAATCGCCTCCCGCACGGCCGCGCGATGTGGTTGTTCGAGGGCGCGCAGCAGCAGCAACCAGTCGTGCGCGGCCGACGAAGCCAGAATCGAATCTGAACCGGAGAAGGCCACGGCTACTCCGGCGGCAGCTAAGGCGGCAGCCAATTCGCGGCCTCGCCGGTTGGTGTTGACCAAGATCGCAATGTCACGTTCGGCCAGTGCCCGTGATCCCTCAGTGGTGTCCACCTTGACCCCGCTGCTGAGTAGGCCGATCACCTCAGCAACCAGGTCAGTATCGATCTGGCTGCGTGCCGAGCCAGCATCCAAAGCCTTTTCGGAGGCCACACAGCGCAGTCGCACTGGTGCCGGTGGCCCGCCGATAAGTCGCCGCTCAAGGTGTGCGGCCTTTACCGGTTCGATATTCACGCCAGCGCCGAGGCTGACGCTGCCAAATAGGGAGCTGACGGCAGCGACCACCGCAGCATCGGCGCGGTAGTTGATGTTGAGGCAATAGCGCTCGGCAGAGGCGGCTACTGCCTGCGAGTAGGCGGCCACGTCGGCGCCGCGGAAGGCGTAAATGGCCTGCTTGGGATCACCGATCAATACCAGCGGCACCTTGCCAGCGAAGGTGTCGCGCAGGATCTCCCACTGCACCGGATCGGTGTCTTGGAACTCGTCTACGAGCACCACCTGGCAGCGTCTACGCAGCCGCTCGGCGCCAGCGGTCCCAGCTGCCTTGCGCAGCGAATCTCGTAGTCGGATCAGCTGATCGTCGAAGGAGTAGAGCCCCAGTTGTCGCTTTCGACGGGCTAGTTCGACACGTACCTGGTTGGCGAAATCGAGCCGAGCCAAGGCAAGCCCGTCGGCTTGGATCGGCACCAGCGGAGTATCGCCGAGCTGGACCGCGGCCACCCCCAGGCGCCGAGCGGTGGTCAAGTCAAAGGGGCGTTCGGACGAGCTGGCGTAGCGAGCCAGATAGAGATCGCTGACTACTTGTTCGGTCAGCTGGCTGAGATCCTCGACCAGGCTGGCCTGGGGATCCTCGGTGGCCCAGACGCCGAGTTCATCGAACATGGCCTGGCAGAACTGGTGGATGGTCATGATGCCCGCACCATCCAAGCCGGTGATGGCTGTGCGAAGTCTGGCCAGCCGAAGTGACAACGCTTCAGCGTCTCCGGTGATGAGTAGCTGATCGGTTGGATCAACTTGATCTCCACTGAGAGTGCCAGCCAAGACGGCGGCCAACAACTCGGCGGTGGCATGCAGCCGCTGGCGAACCCGCGAGCGCAGTTCATCGGAGGCGACCCGGCTGAAGCTGATCACCGCGAGCCGATCCACTTCGACAACCCCTTCGGCCAAATAGCGAGTGGCCAAGGCGGCGATGGCGTGAGTTTTGCCGGTACCGGCGCTGGCTTCAAGCAGCACTGTCGAGGTGGGCAGTGGGCCAGCCGGATCGAAAGTGGGCAGCGAATTGCTGGCGTGGAAGGTGGTCATGAGGCCACCTCCGCGGCGAGTACCGGAGCCCAGATGCTGGTGGCCAGAGCACCAAGCAGCGTAGTTTCACCTTGGGCTGCGCCGGGAATGTCCAGCTCAGCTAGTGGCAGCGCAAGGACGTCGGGATAGTCGAAGAACTTGCCCCAGGCGAGGTCGGATTCCCAATCCCAACAGCGACGCAGGCTTTTGGTCAGGTACGGATCATGTGGATCGCGCCCAGTCGCTCGCAGATTCGCCCATTCGGCGTTGAGCCTGGGCAGCGCGGGTAACGGACGGGTCATGCCGAGGGAATAGATGGCCAGGTAGCGTCCGAGAAGCTCCAAAGCAACCGGCGCTGGCGGTGCGGCGTAGCGCACCCGATAGCCCTTTCCAATCACTCGGGCGTCCCAGATTTCGCCCGGCTCCGCTGCAGCTAAGGCGAGCAATCGAATCCAGGAGGTTAGCTTCTGTCTGGGTTGCAGGCTGGAGTATTCGACCTGCCACAAGGTGTGTTCTCGGGTCGGAATCCGCCCGACCAAGTTCACCTCGCCCAGACCAGGGACCGGCACCGATAGCTGCAGATCATGCTGGGTGGACTCTCCTGGTGGTGGGGCTCCGGCAAGCGTACGGCGGGCGTCGGCCAAGACCGATGACATGACTTGGCGGCCAAGCTCGAATGGCGGCACCTGGCCGCGGAGCCATTCGGCCCGCTCGACCAGCTGCGGTGCGATGCCATCATTGAGGCGGCGAAGTACCCGGTTTCCGATCTGCCAGCGCTCCAAACCGTTGGGTTCCACCGGGATCTCATCTGAGGGTTGATCGGTGTCGCCGAGGCTGATTCCGGTCCGGGTCTTGAGCAGGGCACGGGCCGGGTGGCGAAAGAAGCCAGTGAGCTCATCAAGATTGATGCCTTGGTCGAAATTCAACGGTTCAAGCGGTTCCAGGGCATAGCGATCCCGGGGTGGAGCGACGTCAACCAGGCACACTTGAGCCGCACGGAATGCCAACTGGTCGACGCTCCTGAGGCCGCTGCCTGCGGTGAAATATTCGGCAGCGAAAGGCTGGAGTGGGTGGTGCACCGTGATGGCTTGCGAAGCTGGTCTTCCCGCGGCGGTCACCGCGGTCGCATCCAAAGCCTCTAGGAGTTCGGCGATCGGGGCGGCCAGTGGCACCTCGGCATTAGTCGCTTCACTGCGGCCTCGACCGATCACCACCAGATGATCCGAGGCGGCGTGAATGGCATCCAAAAGGGCGCCTCGGTCGGTCAAAGCTGGTGACGGTGAACCGATCGGTGGGTCTAGGCCAAGCAGGTCATCCCCGTGCCGCCGTCCGGTGCGGGGGTAGCGGTCGGCATCCCAGCCGAGCAGGACGATTACCCGATGCGGAACATTGCGGAGCGAGGACAGACCAGCCACTACCGCGGAGCCGTTTCCGAAAGCGCCACGGGCTGGCGAAGTACGAAACTCGTTCTCAATCGCGGTCAGTGCGGCGTGGCGACTGATTTTGGTTTGGCCGGACGCATCGCCGGATTCGGCCAGTCGAGCCAATCCGGCGAGCAGATCGGCCAACTGCCATTCCGAAGCTGGGGCAAGGCTGATTAAGGCATCCAGTCCGGCGCGGCAGCGCGACACCCATTCGGTCAGAGTGGCTGGTTGGCTGATCTCAGTCAGCCAGCGGGACAGTCGACCGATCAGCTCAGTGAGTGCGCCGATCAGCTCGATGTCGGAAGAATCGATGTCGTCCAGTGGTAGCACGGTGCCCACTGCGACCAGATCCTGCTCTGATAGTGCCACGCCAAGCAGCATTCGCTGCAGCCCAGACAGCCAAGTGTTGTGGGCCAGCCCGCCCAGACCGTAATCGGCACGTTGGGTGGCATTCAGGCCCCACCGAATGCCAGCTGCTGTCACCAGATCAGCAAGCCGCTCGCGAGCTTCGATGCTGAATCCGAAACGCTTGGCAACCGGTTCAGCGGCACAAAACTCCAAGAGCGTGGACGCCTCGATTCGCGAATCCGGCAGACGTAGCAGGGTCAGGAGCAGCCCCACTAAAGGATTGACTTGGGCAAGTGTCCGGTCGGCCAGGCGGAGCCGGAATTGTTGGGCCGGGTGACCGGGGGCGCCTGGCTGGGGCACGAAGGCGGCGTCCAATAGGGCGCCGATCGCTTCAACGTCTGGAGTGAGCACCGCGACGTGCCGTGGTTCCAGACTCGGATCGGCGGCGAATAGTTCGGCCAGTACTTCGCGTAAGACCTCGATCTGCCTAGACGGGCCATGCGATAGATGCACCTGGATCGAACGATCACCTGGCTGCAGCTGACGAGGGGTGGGCTGCCGGTCAGCGCACAAATCAGCTGCCAGCCAGCCCAAGAGGTTGTCTGAGTGCTGCGAGACGTTCAGGGCCAGGGACACTTCCGGATCAGGTGTGAGTAATGTCAGTTCATCGTGGATTGCGCCGAGAGTGAGGTTCAACGGGTGGCCCGGTGGACGGTGCAGCTTGGTCCGTCGCAAATCTGAGGCGCCCACCAGGCGGCGGCTAGGGGAGTGGGTGAGTAATAACAGGTCCAACTGGTGGTGTTTGGAGAGCCCCTGGTACAGCTCCAAGGTTGCTGAGCTCAGTTGAGTGGGAGCCAGCACCGCAATCCGGTGAGGCAAATCCGGTGTCGGGCCAGCATCGAGCCGGGCCAAGACTTCAGCTCGGTTTTGCACCGGATCGGTGCCTACCGTGGCGCCCAGGAGTCGCCACAACTCCGCCTGCCAGGCGTTGTCGGCCAACGGCGCCCCGCTGGGATCAACATCCTCGCCACGGCCCCAAGCGTGCAGCATGGCGGGCAGGTGTTCGGCATAGCCGGCGAAATGGCCAGCGATTCGCGTGGTGGCGGAATAGGTTTCCCGCGAGGCGTCCAGGTGGTCCCGCAGCACGCTCAAGGCAGTTGGGCAATCTGGGTCCAGCACGATCCGTTGAATCAGCCAGGCCAAGCGTTGTGGACGCCAAGGATCCTGGGCGCCGAACAGTTGCGTCCGTAATCGGGCGGCGCTGGTGAACTCCACCCCGGCGCAGATTCCATCTGGCCCGTCAGCCAAGGCCAACTGCTGCGAGATCCACCGTTGAAAACCGGGACTCGGCACCACCGCCAGATCGAAGGTGAACGGATCGTCGCGCCGCCGGGACCACAGCTGCGCCAGTTGCTGAGCCAAGTGAACAGCATCGGCTGCGTGACGAATCTCCATGATGGGCCACAGCCTAGGCTCCAGCTCAGACAGTTGTACCCAAGGCCCGGCCGGTAAGCGGCGAACCTCGTCATCGGTAGTGCCGGATGCTAGGCGGAGTCGTTTCGGCGCGAGGTTGATGTGGTTGAAGCAGCGTCAGTGGCTTGCCCTAGGGTGGCCTGCGTGGAGCTGGATACTGAACGCCTGCTGGCTGGCTTGGATGCTGAGCAGCGCCAGGTGGCGACCACTTTTGGGGCACCAGTAGTAGTAATCGCCGGGGCTGGCACCGGCAAGACCCGGGCGCTCACTCACCGGATCGCCTACGGTGCGGCCAGTGGGGCTTATCAGGCTAGTTCGGTGCTGGCGCTGACCTTCACTACCCGTGCCGCAGGCGAGCTTCGCACTCGACTACGTGGATTGGGATTGGGTGGGGTGCAGGCCCGCACCTTCCATTCGGCCGCCTTGCGGCAATGCCAATATTTCTGGCCGCAGGCTTTCGGCGCCGAATTGCCGCAAGTTAGCAATGAGCGAACCTCGATCGTCGCTGCTGCGGCCCGCAAGCTTCGCCTGGCCCCAGATTCAGGCCAGTTGCGTGATCTGCTCACCGAAGTGTCTTGGGCAAAGGTGACCAACGTCGCCCCAGCGGAGTACTCCGAAATTTCGGAATCGGCTGGTCGTGAAGTGGCTGGGTTGACCGCGGCTCAGGTCGGACAGGTTCTCGGGGGTTACGAACGGGCCAAGGCTGAACGGGGAGTGATTGATTTCGATGACATCCTGCTGTGCACGGTCGCGTTGCTGAGTGAGCGTGGCGATATCGCCGACAAAGTGCGCGACACCTACCGCCATCTCCTGGTTGACGAGTACCAGGATGTGAGCCCGATCCAACAAAGTCTGCTTGATCTTTGGTGGGGGAATGGCGTTGACCACTGTGTGGTGGGTGACCCGGCGCAGACCATCCATTCCTTTGCTGGCGCCAGTCCGGAATTCTTAGCTAGCTTCGCCGATCGGTATCCGAACGCCAACCTGATTCGGCTCGTCCGCGATTACCGCTCCAGCCCGCAAGTGGTGGATCTGGCAAACAAAGTGGCCCGCAATACCGGCATCGGCGCGGTGACCTTGATGTCGCAATGTCCACCGGCCGCCGAGCCGCGAATCATTGGGTGCGCTAATGAGTTGGACGAAGCAGCCCTGGTAGCCAAATGGTTGGTTGACCAGCACGAGGCGGGGATCCCCTGGCGGGAATTGGCTGTGCTCTATCGGGTGCATGCGCAGTCGCCGTTGTTTGAGGCCGCGTTGTCTGGCGCGGGAGTGCCCTTTGTAGTGCGGGGCACTGAAGGGTTCTACCAGCGGGCTGAGGTTCGCCAAGTCATCACTGAACTAGTTAAGGCTGCACGCCGTGACTCGGTGGTGCCCGCAGTGCAGGCCTGCCGAGGCGTGCTGATCAAGACTGGATGGAGCGAGCAGGCGCCGTCCGGTCAGGGGCGGGTGCGTGAGCGTTGGGAGTCGCTGTCTGCAGTACTAGCGCTGGCTGAAGACCTGGTGGCGGCCACTCCCGGTGCTGATTTAGGTGCCTTCGCTGCCGAGATTGAACAACGCGCGAATGCCGAGCATCCGCTGAGCGCTGATGGTGTGACCTTGTCCACGTTGCACGCGGCGAAGGGTCTGGAATGGGCCGGAGTTGCGCTTGTCGGGGTGACCGAAGGTACCTTGCCGCTCTCATTGGCCTCAGGTCCTGCTGAACTGGCCGAGGAAGCTCGGCTGTTTTATGTGGGGCTTACTCGGGCAAAGAGTGCCTTGCAGATCAGTTGGGCGCGGGCCAGGCGCTCTGGTGCAGGTAATCGGCAGCCGTCCAGATTTCTGGACGGGATCGCCGGGCGTCCGACCGGTCAGCCGGTGCGCAAACGGCAGCGGGTTAAGCCCCGCACGGCATTGACCGACACCTGTCGAGTTTGCGGCAAACCGTTGAACACTGGCGCGGAGCGCAAACTAGCTCGGCATGCCGATTGCCCCGCCAGCTACGACGAGACCACCTATTCAGAACTGGTGGCTTGGCGATTGGCTGAAGCCAAGCAGCGTTCGTTGCCGGCCTACTGCATCTTCACCGACGCAACCTTGATGGCCCTCGCCGAGACCAACCCGCCCGATCAGGACGCATTGCTGGCCGTGCCTGGGGTGGGGCGGGCGAAGCTGGAGCAGTACGGCGAGGCCGTCTTGGCGATCCTGGGCAGCACTAAGGCTTGATTTCGCCGGATCGGCGCTGGCGCACAGGCAGTTAGGGTTTTGCGAATCCAGGAAGGTACTCCCGCAACACGGCAGCAAAGTTCGCTTCCACATCCAGCTGCGACAGCACCGTGATGCCACCCATCCACACCCGATAGAGCATCGAATAGGTCGGTGGAATGTTGAGCTTTGCGGTGAGTGACTTAGGGCCAAGGTTGGCTTGCACCCGCTGGAATTGGGTCTGGGCCCAGGCCCGGTTGAAGCTGAACCTCTCGACGCTGGCTGGCTCGATGAAGGGCGAGAAGTAGTCGAGTAGATCGGCAGGGTCGGCCTCGGTGGTGAGTAGCCCCTCTTCAGCCATTCCTGCGCGCACGAGTTCAGCATCGCCATCCACGGCATTGCGAATCAGTCTGCCCATCGGCTCAGGCAGCCCATCTGGCATCCGCGACACCAGGCCGAAATCGAGGACGCCCAGCCGGCCGTCCGGGGTGAGGAGATAGTTTCCAGGGTGCGGATCGCCATGCAGAATGCCAGCCAGTTTTGGGCCCGCAAATAGGAAGGTTACGTAGTCAAGGGCAACTTGATTGCGAATCTCCAAAGGATCATCGATCACTGAGGTGAGCTTTCGCCCTTCCACCCAGTCGGTGACCAGCACCCGCCGGGTGGCGAAATGAACCTTCGGCACCAAGAATCTGGGGTGGCCGTCGAGGGCATTGGCCACTTGGATCTGGTTGGTTGCCTCAAGGTTGTAGTCAACCTCTTCATTGACCCGAGTGGTCATTTCCCGGCTCAGGGCGACCACGTCGAGCCCGCCGGTGAGCGGAGAAATCACCGAAGCGAGGCGTTGGATTTGGCGCAGATCGCTGGCTAGCGCCTTTTCGGCGCCTGGGTATTGAATCTTGATGGCCACCTCGGTGCCGTCCGGTAGGCGTCCGCGATGCACCTGCCCGATGGACGCCGCCGCGGCTGGCCGGAGATTGATCTCAGCGAATCGGCGGCGCCAATCAGCGCCCAACTCGGACCGGAGCACCGCCTGCGCCTTTGACGATGGCATCGGTGGCGCTGAATCCTGTAATTGGCGTAGTCGCGTCCGGAACGGACCGGCCAAGTCTTCGGGCAGCATGGCCTCGGCCATGCTGAGGATCTGGCCGAACTTCATCGCCCCGCCTTTGAGCTCACCCAAGACGGCGAACAGCTGGTCGGCGGTGGCCTCGTTCAATTCGGCAGCCACCACGTCGGCGTCGGCACCTAGTAGTCGCTTGCCAGCACCGACCCCAGCGCGGGCTGCGGCGCCTAAGGGCAGGGAGAGCAGCCGGGCGCTTCGACCGAAGGTGCCCTCGGGTAGGGGCCGGTCGTCCGGGTCATCGGGTGTGTCAGTGTTCACCCAGCCAGTGTGCCAAGTCGATCCATAGTGCCCGAGCCGCACACGCATCCCGGGTCCGGCGGCCAGTCTCGCGACCGTAGCCGGAAGTCGGGCAAGTCAAGTTCCAGACAACGGCCCAAGACTTCTGCGACGCCAGTTTCGGCCCAGGAACGCGCCTGGATTGAAGCTGTGGCGACTGCCCAGGCCAATAACCCTGGATCGGGGATCGTCGGCCGCTGGCAAAGCTGTGCTAAAACCCTGGGCCAGTGTCGGTCGAGCTGGCAGTGAGCGAGGTCGTCGCACCGCAGGCAGGCTGTGGTGCCAGCGACCACCAACGGCCCAACCACCGCCCGAGCTGGTTCGAGCCGCACCACTAGGAACGGTGTGCCAGCTGCGCACAGCTGATCGGTGAGGGCCCGATCTGGTTCTGCGAAGCGATCAGCCAAGACCACCAGGTCGGTGCTGGGATCGCCCGGTTCGACGGTTCGGCGACTAACCCGCATTCGTAGCTGAGTTAAGGCGTTCGCAATCTGGGTGGCGAGCGGCCCCTGCCCGCTCACCGATACCGTCAATGCGGGCATGGGCGGACACTCGGTGAGCAGACCAAGGTTGGTGAGGTGGTCACAAAGCCAATCGATCCAGTCGGGATCCAAGGTCAGTAACTGTGCGGTGAGCTCCGCCCGTGTGCGGGGCTGTGCCAGCAGAGCGACTGCGTCGGCAAGTTGCTCAGGGACGTGGTCGAAGACAATCGCGGTGCCCGCGGAGTCGAGTTGCAGAACGCCCTCGCTGCGCCAAAAAGTCATCAATGGATGCGAAAGCCGCACGGGCGTGTCGGTGGCCGAAAGCATGCAAATCAGACTGCGTCAGCTGCTCAGACGGGGCAATAGGGTTGCCGGTCCGGGAGACAACTCGGCAACACCGCGACGCTGTCGGCTGGTTGAAACGAAGGCGAATCGAGGGCGTGGTGTGCTCGGGAAACGCAGAACGCCGGCTCCGAGGAGCCGGCGTTCTTAAGAAGTGGTTCAGGCCTTCGGCAGGAACCGGGTCAAGTTGGTACCGCACACTGGGCACTTGGCCTTTGCGATCCGGGTTCCCTTGTCATTGACCGTGACGTCGCCTTCGGCGTCGCGATGGTCCTTGCACTTGACGCAGTAGAAGGAGCCCTTGTAGGTGTCCGTGGCCACGTAATCCTCCTGTAGTTCGGCTTCGCCCGCTGATGGGCTCGGCTACGAATGCCGGGCTTAGTCTATGCCAACAACGCTGACATTTACTTCAGCCCGAACACTTGGGGCAGCGAGGACCCCCGGTGATCAGTTCGCTTGCCTTCCCCTGCTAGCGGACGATCCTCCGGGGGCCTCACCAAGAAAACTAGTGGTGTCAGGCCAACTTGGTCAACCGGGCTGTCAGTGGTGTGTCGTAGGGTTTTGCGCATGGTAGGCATCCCAGAGGTCGAGGTGCGGCGTAGCACGCGGCGCAAGCGAACCATGACGGTGTACCGCGATCGCGGACAACTGGTCGCGCTCGTACCCGAGCGGCTCACCAAAGACCAAGAGGCATCGCTGTTGCCGCCGTTAGTGCAGCGGTTCTTGCGTCGAGAGGTGCAGGTCGGTGCCCGGCTGGGTGATGCTGAGCTATTTGGCCGTGCCGAGAACCTGTATGTCACTCACATCGCCGAACTCTCTGGCGTGCCGCTACCACCGACCCAAATCCGGTGGGTGGATAACCAACTTCGGCGTTGGGGTTCGTGCAGCCCAGCCACCGGAGAGATCAGACTGTCGTCAAGGCTGAAGGCTATGCCGAGCTGGGTGTTGGACTACGTACTTCTCCACGAGTTGGCGCATCTGCTCGAGCCCAACCATTCCCGCGATTTTCACCGGCTGCTGTCGAATTATTCGCAGCTGGCCGAGGCTAAGGCCTACTTGGCCGGGTATCAGCATGCAGTCGATAGTGGCGCCACTGGTACTCAACTGGATCTAGACGGTGCCGAATGCGCTGACTCAGCTTTGTCCTGACTCAGCTCTGGTTTGACTCAGCTTTGGTCGCCGCGGCCTTCCTGCTCCAGCAGCTTGGCGAGTTCGGCATCAAGGTCATCAATGGGCTTGGCCTGGCTTTGCGGATCAGCAAAGCCGAGCGGATCGTCCAAATCAGCTGCATCTGGCAATAAGTCGGGGTGCGCCCACACCATGTCGCGTCCAGCGGCACCTCTAGCGGCTCGGGTTGCGGCCCAAAGGTTCGCGGCTTCGCGGGTGCGACGGGGACGCAATTCCAAGCCGACTAGATTTTTCAACGCGAGTTCGGCCGGGCCTCCGGTGGCTCGACGTCTGCGCAGCATTTCGGTCAGACCTGCGGCAGCGGGCATCACCGGTGCGGTGACTCGAGCAGTGACTTCGTCCACCCATCCTTCGACTAGCGCCAGCAGCGTCTCTAGCCTGGCCAAGATTTCTTTTTGTTCGGTGCTTTGTTGTGGTGCGAACAGCGAATGGGCCACGGCATTGCCGGCTCGTTCCAGATCTGCAGGACTTGCCACCGAGTTGAGCTGGCCTTCAATCGCTTGTTCCAAGGCATCGGGATCAATAGTGATTTCCCGGGCGTAGTGCTCAATGAGGGCAAGCAGTTGCGGCCCCAACCAAGTCACCGCAGCAAACAGGCGTTGGCGAGCAGCTTCGCGAATGGCCAGGTAGAGCACTAGGTCGTCGCGACTGGTAGACAGCCCCTCAGCGAAGTCATTCAGATTGGCCGGGATCAGGCAGACCCGGGATTCATCGGTGATTGGCAATCCGAGGTCGGAGCCGCTGAGCACGCTGGTGGCCAAACTGGCCAAGGTCTGGCTGAGCTGAGCGGCGAACATGCTGGACACAGCGAGCTTCAGCATCGGTTCCATGGCGGCCGGTTGATCCGCCTCAACTAGCGAACGCAAGGCGACGGAGAGTTGGGTGATCACTGGCTGCACCAACTGCTGCCAGGTGCTCAGGGTGTGATCCACCCAATCAGTGCGGCGCCAAGCGACCGCAGTGGTGCTGAGCCGCCCAAACTCGATCTCAGCGTCCAGCCATAGATCAGCCAACCCGACCGCATCAACTATTTGGGCTTGTTGAGCCGAGGTGAGCTCTGGGTCGGGGCCTGCCTCGGCAGTGGCCCGGCGCACTAGATCACGGGTGAAACCCCAGTTCATGCCGCTGGCAGCGTCAGCCGTGCCAAAACCGGCGAGCTGGGTATTGAAGGTGGTGAGAAGCTCCTGCATTCGACCCATCAGTTGTGCGGGATCCATGCTGCCATCGGCATTGGCAGTGATCCCGAACTGAGCAAGGAAGCGCATCAGCGCCTCTTGGTCATCGCCAGAATCGGGACGTTGATCTGGGTTGCCCGGATCGTTCACTCGACTGCTCCTTGTCCGTGGGCTTCCCATTGTCGCCCACCGACCAAGCTGTTTGCTGGGTCTAACCCGGTAGGGTGCATTGAGCGGACAACGAATCTGGAGGTGGGATGACCCGGCAAACCTGGACGGCGGCGCTTTCGGCTTTGCTGTTTGTGGTGCTGGCAGCAGTGATTGCCCTAGTGCCCGTGCCTTATGTCACGTGGGCGCCGGGGGCTACCTACAACCTGTTGGGCAAAGTGGGGGATAGCCCCGCGATTTCTATCACTGGCGCGCAGTCCTACCCGACCAGCGGAGAATTGCTGATGACAACCATCAGTGTGACTGCTCCGGACAGCACCTTGAGTCTGCCCGAGATCTTGATCTCGTATTTCATGCCGGCGCGTGAGGTGCTGCCCAGGCAATCGGTCTATCGCACCGGGGCCTCAGCTTCGGAGATCACCTCTAAAGACAGTCAGTTGATGGTCGATTCTCAGGACTCGGCCGTCGTTGCCGCTCTGCGACAGGCTGATATCGAAGTGACAGAGCTGCCGGTGGTTTCCGCGGTGCAGACCTCTGGAGCTGCGGCCGGCATTCTCAAACCGGGCGATCTGATCGTTGCCGTGGATGATGTTCCGGTCACTGACCCAGGAGAAGTGAAGGCTGCAGTAAAGAGCCACAATGTGGGTCAGGAAGTTAGCTTCACAGTGAAGCGCGACGGCGCCACCACGCGGCAAACGGTGACCACCCGCGCCACCAGTCAGGCTCCCGATGTTCCGGTGGTTGGGATCGAGGTGGCGATCGGCTACGAATACGAGCCGAAGGTGACCTTTGCGGTTGATCCGGAGGTTGGCGGATCTAGCGCGGGTTTGATGTTTTCTCTAGCCATTTACGACCAGTTGCAGCCGACCAGCATCACCGGCGGACAGATTGTGGCTGGCACTGGAACCATGTCGGTCGATGGCACGGTTGGGCCAATTGGTGGGGTCGAAGAAAAACTTGCCGCCGCTTCCAGGGACAAAGCCACAATCTTCTTGCTGCCCAAGGGAGACTGCAGCAAATTGGGTGCCGCACCGGCTGGCGTCCGATTGGTGCCGGTGACGACTTTGGGTGATGCGGTCTCCAAATTGGCGGCGTTACAGGATCCGACCACAGCGGCCTCGGTACAGGGCTGTCAATGAGCGAAGCATTGCTGGCAGCACTACTTGAGGTGGAGCGTCACGTTGGCAAACTGGGTTGGGACCAACCAGCCCGCTTGTTCGCGCTGGTGCGAACCGCGGAGCTGATTGTCGCGGAGCCCCAGCTTGCCGAGGCATTGCAGGCGGCCACTCCTGATGGGCTCAGTTCGGTTGAGCAGGACGAATTTCACGCTGGTGCGGATTTGGGCGAGACCCTAGCCGCAATCGTGTGGCCACCAGCCGTGGCTGGTTGTGCCTTGTCGTTGGAGCGGGCCTTTCTGCCCTCCGAGGCTGAGGCGGACTTACCCAGCGATCCGCAGGCGGCTGCCAAAGTCATCGCTGACCACCCAAGGCGGCTTGACCTTCGGGTAGTGGTTGGCGTCATGCGGGAGGGCCAACACCATGGTGTGGCTCGGGTGCGAGGCGAGGACGGCGACCTGCTGTCTAGCGCAGATCTGGTGCCAGCCCTGGCGGCGGCGCTAGCTCATACATTTGAGTAGATCCTTCGGGGAACTGCAGTGCGAGGAGTGTGGACGTGACTACTGTCGGCTGGCGTCGTTTGGTGGTACCTAGCGCATTGGTGCTACTTGGGCTGGTTGTGGTCTGGGGGATTTTCGCTGAGCTGTGGACCGAGAAGTTGTGGTTCGACTCAGTCGCCTACCCGCAGGTGTTCAGCACCCAACTGGGCGCGCAAGCGCTGTTGTTCATCATCTTCTTCGCCGTGATGGCCGGTGCGGTTGGCGGCAATATGTGGCTGGCCTTCCGGCTGCGTCCGCAACGTGGCCCTGCCAGCCGAAGCGCACTGTTGGACCGCTATCGAGAACTGATTGAGAGCAAAGCTGGGTTGGTCGTAGCGGTGCCAGCGGCATTCTTGGGTTTGATGGCCGGACTGAGCGCGGCTGCCCAGTACAACCAGTACCTGCTGTGGTGGAATCGCACTCCATTTGGGGTCGCCGATCCGTACTTCGGACTCGATGTTGGGTTCTACGTGTTCGAGTACCCAGTGTTGGCAGACGCGGTGGCGTTCTTGATTTCGGCAGTGGCTTTTGCTCTGGTGGGCTCGTCCGTGGTGCATTTTGCCGTGGGCGGGCTCGGCTTCGGCCGCGGGACGCGCGCTGTTGGGAACCGCGCCGCACGGTTCCACTTGTCGATTCTTGGTGGGGTGCTGCTGGTCTTCTACGGTGTCAGCCAGTGGTTGAGCCGTTACGGCATCTTGGTCAGTGAAGGCACCCTGTTCACCGGGATGCAGTACACCGACGACAAAGCGCTGGTGACCGCCAAGCTAGTGATTGCGGTGATCGCCTTCGTCTGCGCGGGGCTGCTGTTCGCCAACGGATTCCTCAAACGCGGAACGCTGCCAGCGGCCGCCGTGGTGCTGATGGTGCTATCGGGAATCATCTTGGGAATGATCTATCCGGCGGTGGTGCGCTCCTTCCAAGTGTTGCCAAACGAGCCAGACAAAGAACGTACCTATATCGAAGCCAATATTGCCGCGACCCGAGCCGCCTTCAATGTGGCTGACACCGAAGTAACCGAATACTCGGCGGTGGTGCAAGTGCGTCCGGGGCAGTTGAAAGAGGACGCCGCGGCTTTGCCGGGAATTCGGTTGATCGATCCGGCGGTGGTTTCGACTAGCTTCGACCAGTTGCAGCAGGTCAAGAACTACTACTCGTTCCAGAATGTGCTCGATGTCGATCGCTATGTCGTTGATGGCGTCAAGTCCGATGTCGTGGTGGCTGCTCGAGAACTGGACCAGACCAAACTCCCCGACCGGAGTTGGAACAACCTGCATACCGTCTACACCCACGGCTACGGACTGGTCGCCGCCTACGGCAATCAGCGTAGTCAGGCTGGTGATCCGGTATTTCTCGACGGAGACATCCCGCCATCGGGAAAGCTGGGTTCCTACGAAGGCCGGATCTATTACGGTGAGAGCAGCAACACCTACGCCATTGTTGGCCGTGAGAGCGGCCAGTCCGCGATCGAGTTGGACACCCCTGGTGGTAGCACCAGCGGCGCTGAGACCTACAACACCTATGCCGGCAGTGGCGGGGTGTCGATCGGGGATCCGTTTACCCGGGCGCTGTATGCCACCCGGCTTATGGATCTGAACCTGCTGTTGTCTGACCGGGTGAATTCTGCTTCGAAGGTGCTCTATGACCGTACGCCGACCGAGCGGGTGTCGAAGGTAGCTCCTTGGCTCACCCTGGATTCGAATATTTACCCGGCTGTGGTCAACTCCCGACTGGTCTGGATCGTCGACGGCTACACCACTTCGGCGACGTACCCGAACAGCCAGCTGCAGTCTCTGGGCGATGTCACCGCTGATGCGCAAACCGCGCTGGGTGGGGGCGCGATTAGCGGCGAGGTGAACTACCTGCGCAACTCGGTGAAGGCCGTGGTTGATGCGACTGATGGCAGCGTGTCGCTTTATGCCTGGGATACCACTGATCCGATCTTGCAGAGCTACGAAAAGGCCTATCCCGGTGTGGTGCAGCCGAAGGAAGCGATTAGTCCTGAATTGCTGTCGCATCTTCGCTATCCCGAGGACTTGTTCAAAGTCCAGCGCGAGGTGCTCACCCGCTATCACATGACCGATGCCAACGCTTGGTATCAGCAATCCGATTTGTGGGAGGTGCCGGATGACCCGACCAAGTCCGGTTCCAGCAGTACGACTGCGACCGCTCAGGCGACAACCTCGGCCGGCGCGGAGCCACCGTACTATCTGTCGATCAAGTGGCCAGGCAACTCTGGCGCAGTGTTTAGTCAGACCACAGTCTTCGTGCCTAAAGGACGGTCTAACTTGGCGTCCTACCTATCGGTGGTGGCTGATGCCAAGAGTCCCGATTATGGGAAGCTGCGAGTGCTGCGAATGTCGGCCACCCATCAGGTGGACGGGCCCGGACAGACCTTCAACAACATGACTATCGACCAGACGTTCGCCAACCTATTGCGTTCTTACACCAACCAGGGTTCGGCGGAGGCTAGGTACGGGAACCTGTTGACCCTGCCGATGGGCAGTGGCTTGCTCTATGTAATGCCGATCTACACCACTCGCCAAGGAAGCACTGGGTCTTATCCCGCGCTGAGGTTCGTTGCGGTGCGTTTTGGTCAGTCGGTCGGGATCGGCAACACCTTGCAGGAGGCGTTGGACCAGGTGTTCTCAGGCAACGCTGGCGCCTCTACCGGAGAGACCGGGCAGACCACGCCAACCACGCCAACCACGCCAACGGCGCCAACCACTCCGACCACGCCGACCACCACCAAGGTCGACCTCGAAGGTGCTGCGGCGGATCTGAAGACCGCCGATGCCGCCTTCACCGCTGCTGACGCCGCGTTGCGCAACGGCAATCTTGCTGAGTATCAAAGCCAAGTCGCGATCGCCAAGGCCGCGGTGGCTTCGGGGTTGAAGAAGCTGGGTCGCTAGAAGCCGGGTCGCTAGAGCTGGTGATCGCTGGTGGCCCAGCCTGCCTCAGCCAAAGGCTGGCGCAGCTGCTCGGCTGGGCCGACCACTACCAGACTGAGTCGCTCGACTGGTAGTAGATCAACTAGTGCCTCGGTGGCTGAAGTCGGTGTCACCTGGGAAAGTGCGACTGTATTAGCGTCGATGAAATCGGCGCTCAGACCGGCCGCGACCAGGGCTGCCAGATGCTGGGTGACACCTTGGGCCGTAGCGAAGCGGAGCGGTGCGCTGCCGGTGATGTAGCGGACCGCCTCGGCTACTTCCTCTGGGGTGAGCGCCCGCTTGGTTAGATCCACCAGCGAGGCGGCGAGAGACAGTGCCTCGGGCACGGTGTCGGTGCGAAAGGATCCCTGGACGGCCAGCAACCCGCCGCTGCGCATGGGCTGATTGACTAGGTGGACGCCGTACGTGAAGCCGCGCTCCTCGCGCAATACCCGGTTCAACCTGCTGAGGAAAGCGCCCCCCACTGCGTGGGTGGCCACTTGAATGTCGGCCCATCTCGGGTCGGTGCGGTCGATGCCGAAAGCGCCGAGTCGGAGGTCTGTTTGGACCGCGCCGGGACGGTCGATCAGCCAACGGTGTCGACTTCGAGGAACTGGGTGTTGATGCAGTGGGCAGCGAGGTTCGGCCACTTCCCAGTCACCGAAGGCCGCTTCGACGGCGTCCAGTACGCGGGCGTCAAGATCGCCGGAGATGATTAGGGTGGCGACATCGGGACGGTACTGCAGTGCATGGAAGGTCTTAACGGCTTCAGAGGTGATGGCGCTGACGCTGACCGCGTTCCCACCAGCTTGGTGAGCGGCTCGGTACCTGCCTGGAATGCACGCTTTCCGGAAGGCCATCTGAGCTGAATGGGCAGAGCTGGCCAGCAGCTGTTCGATTTCTGCCAAACGGAGTTCCTGGTGGCGCTGGATCTCAGCGGGGGCAAGCTCAGGGCTTCGGACGGCCTCAGCCAGCAGGCTGAGGGCCTCAGCAAGCACTGCGACCGGAGCGTCGAGGCAGATTTGGGTGGCGGCGTGGCCGACCGAACCGTCCAGAGCTGCGCCGATATCTTCGAGGCTTTCGGCAAAGCTAGCGCCGGGATGGTCAACCGTGCCTTCGTCGAGGCAGCGTCCGGTAATAGTGGCCACGCCCTCGAACCCGGCAGGCTCTGCGCTCAGCGGAATGTCTAAAGACAGGCAGACCGAGGCAACATGTTGACCCTTGCGGGGGCAAAACACCACCTGCAACCCGTTGTCCAGCCAGGTCGTCTCGGGTTGACCGAAGCGCCACTGTGGCGGCGCTGCCACCGCTGGGCGTTGGTCGCGTTTACGCATGCTCGTCCTGTCGGTAGTAATCCAGTTGGGCGCGCTGGTCTGGGCTCAACCAGGTTGCTGCCGCTTCTCGCACCTGTTGCACGCTAACCGCGGCCACCTCAGCAAGACGTCGGTTCACCCGATCTGGGTCGCCATGCAATACCGCATAGGTACTGATCAGATCGGCCCGAGTGTCGAAACGGGCCAATTCGGTGAGCCATTCTCGGCGGAACTGAGCCTTAGCTCGGGCCAGTTCGGCCTCAGTTGGTCCGTCTTGGCCAAGTCGCTGCAGTTGCACAATCGCCGCCGAAACAGCTGGGGCGACCGGCTGATCAGGGAAAGCGCGTAGCTGCAACAACCCGATGGAGTTGCCGCCGATCAAACCCATGGCCTGAGCGCCAGCTGCTGAGGCCAGACCGCTCTTGACTAGCTGCTGATGGAGCCACGCCGTTTGGCCCTGACCGAGAATCGCCAAGGCGAGATCTGCGGCGTCAAACTCGGGAGTGTCCCGGGCGGGTAGTCGCCAGGCGAAGTAGCTGACCTCTGCTGGCACATTGGCGGTGAGGGTGGTTCGGGGAATTCCGGTGAGTGGGGGCAACGGCACAGCGTCGGGACGGGGAGTGGGCTTGATCGCCTTGAGTTGGCCGAAGGCATGTTCGGCCTTGCGGAAGGCATCCTTGGCGCTGATGTCGCCAACTAGGGTGAGTACCGCATTCGCGGGCTGGTAATGCTCAGTGAAGAAGGCGGCTGCGGCGTCCCGGTTGGCTGCGGCTAGGTCTTCCATTGAGCCGATGGTGGTGTGCCCGTATGGATGGTCAGCACCGAAAACCAGCTTCACCAGTTCGCTCATGGCATCGCCATACGGGACGTTGTCGTAACGCTGGCGCTTTTCCTCAATCACGACATCGCGTTGGGTGTCGACGCTGTCTTGGGTGAGATGTTCAGCCAGGGAGCCCAGTCGATCGGCCTCCAGCCACAGCGCAAGGTCAGTGGCGCCCACCGGCACCGTCTCGAAGTAGTTGGTGCGATCAAACCAGGTGGTGGCGTTCACAGAGCCGCCGACGTTCTGCATCAGTTGCAGGTGTTCACCACTGTCCACATGTGCTGAGCCGGAAAACATCAGGTGCTCGAACAGGTGCG
>DHWU01000050.1 GCA_002413345.1 Propionibacteriaceae bacterium UBA5174 | reverse complement strand
CATCGAGAATGGTGAGATTTCGCAGACCCAAGAAGTCCATCTTGACCAGGCCCAGCGATTCACAGCTTGGGTAGTCGAACTGGGTGATGATCTGGCCGTCTTGTTCCCGTTTCATGATCGGGATGACGTCCATCAAAGGCGCACTCGACATGATCACGCCAGCTGCGTGAACACCCCACTGCCGTTTCAATCCTTCGATGCCCCGAGCTGTGTCCACCACGAGTTTGGCCTCGGGTTCAGACTCGTACAGCTCGCGAAATTCGGTGCCCTCACCGTAGCGAGGGTGTTTTGGATCGAACACATCGGCCAGTGGCACGTCCTTGCCCTGGACCGGCGGGGTGTAGGCCTTGGTGAGCTTCTCCCCCAGTGCGAACGGCATGCCGAGCACTCGGCCAGCATCTTTGATTGCCTGTTTGGCCTTGATAGTGCCATAGGTGACGATCTGGCAAACGCGGTCGCTGCCGTACTTCTCGGTGACATAGCGGATCACCTCACCGCGCCGACGCTCATCAAAGTCCACATCGAAGTCGGGCATCGATGGACGTTCCGGATTGAGGAACCGTTCGAAAATCAGTCCATGCGGTACCGGATCCAAGTCGGTGATCTTCATCGCGTAGGCGCACATCGAACCGGCACCCGACCCACGACCAGGCCCTACTCGGATGCCGTTGTTCTTCGCCCAGTTGATGAAGTCGGCCACCACTAGGAAATAGCCGGGATAGCCCTTGCCGATGATTACTTCGGTCTCGTAGGTCGCCTTCTCGGTGGCGTAGCTCGGCACTCCTTCAGGAAAGCGTTCCTTCAGGCCTTCGGCCACTTCGTGGACGAACCAGCTCGATTCGGTCTCGCCTGCCGGAACCGGGAACTCGGGCATATAGGTGCCCACGCCCTCATCAAAACTGGTTTGGCAGCGTTCGGCGATCAACAGCGTGTTGTCGCAGGCCTCTGGAACCCCGCTGAACAGCGCCCGCATCTCCTGCGGTGACTTTAGGTAATACCCGCTGCCGTTGAACTTGAACCGGTTCGGAGTGTCTTTATTGGACCCGGCCGAAACACAAAGCAGCGTGTCGTGGTCATCGGCATCAGCGGCCCGCACATAGTGCAGATCGTTGCTGGCCACTAGCGGCAGGTTCAGCGACTTTGAGATCCGCAGCAGATCGTCACGAACCCGGGTCTCGATCTCCAACCCGTGGTCCATCAACTCCACGAAGAAGTTGTCTGCGCCAAAGATGTCTCGAAACTCTGCGGCCGAGGCGAGAGCCTCGTCATACTTGCCCAGCCGAAGGTAGGTCTGCACCTCTCCTGAGGGGCAACCAGTGGTGGCGATCAGCCCTTTGGCATATTGGTGCAGTAGTTCGCGGTCAGCGCGGGGTTTATAGAAGAACCCCTCCAGCGAGCTCATTGAACTCAGCTTGAACAGGTTGTGCATACCATCGCGGTTCTCCGCCCACATAGTCATGTGGGTGTAGGCGCCCTTGGCGGACACGTCATCGCCGCTTCCATCGCCGAACTGCACCCGCTTGCGCTCACCGCGGTGCGTCTTGGGCGTGAGGTAGGCCTCCAACCCGATGATCGGTTTTACCGGTGAGTTCTTAGCGACTTTGTAGAACTCATAGGCACCGAAGAGATTGCCGTGATCGGTGATCGCAAGCGCATTCATGCCCAACTGCTCAGTGGTAGCGACCAGATCCTTCAGGCGGGCTGCGCCGTCCAACATCGAGTACTCCGAGTGGCAGTGCAAGTGCACGAATTCGTTCGACGACACGCTGACCTCGAACCTCCAAGCGGCTGGGTGCGAACAAGGGAAAACGCTGGGGGAAGTCAGCGGGTAATCACTGTAACTCTGACCACTGACATCGGGGCTGGCGACTCACCTACGCGAGATGATCGCGAACCATTGCTGAGCAACAGGCATCTTGACGCCCGCGGTTCCAGCCATCAACCCAGACCCGAGCGGTGCTGGCTGCACCAAGCCACCGCGCGGACTCACCGCACAGCACCCGCTCGTCAAACCCTCTTTGACCAATCACAAGGCCGCCCCCACCGGGGCGGCCCCGACTAAACCATCAGTGGGCGGTCTGTTGGCGCGATCGGCTTCGGTAGCCGCGATTCGCGCTGGGACAACAACGAGTCCACCCCGGTGGCGCAGGAGCGACCTTCGGCGATTGCCCAGACGATCAACGACTGGCCACGGCCAGCATCACCACAGGCGAAGACCCGATCAACATTGGTCGCGAAATTCTCGTCGCGAACGATGTTTCCTCGGGCGTCCAGTTCCAGACCGAGTTGATCAACTAGGCCGTCGCGTTGTGGACCGACGAAGCCCATTGCCAGCAGCACTAGCTGGGCTGGGATCGTTCGGGTGGTGTCTGGCACCGTCTCCAGCTTGCCGTTAACGAAGCTCACATCGTTGACTACTAAAGCCGAGACGTTGCCATTGTCGTCACCCAGGAATTCGGCAGTCGAAACGGAGTAGACCCGCTCGCCACCCTCTTCGTGGGCAGAGGTGACTTTGAAGGTCATCGGGAAGGTAGGCCATGGTTGGGTCTGCGGACGCTCCTGCGGGGGCATCGGCATGATCTCCAACTGTGTGACCGACTGTGCGCCTTGCCGAAGCGCAGTACCAACACAGTCTGCGCCGGTATCGCCACCACCAATGATCACTACATCCTTGCCAGTGGCCAAGATTTGATCGGAAACCTCTTCGCCGACTGCGACTCGGTTGGCCTGCGGAAGGTACTCCATCGCCTGATGGATGCCGTTGAACTGCCGACCAGGCACGGGGAGATCGCGCGCAACCGTGGACCCGATGGACACCACTACGGCGTCAAACAGTTCCAACAACTTCGGCCCGGTAATGTCCACACCGATGTTCACGCTCGTCTTGAAGGCAGTGCCTTCCAGCCGCATCTGCTTCAACCGGCGGTCCAAGACCGACTTTTGCATCTTGAACTCCGGAATGCCGTAACGCAACAGGCCACCAGGGGCATCGGCGCGTTCGTACACCACCACGGTGTAACCGGCTCGGGTCAGCTGCTGTGACACTGCCAGCCCCGATGGCCCCGAACCAATCACGGCAACGGTCTTTCCGGTGTGGTAGGCCGCCGGAACTGCCACCACGCGGCGGTCGTCCCAGGCGCGATCAATGATCGCAACCTCAATATTCTTGATAGTCACCGGATCTCGGTGAATACCCACCACACAAGCGGTCTCACACGGCGCCGGACAAAGCCTTCCGGTGAACTCTGGGAAGTTGTTGGTGGCATGGAGTCGTTCTACCGCGCCGGTCCAGTTGTCCCGCCAGAGCATGTCGTTCCACTCCGGAATCAAGTTGCCCAGTGGGCAACCAGAGTGACAGAACGGAATTCCGCAGTCCATGCAACGACCGGCCTGCTTCTCAATGATTGGCAGCAAGGCGCGTCCGGGAGAACCGGGGTAAACCTCTTGCCAGTCCTGCACCCGCTCGACGATCGGCCGACGCTCGGCCACCTTGCGAGGGGTGGTGATGAACCCCTTCGGATCAGCCATTGGAGGCCTCCATCATCAGCTTGGTTGTCGTCTCCGGGTCCAGTCCGGCAGCTTCAGCTTGTGCCTTAGCTGCCATCACCCTGGCGTAATCGCGGGGCATCAATGTGGTGAACCGACTCGCCAGCTCACCATCAGTGGCCGCAATCAGCCGGTCGGCCACCGCAGAGCCAGTTTCGTCTCGATGTTTCACCAACAACTCCCGGATTCGAACCAGCTGAGTGTCACCGGGAGTCTGCGGATCAACCATCTCTGAGTTGAGTTTCGCCAGATCCAGATCAAGCACCCAGGCCACACCGCCAGACATCCCGGCGCCGATGTTGCGACCGGTGACTCCCAGAATCATGGCTTCACCGCCGGTCATGTACTCGCAGGCGTGATCGCCAACTCCTTCGACCACCGCAGTGGCACCTGAGTTGCGGACGCAGAACCGTTCGCCCACCATGCCGCGAATGAACAGCTCGCCACTGGTTGCGCCATAGGCGATTACGTTGCCAGCGATGATCTGTTCCTCGGCTACGAACGGCGCCGACTCATGGGGACGCAGCGTCAGCCGCCCCCCGGATAGTCCCTTGCCGAAGTAGTCGTTGGAATCACCGATCAACCGAAGCGTGATCCCAGCAGGGAGGAACGCCCCAAAGCTCTGGCCCGCGGTGCCGCGCAGCGTGAAGTCGATGGTGTTCTCCGGCAGCCCAGCGCCTTTAGTGGCCTTGGTCACCTCATGGCCGAGCAAGGTGCCAACAGTGCGATCCACATTACGCACCGAGAGATCCCCGCGAACCAGCTCGCCGTTGACCAAGGCAGGTTGTGCCATGGCGATTAGCTGAACGTCGAGTTTGTCGGTTAGACCATGATCCTGGAAGGTCCGCCGACGCAGTGAAGCGCCTTCGGGAAGTTCAATCCGGGTCAAGATCGGGCTGAGATCCAGACCTTGGGCCTTCCAATGGCCGATCGCGTCGCGGGTACGCAGGGCCTCAACGTGGCCCACCGCTTCCTCAATGGAACGGAAGCCAAGCTGGGCCAGCAACTCGCGAACTTCCTCAGCGATGAAATTGAAGAAGTTGACCAAGTAGTCGGCATTGCCGGCGTACTTCTCTCGCAACTCTGGATTCTGGGTGGCTACCCCAACTGGACAGGTATCCAGATGGCATACCCGCATCATCACGCACCCAGACACCACCAACGGAGCTGTTGCGAACCCGAACTCTTCGGCACCGAGTAGAGCGCCGATCACGACATCGCGTCCGGTCTTCATTTGACCGTCAACTTGCACGGTGATCCGCTCCCGCAAGCCATTGAGCAGCAAGGTTTGCTGGGTTTCGGCCAGGCCTAACTCCCAAGGTCCGCCGGCATGCTTCACCGAGGTCAGCGGCGCCGCTCCAGTGCCACCATCGTGGCCGGAGATCAGCACCACATCGGCCTTGGCCTTCGTAACCCCAGCGGCAACCGTGCCGACGCCGACCTCAGCCACCAGCTTCACGTGGATGCGCGCGCTCGGGTTGGCACACTTCAAATCGTGAATCAGCTGTTTGAGATCCTCGATCGAATAGATGTCATCGTGCGGCGGCGGGCTGATGAGGCCGACGCCCGGAGTGGAATAGCGAATACGTGCGATGTTGTCGTCGACCTT
>DHWU01000036.1:36331-52429 GCA_002413345.1 Propionibacteriaceae bacterium UBA5174 | reverse complement strand
TACACCCAGATTCACCCCACCTGCATTCCGGTGCACGGTGAGAGCCAGTCCAAGCTCACCTTGATGAGTGAGTCGTTGCGTAACGATGGACGGATCTGGGTGCCCAAGAACGTCGCAGACTGCGAAAAGGATCCGCGCGAGATCCCCGAGGCAGATCGCGACTACTACTTGGAGCGGATCTACCCGTCCTTCGGCAACCTGGTGCCGCGTGACATCGCGTCCCGGCAGGCCAAGAACATGTGTGACGAAGGTCGCGGTGTTGGTCCGGCCATTAAAGAAGTTGATCACGACGGCAACGAGCGGATGGTTCGTCGAGGGGTCTACCTCGACTTTGCTGAGGCGATCGAGCGTCTGGGCAAGGAAGCTGTGGTTTCGCGCTACGGCAACTTGTTCGATATGTACGCCCAGATCACCGGCGAGGATCCTTACGCGACGCCGATGCGGATCTACCCGGCCGTGCACTACGTGATGGGCGGGCTTTGGGTCGACTACGACCTAATGAGTTCCATCACCGGCATGTTCGTCTGTGGCGAGGCCAACTTCTCCGATCACGGTGCTAACCGGCTTGGTGCTTCGGCGCTGATGCAGGGCTTGGGTGATGGCTACTTCGTCCTGCCCAACACGATCAACGACTACCTCGCCGGCTCGGCGAAGTTCGAGAAGATCGACGAATCGCATCCGGCAGTGGTCGAAGCAGTTGCCTCGGCCAAGGAGCGGATCGAGAAGTTGCTGTCCATTCAAGGCAATCGCACGGTGGACTCCTTCCACAAAGAACTCGGCCACATCATGTGGGAGTACTGCGGTATGGAGCGCACCGAAGAGGGTCTCAAGATCGCCATCGCCAAGATCGACGATCTGCGCGAGGAGTTCTGGACCAATGTGAAGGTCTCCGGCGTGAACGAGGACTTCAACCAGACCTTGGAGCGGGCCGGACGGGTGGCCGACTTCATCGAACTCGGTCGGTTGCTGTGCGTGGATGCTTTGCATCGCCGCGAATCCTGCGGTGGTCACTTCCGGGCCGAAAGCCAAACCGAGGACGGCGAGGCGTTGCGAGATGACGACAAGTTCCTTTACGCGGCTGCCTGGGAGTTCACTGGTGCCGGTGAGAAGCCGATCCTGCACAAGGAAGATTTGGTCTACGAGGCCATTGAGCTGAAGCAACGGAGTTACAAGTGAACATCACCCTGCGCGTATGGCGCCAAGCAAACGCCCAGTCCGATGGGCGCATGGTCACCTACCAGGTTCAGGACGTGTCGGAAGATATGTCCTTCCTGGAGATGCTCGATCTGCTCAATGAGGATCTCACCGTCAAGGGCGAAGAGCCAGTGGCCTTCGACCATGACTGCCGCGAGGGTATCTGTGGCATGTGTGGCGTGGTGATCAACGGTACGGCTCATGGTCGTGGCAATTCGCCGGTGGCTACCACCACCTGCCAGCTGCATATGCGGTCCTTCGCCGATGGTGCGACCATCGACGTAGAACCGTGGCGGGCCGGGCCGTTCCCAGTGATCAAGGACCTTGCGGTTGACCGCTCTGCCTTTGATCGGATCATTCAGGCCGGTGGTTTCGTGTCAGTGAACACCGGTGCAGCCCCCGAAGCCCACGCAAATGCAGTCAGTAAGTTGAAGGCCGATAGGGCCTTTGATGCCGCTACCTGCATCGGCTGTGGTGCTTGTGTGGCGGCTTGCCCGAACCACTCCGGCATGCTGTTCAGTGCGGCCAAGATCACTCACTTGGCCATGCTGCCGCAGGGCCAGCCAGAGCGTCCGCTGCGAATCAAGAAGATGGTCGGCGCGCACGACTCGGAGGGCTTTGGTGGCTGCACCAACGTCGGCGAGTGTGCGGCGGTCTGCCCCAAGGAGATTCCGCTGGACGTGATCGGCCAGCTCAACCGGGATCTGATCGCCTCGCTGTTCAAGCGGGACGGCAAGTAAGTCAGCTTTACGACAATCGGTGGCGTCACCCCACGGTGGCGCCGCCGATTGCTGTTGAAGGGTGAGCCACGCAAACCTCGGCGGCGATTTGGCTTGCTGTCGCCGGATTCGATAGGTGAGTAGGGCTGGGGCGATTACCGCCGGGGGTGCCTGATGTGGCAAACTTGGCCGTCGTTGTGCCGAGTGCGCTCCTGCCACAGGGGGAAGGCGTATTCAGACGATAAAACAAACGAAACGAAGTGTCCTGTGGCACTGGCGAGGAAAACATGAACAAGCTAGTTGAGCAGGTTGGCGCCGCGGCGCTCCGTGACGATCTCCCCGAATTCCGCCCTGGTGACTCGGTGAAGGTTCACGTACGAGTGATTGAAGGCACCCGCTCCGGCATTCAGGTCTTCGACGGTGTTGTGATCTCTCGCGGCGGCGCTGGTGTGGCTGAAGCCTTCACCGTGCGCAAGGTCATCTTTGGTACTGGGGTTGAGCGGACCTTCCCGCTGCACAGCCCGATCATCGAAAAAATTGAGGTCGAGCGGTTCGGCGATGTTCGACGCGCCAAGTTGTACTACCTACGTGGTCTTCGCGGTAAAGCTGCAAAGATCAAGGAGAAGCGCACCCGCTGAAGCATCCTGACTGAAGCGCGCTGAGCGCTTTTGTCTACGGCGAAGAGGAGACAGGTGAGCGGTCGTCAGTCGCAGGGTCGGGGCGAGCCGTCACCGTCGGCGGCAAAGGCCGTGGCGGTCTGGCTGCGAGAGATAGCGATCGTGGTCGTCGGTGCCCTGATCGCTTCTACGCTGTTGCGAGTGTTCGTTGCCCAGATGTTCGTGATTCCATCATCATCAATGGAAAACACATTGATGATCGGTGACCGGGTCGCGGTACAGAAGGTCGCTGGCTTTCAGCGTGGCGACATCGTGGTCTTCAGGGATTCCTTGGGATGGCTGGGGGCAGCGCCGCCGGAGGAGACTCTGTCGAAGAAGGCGCTGGTCTTCGTCGGACTGGCTCCCGATGAGAGTACAAATCACCTGATCAAGCGGGTGATCGGCGTCGCTGGCGATCGGGTCTCCTGTTGCGACAGCAAAGGCCGACTCACGGTCAACGGGGTGGCCCTCAACGAGCAGTCGTATCTCTATGTCGATCCGATCACTGGGCAGCAGACAAGTCCTTCGGAATATGACTTCGACGTCACGGTTCCGGCAAATACGGTTTTCGTGATGGGTGACCATCGAAACGCTTCTGCCGATTCGCGCTGCCACCTCGGTGATGTGGTTCCGGCAGGCAAGCCAGAAGGTTACGAAGCGTTCGTTCCGGTGACTGACATTGTGGGCACTGCTGCGGCAGTGGTGTATCCCTTTGATCGGTTCCACAGCCTCACTCGGCCAGCCACTTTCGAGAGCATCCCCAACGGTGGTCCCGCACCGGCGAATCCGGTGGTTCTGAAGGGCAAGGACGCCTGTTAGTCAGATGGCAGTCTCAGTGCAGCCCGGTAGCGGGATCTATGCCTACGAGGCAGCCTTGCGTCGTGGTGGTTTTCGGCTGATCGGTGGTGCCGACGAGGCCGGACGCGGAGCTTGCGCGGGTCCGCTTGTGGCAGGCGCAGTGATTCTGCAGCCAGGGGTGCGAGGCGAGATTCCAGGCCTGGCTGATTCCAAGTTGCTCTCGGCGAAGAAACGAGAACAGGTCTATGCCGTGGTTACTGAACAGGCTCTGGCCTGGTCAGTAGTGCTGGTGAGTCCGCGAGAGTGTGACGAGTTGGGAATGCACCAAGCTAACCTCACCGCGTTGCGCCGGGCGTTGGCCCGGCTCAGTCCGCAGCCCAACTTTGCCTTGACCGATGGTTTCGGCGTCGACGGTTTGGGTGTGCCGAGCCTGGGGGTCTGGAAAGGCGACAAAGTTGCCGCCTGCGTGGCAGCCGCGTCAGTGGTGGCGAAGGTGACTCGAGATCGGTTGATGGCCACTTGGCATGAGCAGTACCCGGAGTACGGTTTGGACATCCACAAGGGCTACTGCACTGCGTTGCATCAGGAGCGGTTGGAGGAACACGGCCCCAGCCTGATCCATCGGCAATGCTTCGCTAACGTTCGACAAGCGGGTAAGGTGAGGCCGAAATGAGCGCCGAAGACCTGGAACAGTACGAGTCTGAACTCGAGCTGCAGCTGTACCGAGAGTACAAAGATGTGGTCGGCATCTTCACCTATGCGGTGGAGACCGAGCGGCGCTTCTACCTGTGCAATACGGTCGATTTGAAGGTGCGAACTGAGGGCGGAGATGTCTACTACGAGGTGTCGATGGCCGACGCCTGGGTGTGGGATATGTACCGTCCGGCGCGGTTTGTGAAGAGCGCGAAGGTGCTCACCTTCCGTGACGTTTCGATCGAAGAGATCGCGCACAGTGAACTGAAGGTGCCCGACGGGTTGTGAGTCGCCCACGGCTGCTGTGGACGGCGATCTCCGCTATCCACAGGTCACTCGCCAGCTGACCCTTTGGCCGTGATGGTGCCAATGGTGTTCAGCGGAGGTGGTTCCGGTGGACAAAGACGATGTTTGGCATGTCGGCGAAGATATTGCGGCTGCGCATCTTACGGGCCTGGGTTGGCAAGTTGTAGAGCGAAACTGGCGCTGTCAGGCTGGCGAGCTCGACATCATCGCGGTGGAGCCCGGAACGCCTGCGGTGTTGGTGTTCTGCGAGGTGAAATGTAGACGGAGTACCGCCTACGGGCAGCCGGTGGAAGCAATCACTGAATCCAAGTTGGCGAAACTGCGTCAGCTTGCCCTGTATTGGCTGCAAGCGCAGCATCGCCCGATCCCCAGTCTTCGCTTTGACGGTATTGGGGTGTTGTTGCGCGGTGGTTCCAAACCTGAAATTGATCACCGACGAGGGATCTGCTGATGCGCCAGGCCATGTCGTTGTCGGTGGCACTGGTCGGGGTCACCGGCACCATCATCGAGGTGGAGGCAGCGATCGGCTCGGGGCTGCCGAGCACCACCATGGTTGGTCTGCCCGACACGGCATTGAAGGAGGCCAGGGATCGGTGTCGGGCGGCAATGAGTGCAGTAGGAGCTGGTTGGCCCTCAGCCCCGGTGACAATCAATCTCTCGCCGGCGACCTTGCCGAAGGCTGGTTCCCACTATGACTTGAGTATTGCCGCCGCGGTTGCGGCCGCGCGAGGCGCTTGCGATGCCAGTGGCCTGGCCGGGCTGGCGCTGTTCGGCGAGCTTGGCTTGGACGGCAAAGTCCGCGGTGTAAGAGGGTTGTTGCCCGCGTTGCTCACCGCAGTGGCAAAAGGTTTAGCCCGGGCGGTCGTTCCCGCCGTCCAACTGCGTGAGGCGTCACTGGTGAGTGGCCTAACCGTCTACGGCGTGACGGATCTAGCTGACCTATTCGACGTACTGGCCGGTGGGCCAGGGGCGGCTATGCCAGCTCCGGTGGCGGTAGCAGTCCCGCTCCGTACGGCCCCTGATCTGGCCGACGTCGCTGGCCAGCAGGAGGCCAAATGGGCTTTGGAGGTGGCTGCTGCTGGGCGGCACCATCTCTATCTTCATGGGCCTCCAGGTGTTGGCAAGACACTGCTGGCTGAACGCCTGCCGACCCTGTTGCCCGACTTGGAAGACGCTGAGGCCTTGGAAGTATCGGCGATCCACTCCCTTTGCGGGGTCAATCTGGATTCGGGTCTGGTGCGGCGTCCGCCATATGCCGATCCACATCACTCGGCATCTTTGGCAAGCCTGGTGGGAGGCGGTGCCAGAGTGGCCATGCCGGGCGCAATCTCGAGGGCGCATCGTGGAGTGCTATTCCTGGACGAAGCTCCAGAATTTCCGCCCCGAGTGTTGGAAGCCATGCGGGTGCCGCTGGAATCAGGCCGGGTGGTCTTGGCCCGGTCTGAGGCCACGGCGGTCTATCCGGCCAGTTTCCAACTGGTGCTCGCGGCGAACCCCTGCCCATGCGGGCTGGCCGGTACACCAGGGGCAGAGTGCCGGTGTGCGCCAATGGCGGTGCGGCGCTATGCGACCAGGGTCTCGGGGCCAATCATGGACCGAATCGACATCCACCAGCGGCTGCGTCCGGTGCGCAGTTCGATGTTAGTCAATGGCGTTCCAGCGGCTGAGAGTAGCGCCGTGGTGGCAGCCCGGGTATTCGACGCCCGGCAGCGTCAACGGCATCGCTTGGCTGGGCTGGGGTGGCAGACCAATGCGGAGGTCCCTGGGCCGGTACTTCGCAAGGAGTTGCCCGCACCGCAAGGCACCGAACTACTCAGTAAGGCCCTGGCCCGGGGTCAGTTATCCGCTCGCGGGGTAGACAAAGTGTTGCGCTTGGCCTGGACGATCGCTGATCTGTCCGGGGCGGAAGTGCCGCAGCTGGAGCACCTACACACAGCTTTGGCGATGCGCCGGGGTGAGGATCTGGAACGGAGTGGAGATGGATGAGCGAACCGCGCGGATGTGCCTGGCTTCGGTTACTGAACCTGGTCACCCTGCAGTTGGCACCGCCGTGGCCGAGTTCGGTGCCGAGGCAGTCTGGATCGGGCTGCTTGGCGGTGACGAAGGTCCACTGACCGCCCGGGCGCGCCTGATCCGCCCGGCAGAGCTGGTGCAGTCCACTAAGGCCACTGGGCAGCGTTTCGTGATTCCCGGAGACGACGAATGGCCCGTTGGCCTGGCAGATTTGGCTGGCTGCGACCCGGTGCAGCAACTATCGGGTGAACCTGTGGGGTTGTGGGTTACCGGTGGTGGGCATCTGGGGGAGTTGTCCGCCACCGCTTTGGCGGTCGTAGGTTCGCGAGCTTCCACTGCCTACGGAGATTTGGTGGCCGCAGACTTCAGTGCCGACCTTTCGGAGGCTGGGCGAACAGTGATTTCCGGTGGCGCTTACGGTATCGACGCAGCCGCACATCGAGGGGCGTTGGCCGGACGTACCCCCAGTATTGCGGTGTTGGCCTGCGGGTTGGATAGCCCCTACCCGCGGGGTCACACTCGCTTGTTCGAGCGGCTGGCCGAAAGTGGCGTCCTGATCAGCGAGCTACCTCCGGGGGAACACCCCACCAGGGTGCGGTTCTTGGCCCGGAACCGGCTGATCGCAGCGATCGGTGCCGGAGTGATCATGGTGGAAGCTGCCGTGCGTTCGGGAGCTCGAAACACCCTCACCTGGGCCACAGTGCTGCACCGGGTGGTGATGGCAGTGCCCGGTCCGGTGACTAGCGCGACCTCGGTGACACCCCACCGCCTAATCCGGGATGCCGAAGCGGTCTTGGTGAGCTCTGCGGCCGAGGTTCTGGAGTTGCTCTCGCCACTAGGCCGAGCCACCGGCAGTCGCCCCTCGGAAGCGAGAGCGACTGACTCGTTGTCAGTCGACGAGTTGCGCCTATTTGAGTCAGTCCCTGGTCGCGGCGCGCGTGGAGCAGACGAACTTGCGGTTCGCGCGGGGTTGCCGATGCCCACGTGTTTGGCCCTGCTCAGTCAGCTTGCCGATCGTGGATACCTGCGCCAAGACACTGAGGGGCGGTGGCGGCTGCCACCACGGGCTGCGGCTGGCTAGGGGTCATTAGCCCGGGCTGTAGCTCCAACGGGGACTTTCGAGTGGATCTTCGCCGCTCCTACGATGGTTGATAACAGGGGGGAGCAGCCGCTTTCCAGCGAGCCCTAAGTGGGTGGGCAGCGACTGTCCTGGATACCACATCGCCCATGTCGTGGGGCGGACGAAAGCCATGTTCGTCCGCCCCACGTCCCTGTTCTGAGGGCGGTGAAGCGCCACCCATCGCAAGTGGCGGAAGGCGGCCACTCCGGCATCAATAATCGCAATGATGGCGTGCCCTAAATGACGAAAGTCCGCCGTTGTTGTGACAGGTGACCTTTCGGCCAACTCAAGGTGGAATGGTGTCTTGTAATGCCCCCCGGGGTGTAGCCTGACGGTGGTTGAGCAAAGCGGCTCAGCCAGATCAAGGAGAGCCAGAAGCGATGTCTGCATCTGTTGAAGAACTTAAGGCCATTGAGTCTCCCGCCGTCGTTGATGCGCGAGGTGTTTCCTGTCCCGGTCCGATCTTGGCGGCCAAGAAGCAGATCAGTGGTGTGGTGGTTGGAAACGTCATGGAGATTCTCGCCACTGACTCCGGGACGCTAAAGGACATTCCGGCTTGGTGCCGCAAGATGGGGCACGATTTCTTGGGCTCCTTTGAGGAAGCTGGGGCAATTCACCTCTTCCTGCGCAAAGCGAAGTAACACCATGTCGGCAGCCGCTTTTGAAGGGTCGCCGAGGATCTTGGTCTTCTCCACGATTAACATTTCCGACCCAGGGATCGACCTGGCCGGCAGTAGGCATCTGGAGTATCCGGCGACCGTGCAGACCTTGGCCGTACCTTGTAGCAGTGGACTGAAGCCATCTTGGCTGATCCACGCCTTAGATAGTGGGTTTGACGGGGTGTTTGTCGCCTCGGATGGTGAGGAGTGTTCCTTCTTGCCCGACTGTGCTGAGCGCACCGCCCAGATCATCACCCAAGCTCAGGAAATCATGAGCGAGCGAGGCATTCCTGCGCAGCGGCTAAAGATGGCCGCTTTGTGTTCAGTTTGTGCTGAGCCGTTCGCAAACTACATGCGAGAGTTCTCGGCGACTCTCAAAAAGCTGGCAACTGAACTATCGGTTGTCTAACCGAGCCGAAAACATACAACAGAAAGCTGGTGGCAACGATGTCGAAGAAGACACTCATTGTCTTTAGTGGGGATTATGATCGGGTGATGGCTGCATTCATCATCGCCAATGGTGCTGCGGCAATGGATGATGAAGTAACCATGTTCTTCACTTTCTGGGGTCTCTCTGCATTACGGAAAACTGATGGTGCCGGCGCACCGAGTGCTGTCAAGAGCGGCCTGCAGAAGATGTTTTCCGGAATGCTGCCGAAGAGCCCGGAAAAATTGAACATTTCGAGGTTCAACTTCGGTGGCCTGGGGCGCAGCATGATGAAGAAGGTAATGAAATCGCAGAACGTTATGTCGGTTTCTGAATTGATTGCCACGGCCCAGGAGCAAGGCATCAAGATGATCGCCTGCACCATGTCGATGGATGTGTTGGGAATCAGCAAGGAAGAGCTGATCGACGGCATCGAGTATGCCGGGGTGGCGACCTATCTGGGTGAAGCCGATGAGTCCAACGTCAACCTATTCGTCTAGGCGGTAGTGGCACGTGACTAGCAAGGAGACTGTGGTGAACTACGACGTCCTGGTGGTGGGCAGCGGTATCGGCGGTATGGAATCGTCGATCAAGTTGGCAGACATGGGCTATCAGGTCCTATTGGTTGAAAAGGAAGCCAGCGTCGGCGGACGAATGATCCTGCTGAGCAAGGTGTTCCCAACCTTGGACTGTGCCTCGTGCATCTCGGGGCCGAAAATGTCGACCACGATTAACCACCCGAACATCAAGACCCTGGCCTACTCCGAGGTGGAGCAGATAAGCAGAAATGCTGATGGTCGATTCAAGGTGAGTGTTCGGGAGAAGTCGAAGTTCGTCGACTGGGCTGCCTGCACCGGTTGTGATGTGTGTCAGAAGGAATGCACCGTTGCAGTGCCGGACCAGTTCAATGCGGAGTTAGCTCCCAGGCGAGCTGCTTACATTGCTTTTCCGCAGGCCGTTCCGAAGAAAGCGGTGCTTGACCGCACCGGCACTTCGCCCTGTATTGCTGCGTGCCCAGCTGGGATCAAAGCCCACGGCTATGTATCGCTGGCTAGGACGGGTAAGTATGAGCAAGGGTTTCAACTGAATCTGGATGCCACCCCATTAGTTGGCACCCTTGGCCGGGCTTGTTATGCGCCTTGTGAAAACGGCTGCACCCGTGGGCAGGTGGAAGGCACTGTGCCGATCCGCCTGCTGAAGCGGTATCTGGCCGATCAGCATTACGCAACCCATGACGGCCCTGGCGTTGAGGCCGGTGCCGCCAGCGGTAAGTCGGTGGCCGTGGTCGGTTCAGGCCCAGCAGGTCTCACCGCTGCCTGGCAGTTGGTTAGACAAGGCCACAAGGTAACCATTTTCGAAGCGCAAGACGCGCCCGGCGGGCAAGCCCGGCACGCGATTCCAGGCTTCCGGCTACCGAACGAGGTCGTCGAAACAGATATCGCCAATCTGACCGCCCTTGGGGTGGAGATCATCTGCAACTCGGTGATTGATGATCTCGCGGCGCTAAAGGAACGAGGCTTTGACGCAGTAGTGGTTGCCACGGGCACGCCGCGGGAGATCCCGCTGGAGGTTGCTGGCGCCGATGCTGCCCAGGTGGTCTACGGGCTCGCTTTCCTCAAGGCGGCAGCCGATGACCAAGGTGCGGACCTGAGCGGCAAGCAGGTGGTGGTGGTCGGTGGCGACGTGGTCGCTCTGAACGCGGCTCGCACGGCCTTGCGGCAAGGAGCTGCCAAGGTTTCGGTAGTTGCGGCAGCCGCAAAACCCGCCGCTCTGCCATGCAACGAGATCGAATACGTTGAGGCCGAAGCCGAAGGGGTCAACTTCCTGTTCGCCTCTGAGGCAGCTGAAGTGTTGCTGGCTGACGGTGCGGTACGTGCACTGCGGTGCAGCGGCGTCACTGCGGCTGACACCACCGACGCTGTTACTCCAGCCGGGCCGCCCAGAGAAATCATTGCTGACCTAGTGATCAGTTGCCTGGGACTGGACGTGGACGAAGCGCTCTACGGTGAGGTCGCTGGCGTTGGCAATAAGTCACGCGTCGGCGCTAACCGGAAGACCTTGCAGACCAAAGAGAAGTGGCTGTTTGCTGCTGGTGACGTTGCCAATGGCTTGTCCACCATCACTCGGGCGGTTGGCTCGGGACGCCGGGCTGGGTACATGGTTGATCGCTTCTTGAAAGGCGAGAAGCTCGATGGCTTCGAGCTGGATTCAAAGCTTTCGACTACCAAGCACCGTGACGTTCTGGCTCGACACGATTCCATCACTCATCGCGATCCGGTTACTGGTGAGGTTGACCTGCACCTGCGTCCGGCTGATTTTGCCGAGATTGAAGCTGCGCTCACTGAAGATCAAGCCCGTGACGGTGCGGGCTCTTGCCTGGACTGCGGCGTGTGTTCGGAGTGTCAGGAGTGCGTGAAACAGTGCCCAGCCTTCGCTATTGACATGGCTCAACGGGACAAGATCACCGAATTTGAGGTGGGCTCGGTGGTCGTATCGACCGGCCACAAGCTGTTCGCTGCGGACCTCAAGCCCGAATACGGCTATGGCCAGTTCCCAAATGTGATCACCGCCATGCAGATGGACCGGCTGCTCGCGCCGACCCGTCCGTTCAACACGGTGTTGCGTCCCGGAGACGGGAAAGTGCCTGACCGGATCGCGTACATCTCCTGTACCGGTTCGCGCGACAAGACCGTGGGCAATCCGTTGTGTTCGAAGTTCTGTTGCATGTATTCGATCAAGCAAAACCAGTTGATCATGGGCGCGCTGCCGTTGGCTGACGTGACCATGCACTACATGGACATGCGGGCCGCCGGAAAACGGTACGAGGAGTTCTACACCCAGGCCGAAGACATGGGGGCGATCTACCTGAAGGGCAGAGTCTCCAAGATCACCGAAGAACCAAATGGTGATCTGCTGGTGCGCTACGAAGACATCGATAACGGTGGCGGCATCGTGGAGGCCAGCTACGACCTAGTGGTGCTTGCGGTTGGGATTCAACCCAACCGGGATGTCGAGACGCTCTTTTCCGACGCCCCGTTGGGGTTGGACGAGTACTACTACGTGGCCGAACCAAGCGCCGAGATCAGTCCAGGACAGACGAACATCCCGGGAGTCTTCGTGGCTGGCACGGCTGCCGGAGCCAAAGACATCGTGGACACCATCTTGCACGCCGGTGCGGCAGTGGCTCAGGTGGCTGCTCACCTAGAGCATCAACACTTCGCCAAAGAACCTGAGGAGGTGCTGGCATGAGTAAGGACGCAGCTGCCAAGCCAGACAAGCCAGCGCCGGAGGACCGCCGGATTGGGGTCTTCATCTGCCATTGCGGTGGAAATATCTCCGACTATGTAGATGTCAATGCCGTTCGGGAAGCTCTGGCCGATGAGCCGGGGGTGGTGGTGTCAGAAACCACGGTGTTCGCCTGTTCGGATGGCACCCAACACGACATGATCGATGCCATTCGCGCGGAGAAACTCGATGGCCTAGTAGTGGCATCGTGTTCGCCGAAGCTGCACCAGGTGACCTTCCGAAATGTTGCTTCCAGGGCCGACCTAAACCCCTACACCTACACCCAGGTGAATGTTCGCGAGCAGGCATCCTGGGCCCACCCGCATGACAAGGCCGGTGCGACCGAGAAGGTAATCGGCCTAGTCCGAGCCGGTGTCGCCAAGAGCCGGCTGTCTGATCCGTTGCAGGCGTTGCGAGTGCAAACCCTGCCCCGGACGTTGGTGATCGGTGGCGGTATCGCTGGGTTGCGCGCTGCGATCGGCCTGGCCGAGATCGGCATTGAGGCGATCCTGGTGGAACGATCCGACCACCTGGGTGGCTGGGTTGGTGGCTTCGGCGCCATGTTCCCCAACGATGATTCGGGACGCGACCAGGTGGCCTCCTTGGTGGAGCAGATCACACAGCGCCGCGATATCACCGTCTACACCAATGCTGAGGTGACCGGTAAGGCTGGCAGCTTCGGCAACTACGAGATGGAAGTCACTCTGCATCGAGAGGGGTCAGACAAGACCCTCCAAGTAGATGTCGGTGCCATCATCGTGGCCACCGGGTTCGATTCGTATGATCCGGCTTCTGGTGAATACGGCTATGGCATGGACGGGGTAGTCACGCTGCCGCAGTTCAAGGAACTGGTGGATTCTTCGGCCGCCGGCGAGCTCAGCTATCAAGGTCGTCCGGTGCGTTCGTTGGCCTACATCTACTGTGTGGGCTCGCGGCAGCGCGGTGGCAATGAGCATTGCTCGAAGTACTGCTGCACTTCGGCGATTCACACCTCGCTGCTGGTGAACAACTTGGATCCGGCTATCCGGCAGTTCCACGTGTACCGCGACGTCCGGGCCTACGGCAAATATGAGTTGCTATACAACGAGTCGCGCGAAGGCGGCTCGACCTACCTCAAATTCGACGCGGACACCCCACCGGAGGTTGCCAAACTCGATTCGGGCGCTCTCGGTGTAACAGTGACTGACCTGCTGACCCAAAGCCAAGAAGTGACCTTGCCAGTGGATCTGGTGGTACTAGTCACCGGCATGGTGCCGCGGGAGAACACTTCGTTGGTGGAGTTGTTGAAGGTTCCGGTGGGCACCGACGGGTTCTTCAACGAGATTCATCCCAAGCTGCGTCCAGTCGAGACAGTGGTGGACGGGTTGCTGATCGCTGGCTGTTGCCAGAGTCCGCGGACAGTGGGGGAGAGCGTGTCGGCCGGTCTGGCTGCGGTCGCTCAAAGCGCGGCGCTGCTGAAGAAGGGCTATGCCGATCTGGATCCGCTGGTGGCTCGGATTGATCCGGACAAGTGCATCTCGAGTGGTGAATGCCTCACCGTGTGTCCTTACGGATCGATCACCAGCATCGAATGGGACGGTCGAATGGCCGCCTCAATCGATCCGGCCACCTGTAAGGGCTGCGGCGGTTGCGTCCCAGTGTGCGGTTCGGATGCGATCGAACTATTGGGCTACACCGATGAACAGATGTTGGCTGCGATCGAAGAGATGGTCATTACCGAGGTGCCAGACAAGGAGCCGGTGGCATGAGTCAAGTATTGCGTGACCCTCGGGAAGTCATCCGCGAGGAACCTTTGATGCACAAGCCGATTCTTGAGGCGGTGGCCGAAGCGCCGCTCACCGTCCCAGAGCTGGCTGAACGACTCGGGGCCCCAGCCAACGAGGTCGTCTATTGGGTGATGGGGATGCGTCGTTATGGCTTTCTGGTCGAAAGCTCCGAAGCCGACGATGACGGCTATTTCGCCTACGCAGCTACCGGAAGGCAGGTCTAGTCATGGCCACTATGGTCGATCTGAATCTGATCACCGACCTGCAAAAGTTCGGCGCGCCAGATGTCAACGCCTGCTATTCCTGCGGCAACTGCACCGCGATCTGCCCACTGGCCGACAACGACGCCACTTTTCCCAGGCGGTTCATCCGGCTGGCCCAAGTGGGGCTCACCGATGAGTTGGTGACCAGCAAGGAGTTGTGGACCTGCTACCAGTGCGGCATGTGTACCTCACGGTGTCCGCAAGAAGCTGACCCGGCTGAGTTCATGGCGACGGCCCGGCGCTTCGCGATCGCCAAGTTGGACAAGACCGGGATCGCCCGGGCGCTGAGCACCAAGCCGGTGCTCGGTAGCGTGATTGTGATTGCGGCGATGCTGTTCTTTGCGCTGTTCTTCGCCTCAGTGCGTGAGCAAGAGACTCGGGCAAGGTTGGCCTTCTTCGACTTCATTCCGTACCACTGGATTCACCTGGTCGGGCTGATCCTGATGGGCGTGGTGGCCCTGTTCGCGGTGATCAATCTGGTGTTCATGATCCGCGGTATCGCCAAGCGTGATCAGGTCAGTGCCAAGTCTTTGTTTGGATCCAAGGCCGCTTGGGGACGTACCTTTCGCGCGCTTTGGTATTCGATCGGCGTCGAATCCTTGGGTCAGAAGCGGTTCCGGGAGGACTGTGCCGATGACGAACCGGCCGAACCGTTGTACCGGCGCCGCTGGCTGATTCACTTCCTCACGTTGTGGGGCTTCATCGGGCTGTTCGTGGCCACCACTTTGAACTACGTGCTCGACATGGCCGGGGTAAAGCCGACCGGCACGGCGGTGCCGCTTTGGTATCCGATCCGTTTGCTAGGCACGGTTGCCGGGCTGGCTCTGATGTATGGCGTGAGCTGGTTCATGATCAATCGTCGCCAGCAGGTGAGTTCGGCGGCCAAACACAGTTCACCAGCGGACTGGCTGTTCTTGTGGTTGCTGATGCTCACCGGTCTGACCGGATTTGTCATTGAGGTGGCCCTTTACCTGCCCGGACCGCAAATCTGGGCGTACTGGGTGTTCCTAGTGCATGTGGCGATCGCGATGGAGTTGGTGTTGTTCTTGCCGTTCACCAAGTTCGCCCATGTGATGTACCGCCCGGTTTCGCTGTTCTTCTATGGCCTGGCCAAAGATGAGCATCGGGAGTTGCAGCCCGTCTGAGTTTCGTAGTCAAGTAGCCCTGGTCGAGCATGCTCGACCAGGGCTACTGCTTTGTTGCTGCGCCCGACTACCGATTAGCGACTACCGCAGTACGGAGACGGTGCCGTCATCGCCATTGGGCACGTAGACGGTGCCGTCGGAAGCGACTGCCGGGGTGGCTGGGTCTTTGCCGACGGTGATGGTGCTGGCGACCTTGCCATCTTTGATCACGGAGACGGTGCCGTCGCCGGCGTTGGCTACGTAGATGGTGCCGTCGGCCGCGATTACTGGGGTGGTTGGGTCTTTGCCGACGGTGATGGTGTTGGTGACTTGTCCGTTGTTGATGACGGAGATGGTGCCGTCGCCAGCGTTGGGTACGTAGATGGTGCCGTCGGCGGCGATGTCCAGACCCTTCGTGAACTATTTGCGAGAAGTGTAGCCACCAAGTTCGGGGCATCGGCTTTAGGTATTCGAGCGCCGGACAACCCGCAATTGTCCGCTAGGGCTTTGCTCCGATTCAGCTGCCGAGATATCGATTCAGATACTGCCCAGTGAGGGTCGACCGTTGTTCCACTAGCTGAGCCGGGGTGCCTTCAAACACCAACGTGCCGCCATCATGGCCAGCGCCGGGCCCAAGGTCGATGATCCAATCGGCGTGCGCCATCACGGCTTGATGGTGTTCGATCACGATCACAGACTTGCCCGCATCCACTAGTCGATCAACCAGCCCAAGGAACTGTTCGACGTCGGCTAAGTGCAGTCCTGACGTGGGTTCGTCCAATACATAAATGCTGCCTTGATTGGCCAATTGGACGGCAAGTTTGAGTCGTTGCCGTTCACCACCGGAAAGCGTGGTCAAAGGCTGGCCAAGCGTCAAATAGCCCAGGCCAACGTCGGCCAGTCGAGTGAGAATTGCGAGCGCAGTTGCAGTGCGCGCCTGCCCAGAGCTAAAGAACTGCTCGGCTTCGGCAACCGACATTGCCAGCACCTGGCTGATGTCGCGTCCGCCCAAGTGATACTCCAAAACCGAAGCTTGGAACCGCTTGCCAGCACATTCTTCGCAGGTGGTGGCCAC
>DHWU01000036.1:24821-36007 GCA_002413345.1 Propionibacteriaceae bacterium UBA5174 | reverse complement strand
CCTTCGGAATTGGCGCTGAACAGCGCCGGCTTGACGCCGTTAGCCTTGGCGAAGGCCTTGCGGATCGGCTCAAGCAGACCGGTGTAGGTAGCTGGGTTACTGCGCCGAGATCCACGAATGGCGCCCTGATCGATGGTGACCACGCCGGCTTGCCCACTCACTGAGCCCGAGATCAGTGAGCTCTTGCCCGAACCGGCCACCCCAGTGATCACGCACAACACTCCCAATGGGAGGTCAACATCGACCGCGCGCAGATTGTGGGTGGACGCGGCGCGGATCGGTAGCGTCCCGCTGGGTTCACGGATGCTCGCCTTGAGCTGGGCGCGATCGTCGAGGTGGCGTCCGGTGAGGGTGTCGCTGGCCCGTAGCCCGGCCACGGTACCGGCGAAGCACACGGTGCCGCCGTACACACCAGCGCCGGGGCCCAGATCAACCACCTGATCGGCGATGTCGATCACTTCGGGTTTGTGCTCAACGACCAACACGGTATTGCCCTTGTCGCGCAGGCGCAGCAGCAAGGTGTTCATTCGGGCGATGTCGTGCGGGTGCAACCCGATCGACGGCTCGTCGAAAACGTAGGTGACATCGGTCAAAGCCGAGCCGAGGTGACGGACCATTTTGGCTCGCTGAGCTTCACCGCCAGACAGCGTGCCAGCGGGCCGATCCAGGCTCAGATAGCCCAGGCCAATCTCGTCGAAGGAATCCAGAAGGTGACTCAACGAACTCAGCAAAGGGGCTACCCACGGTTCGGTAAGGGCAGCGACCCACTTGGCCAGATCTGAAATCTGCAGGGCGCAGGCCTGGGCGATATTGATCCCCGCGATCTTGACCGATCGGGCACCAGCATTGAGCCGGGTTCCCTCGCAATCGGGGCAGGTGGTGAAGGTGGCTGCCCGCTCCACGAAGGCCCGCACATGCGGCTGCAGGGAGTCGACGTCTTTGCTGAGCATTGACTTCTGGATCCGGGGCACCAGACCTTCGTAGGTGAGGTTGACGTTGTCCACCTTGATTCGGCGAGCTGCACCGTAAAGGAACTCGCGCAGTTGGCGATCAGTGAACTGCGCAATGGGCTTATCTGCGGGAACCACTGCGGCAAAGATCCGCCCGTACCAGCCGTCCGCGCTGAACCCGGGGACGGTGATCGCCCCTTCCGCAAGCGATTTGGAGTCGTCGTAGAGCTGGGTCAAGTCGATGTCATTGATCTGGCCAAGGCCTTCGCAGCGGGCACACATCCCGCCGGTGGCCGAATAGCTGGCGAGCTGTTTGGTGGCTTTGCCGGGTCCGCGTTCGACGGTGATCGCGCCACTTCCATGGACGGTGGCCACGTTGAAGGAGAATGCTTGGGGAGAACCGATGTGGGGCTGACCAAGACGACTGAACAGGATTCGCAGCATCGCATTTGCGTCGGTGACCGTACCCAGAGTTGACCGGGGGTTACCGCCGATCCGTTCCTGATCGACAATTATCGCCGTCGTCAGGCCAGACAAGAGGTCCACCTCAGGACGGTCCAGGGTCGGCATGAAGCCTTGCACGAAGGCGCTGTAGGTCTGGTTGATCAGCCGCTGCGATTCGGCGGCAATGGTGTCGAACACTAAGGAACTCTTGCCCGAGCCGGATACCCCGGTGAAGACCGTGAGGCTGCGCTTGGGCAGATCCACATCGATGCCTTTGAGGTTGTTCTCCCGGGCACCACGAACTCGAATCAGATCGTGAGCATCGGCGAACGCCTGTGGTGACGTCGTTGTATTCACACCCATGACGGTCAGGCTAGTTGGTCGGGTCAGCCTCGGGGTGGAGTCGGTGAGGCTTGTGCTGACCTGGCCTCGGCGGTGCTGGCGTAGCCTGAAAGCGGATGTGCGGATCAATCGTCCGTGTGCTGCTGTCCTTTCTGGGGTCTGCCTCCATCTGCGAGATGGAGGCAGCCATGCGAATTGCAATGCTTGCGCCAGTGGCTTGGCGCACCCCACCACAGCATTACGGACCCTGGGAGCGGGTAACTAGCCTACTCACCGAAGGTTTGGTGGCAGCTGGGGTGGACGTGACACTGTTCGCCACCCTTGATTCGGTAACCACCGCAGAACTGGACGGGGTCTGCCCGCACGGATATGCCACCGACCCGGAGATGGACGGACGGGTCTGGGAGGCGCTGCATGTCTCCCACGCGCTAGGCCGATCGGGCGAATTCGATCTGGTACACAACCAGCTCGACTGGTTACCGCTGACCTTCGACCGGTTCTGCGCAGCGCCCCTGCTGACCACGATCCACGGCTTTTCCGGAGCGGGCATCTTGCCGGCCTACCAACGCTCGCGCTCGGCCTTCATTTCGATCTCGGATTCGGACCGGTCACCAAGCCTGGACTATTTGGCCACCATCCATCACGGGATCGATTTCACCGAACTGCCGCTGGGGCCTGGGGGAGAGACCTTGGTGGCATTCGGCCGCATCCATCCGGACAAAGGCACCGCGGTAGCCATCGAGATTGCCCGCGCTGCCGGGCGTCCATTGGTGATCTGTGGACCGATCCACGACCAGGCCTATTTCGACGCCCTAGTGGCTCCGCACTTGGACGGAGTCTCGGTGAGCTATTTGGGCTCGGTCGGGCCCAGTAAACGTGCCGAGGTGTTGGGCAATGCCGCCGCGCTTTTGCACCCGATCGGTTTTGATGAGCCCTTCGGGCTGGCCGTGGTCGAAGCGATGGCCTGTGGCACGCCGGTAGTGGCCTATCGAAGGGGATCGATGCCTGCGGTGGTCGACGTTGGGGTAACCGGATTCCTGGCCGACGATGTGGCTGGCGCAGTTGCAGCAATACCGACGGCCGTCGGTCTGGATCGGCGGGCCATCCGGGCGCGGGCCGAGGCCAGGTTCGGGGTGGCGCGAATGGTCGATCAATACCTGGGTGCCTATGCCCAGTTGATCGGCTAGGTGACCTGGAGCAGCTGTCGCGCAGATGCAAAATCCCCTAGTCAGGCTGTGCTGACTAGGTTTTGGATCATCTCACTCGCTGTAGACGCCTCGAGACGCGAGCGATGATCCGCCCCAACGGTTGATCTTCCTTTAGATGGAAGATATATTCCATCTATGAGAAGTGAGGCGCCGGCACTCCTGCCGATCTTCCGCAGCCAGGCACAGGCGGAGATCCTGGCCCTGCTCCTGCTGCACCCGGACCAGGAGTTCAGTCTCACCGACCTATCGCGACGGATCAAGGCTCCGCTGACCTCGATCCACAGGGAAGTCGAGCGGCTGGCGGCGGCGGCGATGATCGCCGAACGGCACGTGAGTCGCAGCCGCATGGTCCACGCGAACCTGGATCACCCCGCCAGTGAGCCACTCATCAGACTGCTCGAGCTGAGCTTCGGTCCCCAGCACGTCGTGGCTGATGAGTTCGCAAAGATCTCCGGAGCCACTGAGATCGTCATTTTCGGGTCGTGGGCGGCCCGTCATGCTGGCGAGGCCGGTGCCACCCCGCATGACATCGACGTCCTCGTGGTTGGCGAGGGTGTTGCGAGAGCAGACGTCTACGAAGCAGGCGATCGGGCACAGGCCAGACTCGGCCTGCCCGTGAACCCGACGATCCGATCCAACGCCCAATGGGCCGACCCCAACGATCCGCTCAGCTCCCAGATCCGTTCCTCGCCTACGCTGACCGTGATTAGTGAGGAGGACGTCGATGGCACGCTGGCCGCGAGGTGAGGCCGAGATCGAGCGGCTGCTCAGCGTGAGACACCTGCAAGCAGTCACCGGCGCTGCCGCGAATGGGCGACCACTGCTGGACCAGGCCCACCGAACGCTAGGGACCGCAGCTTCCATCGCAAGCACTGATCCCGACAGCGCGTTCGTCCTCGCCTATGACGCGGCCCGCTACGCAGCGACGGCCCTCCTGACTCAGCAGGGACTGCGCCCCACCACGGCCGGCGGCCACGTCGCCGTCGAGTCGGCCATCCGTGCCCAGTTCGGCGACGGCTTCCGCAACTTCGGCTTCCTGCGGCGACGGCGCAACGAGCTCGAGTACCCGAGAGCCGCCACCGCGACCTCTGACGTCGAAGAGGCGACCGAGGCCGTTGCCCAATCCCGCAGCATCATCGAAGCGGCAGACCAGCTCCTGTCGAACCTCAGCTTCTTCGGCTGATCCGTGAGCCCACTCCTGCCCATCAGAGCCCAATCTGCGGTCCGAGATGTTGTGCATATGTTGTGCAAGGGGCCGGGAACGACAGTGGCTCTGACTACTTACCCTAGTCAGAGCCACTTCTTCGTTGTGTCCGAGAGAGGACTTGAACCTCCACGCCCGATAAAGGGCACTAGCACCTCAAGCTAGCGCGTCTACCTATTCCGCCACCCGGACAGGTGGTCTGTCTGGGCAAGCCCACACAGCCTGAGAACTATAGCAACGCAGGCTCGCCTTTGCGATTTCGCCTACCGGCGAGCCGACCTGGCAGCGGTGGCAGGATGGGGACATGACAGCCTCGGTGCGCGCAGCTGATGAAGTTATTGGGCTGTGCCGTGACCTGATTCGCTTCGACACCTCAAACTTTGGGCCGGCAGGTTCGAAGGGTGAGCGGGAAGCCGCCGAGTATCTGGCGACCAAGCTCGACGAGGTCGGGATCGCGAGTGAACTGTTCGAATCTGAACATCGGCGCACCTCTGTGGTGGCCAATTGGGAACCGGACGGCTGCGACGCCAGCCTGCCACCGCTGTTGATTCATGGGCACACCGATGTGGTGCCAGCTATTGCTGAAGACTGGCAGGTCGACCCATTCGCTGGCGAAGTGATCGACGGTTATCTGTGGGGCCGTGGCGCGGTAGATATGAAGGATTTCGACGCCATCGTGTTATCGGTGGTGCGCCAGCGTCAACGAGAAGGACGCCCTACTCGGCGTCCGGTCAGGTTGGTGTTTACTGCCGACGAGGAGGCTGGCGGCAGCAAAGGGGCTGGCTGGTTAGCTCACCAGCACCCAGAGCTGATCGCTGATTGCACCGAGGCGATCGGCGAGGTTGGCGGCTTTTCGCTCACAGTCAATGACCAGCGGCTCTATTTGATTCAGACCGCCGAAAAAGGCCTGGCCTGGCTGAATCTGATCGCCTCCGGCACGGCCGGTCACGGTTCGATGCGCAACGATGACAATGCCATCACCGAGTTGGCCGTCGCGGTGACTCGGATCGGAGCGCACTCTTGGCCGACCCGGATTCGGCCTTCAGTGCAGGCATTCTTGGCCGCGATTGAAGACGCGCTTGGCATTCAGATCGGTACCGATGACGTGGAGCAGACCTTGGCCCGGCTGGGGTCAGTATCGCGACTGGTGGGGGCCACGCTGACCAACACGGCCAACCCAACGATGTTGAAAGCTGGCTACAAACACAATGTGATTCCCGGCGATGCGATTGCCGGTATCGACGGACGTTTCCTGCCCGGCGGTGAACAAGAGTTCTACGACACCATTGCCAAGTTGATTGGTGACCAGGTGCGCTACGAGGTGGTGACCAGCGACATCGCGGTAGAAACTGGTTTCAGTGGTGACCTGGTGCAAGCGATGACCGATTCTTTGCAGGCCGCTGATCCGGGATCGGTGGCGGTCCCGTTCATGATGAGTGCTGGCACCGATGCCAAATCATGGGCGCCGCTGGGTGTGCGCTGTTTCGGCTTTGCGCCACTCAAGCTGCCCCCCGAGCTGGATTTCGCGGCACTGTTCCATGGTGTCGATGAACGCGTGCCGATCGATTCGTTGAAGTTCGGCTGCCAGGTGATTGACGACTTCCTAGATCGGGCCTAACTCTGGCAAGAGTGCCTGCCTAAGCCGGAAGGTAGTCGTAGTAGTTCCAAGTGGGGATCGTGGGCACGGCGTTGGGGGTATCCCCGAACTCGATCACTGCAACCAGGCCGAGCCAACTGATGAGTTCAGTTCGGGTGCCGGTCTGTTGACGTATTCGATCCCACGGGTGTTCCCAATACATTCCGCCTTTGGTGGCCACGTCGAGTTGCCGAATCAGAATTGGCACCACCGCCAGGGTGCCACGTTCGGTACGCACGGTGCACACCTGATCCTTGATCACTGAGGCCGACCAGGTTGACGTGGACCAGCTCGTCTTGGCCAGTTCGAAGTTCCGCGCTTTCTGTACGTTCGCTGGCAGTTTGGGTTCAGCCGCGCCGCCAGTGGTGAGATTGTCTGCGAAGGCCTCGGCGAACCTCATTGCGGCCTGCTGTTGGGATTCTCCAGCAGGTTCAGCGTGGGATTTCGGGACGCTGGCGTCCCGGTCAAGCCAGGTATCGGCAGCAAGCTTCCAGGGCGAGTAGCTGTGATCGCGAACGAAGGTTGCATAGCTCAAATAGGGCTCCCCTTCTGTTGCATCGCAGACAAAGGTGCGGGTGGTGACCAGACTCAATGGATACTGTCTTGTCTGCGTTGAATAGACGTCCTTGATGGTGGTTTGGCACGTCGATGAGGAAGGTCCGGCCTTGGTTTCTCGTGACCAGGCAGTGCTGAATCGGTCAATGCCTAGAACTGGTTCGCCATCGGCCGATGCCCACTCAGCGGCCGAATAGGTCGGACCAGCAGAGGCTTTGATTGCGGCGTTGTTGCGTCGGTCGTAATCGGCAGCGAAGGCCACCAGATCCAGTCCGGCTCCTGGGTTGCGAGTCAGTTGCTCGCGCGGGGGTGGCGACCCCCAGAGGGTGGGCGTTGAGATTGGCGCCGAGCAACCTGAAGTACTCAGCAGCGACAAGGTGCAAACAGAAATGAACCCGGTTCGCAAGGCATGTCTTGGTGCAGTAGTGGTGGTCTGGGTCGTTTCCGCATTGTCTGGCGGTGGTTGATCTGCGGGCTGGTCAGCAGCGGCAATTCGGCGCCCGCGTCGCCACCAGTCGAAGCCGATCAAAGCCGCTCCGAGCGCTGCTAGGGCCACTGAAGCCGCGAAGCTGCCAGGCAGATATGCCCCGATAGAGATCACCACCGTGGTCGGATAGCTGCCCACGGTGGTGATCACCGCTTGGACCGGCTGGTTGGTGAACTGTCCGCTCACCTGCTGGGTGCCAGCGCCGACCGCTTTGGATTGCCAGAAGTCCAGCCCGGTTGGAGCCGCAGGCAGGTCAAGAGTCCCCTGTTTGACGGTCTCCTTGGTGAGTCCGAGAGCAGAAAACCCGTCGATTCGGGTCACGCTGAGGCCGCTGAGGTAATCGTCTACGTCGATGGCGTGGCCGATCCCGATGAAGGTTTCACCGGTGTCGCTGGTGGCGGTGATCCGCACTGGCAGGGTGGACGAAATTACGCCGTAATTGGTGACGGCTGCGACTTGTTCGCCAAAGTCGATTGATTGCGCGGGGCTATCGAAGCAATCGTCTGGACCGGCACACAGGGCCAGGACTAATCCAGCTACGAAGAGAACGGCACCGATTATCGAAAACCATCCGAATCGCCTCATTATTGCTCCTAGCTGAACGGCAACTCTGGCCAGGCTAGGTGAATTCGGTTCGCGAAAATCTAGTAATCCACAGGCAAATTTGGCCGATCTAGCCGATCTCGACGGTGGGCTCTTCAGCGCTGCGCAACTGATTTGGTCCGCCGGAGACGTCGTCCAAGGCAGAGACAATCTCTGCGGGCAGTTCCAGTTCCTCGGCAGCCAGGTAGGTGTCCAACTGAGCGACAGTCCGGGCGCCGACTAGGGGAGCGGTGACCCCGGGAGCGTCACGCACCCACAGCAAGGCCACCTGGGCTGGGGTCATTTCCAGCCCGTCGGCAGCAAGGCACACCGCTTCGACCACCGAACGTGACCGCTGCTCCAGATAGGGCTCGACAAACCAGGCGAAGTGTTCGCTCGCACCGCGAGATCCTCGTGGCAGGCCAGCGCGATATTTGCCGGTTAGCACGCCGCGACCGATCGGTGACCAAGGGAAGAACCCCATGCCGAAAGCCTGAACAGCCGGAATGACTTCGACCTCGGCCCGGCGAGTCAGCAGGGAATACTCCACCTGGGCGCTGGTGATCGGGGTGCGTCCGGGAAAGGCGCCTTGCCAGGTGGCGGCTTGGGCGGTCTGCCAGCCCACAAAATTGCTCAGCCCGGCGTAGCGAATGTAACCGGAGGCCGTGGCCGTATCGATGGCCGCCAGGGATTCTTCCAGCGGCGCCGAACCCCAGGCATGCAACTGCCACAAGTCGATGTGGTCAGTGCCCAGTCGGCGCAGCGATTCCTGCAGGTCGCCCAGCAGTGAAGCCCTGGAGGTATCGACCACTCGGTGGCCATTACGGATTCCGAAACCAGCTTTGGTGGCGATCACCAAGTCATCGCGGACCACATCGCCAGCGCGAATCAGGCGTCCAATGATCCGTTCAGCATCGCCGGCGGCATAGGCCGCGGCGGTATCAACCAGGTTTCCGCCAGCGGCCACGAACTTGCGCAATACCGTGCGAGCGTCCTCCAACTTGGTCTCTCGACCCCAGGTGAGGGTGCCCAGGCCGAGCCGCGAAACTTGAAGGCCGCTGCGACCGACTGCCCTGAGCTGCATGGCCCAACCTTAGGGCTGCAAGTAGCCAGTGAGCAGTAACCCGGCCACTACGGCAGCCAGAGCGAGGCGATACCAGACGAAGATTGAGAAGTTGTGCTTGCTGACGTACTTCAGCAGCCAGTGGATCACGGCCAGGCCGATTCCGAAGGCGAGCAGAGTGGCCACGATGATCTGGGGCCAGTCCGCCGGTGATCCGGGAATGTCCTTCAACTCGAACAGTCCGGAGATGAACACGGCCGGAATCGCCAGCAAGAAGGCATAACGAGCTGAAGCCTCACGCTTGTAACCCAGGAACAAACCACCTGCGATGGTGGCGCCGGAGCGGGAAACTCCCGGAATCAGCGCCAGTGCCTGGGCGAAACCCAAAGCGATGCCGTCGATCCAGGTCAGCTCCTTGAGCTCATAGGTGTGCTTGGCCACATGGTCGGCGATCCACAACACAACGGCGAAGCCAGCCAGCATGGCCACAGTGATCCACAGATTGCGCAGTGGGCCCTCGATAGCGCTCTTGAATAACAGGCCCAGCAGCCCGATCGGCAGCGAACCGAGGATCACTAGCCAGCCCATCCGGGCGTCCGGATCGTTGCGGGGAACCTTGCCGAAGAGTGCCAAGAACCACCGGGAGATGATGCGTCCGATGTCTTTGGCGAAGTAAAGGATGACCGCGGTCTCGGTGCCCAGCTGAGTGACCGCGGTAAACGCCGCCCCCGGATTCTGGCCCTTGAAGAACAGTTGGCCCACGATCGACTGATGTGCACTCGATGAAATCGGCAGGAATTCAGTCAGTCCCTGCACGATGCCTAGCACGATCGCTTCTAGCCAGCTCATTGGCTACCCCTTTCGGTCCTCGGACAGCCTAGGCGCTTGGGCAACCAGCTTTTTGCCGCGCCCGTGGCCGAAACCCTGCCCCCACACCTTCGCCACCCGCCTCTAATCGGCGAACCGGTCGATCTAGATTCAGAATTCGGACAACCCGACTTGGGGTGCAGGCCAACGTCATCGCCGGTAGGCTGCGCGAACGTGAGCAAATCCTTTGAAGACCTCTTCGCCGAGTTGCGCGTGCGCGCCGTCACCCGTCCGGAAGGTTCGGGCACCGTGCGCGAACTGGACGCCGGGGTCCACGCCATCGGCAAGAAGATCGTGGAGGAGGCCGCTGAAGTCTGGATGGCCGCCGAATACGAGTCGAAGGCCGAGGCCGCCGAGGAAATCAGTCAACTGCTCTACCACCTGCAGGTGATGATGATTTCCCTCGGGTTGGAACTCGAAGACGTCTACGAATACCTGTGAGCCGGAAAGAGGAACCTGGAATGGCCGCAGAACTATTGAAGATCGCAGTGCCCAATAAGGGCTCGCTGTCTGAAGGTGCAGCCGAAATGCTGCGCGAGGCTGGCTACCGGCAGCGTCATGACAGCAAAGATTTGGTGCTGATCGATGAGACCAATGGGGTTGAGTTCTACTACCTGCGCCCCCGCGATATTGCGGTGTACGTGGGGGAGGGCACGCTCCACCTCGGAATCACTGGACGCGACATGCTGCTCGATTCGGGAGCTGACGCCGACGAGGTGAAGTCCTTGGGCTTCGGTGGTACTCGCTTCAGGTTCGCCGCTCCCAGTGGTTCGGCCTGGAGCGTGGCCGACCTGGAGGGAAAGCGGATCGCCACCTCCTATTCCGGTCTGGTTGAGGCCTATCTGGCCAAATCCGGGATCACCGCTCGATTGATCCACCTTGATGGCGCGGTGGAATCTTCGGTGCGCCTCGGCGTGGCTGATGTGATTGCCGACGTCGTTGAAACTGGCAGCACCTTGAAGAAGGCTGGCTTGGAACTGTTTGGCGAGCCGATCATGGAGTCGGAAGCTGTGCTGATTCAGCGTCGCGGAGTGGCTGCGCCCGAGGGCCTGGAACTGTTGGTGCGCCGGCTCAATGGTGTGCTCACCGCCCGCGATTACCTGATGGTTGACTACAACGTGTCCACCGACAAGCTTGCCGTTGCTACTGCGGTCACTCCAGGCCTTGATGCGCCCACGGTGTCTCCGCTGGCCAAAGCTGGTTGGGTGGCTGTTCGGGCGTTGATCCCGGCAAAGCAGGCCCAGCAGATCATGGACGAGCTTTGGGAAGTGGGCGCCGAGGCCATCTTGGTCACCAGCATTCACGCCTGCCGGCTCTAGCCGATTGGTTGTTGAGGCGGGCTTAAGGCTAGAATCACCGGTGATCGACTGCACCGAATAGGTGGCAGTCCGCGAAAGTGGAGACCTGAGCTCCCACCTGATCGCCGCAAAGGTGACAGGTCGGTATAGCGGAGCGGCGCGTCAGCGTCGCCGAAGCTTCAGGGTCTTCGCGTGCGCGGAGGCCCTTTTTTGATGCTCAGAATCAATCGGCAACGAGTCATTGGAGGACACATCAGCACTGAACCGCGGATCAACGATCGCATCAAGGTTTCCGAGGTGCGACTAGTCGGGCCTGCCGGGGAGCAGGTCGGCATCGTGCGGATCGACGACGCCCTGCGTCTGGCCCGGGAGTCTGACCTTGACCTAGTCGAGGTAGCACCGATGGCTCGCCCGCCAGTAGCCAAGTTGATGGATTACGGCAAGTTCAAGTACGAAGCTGCTCAGAAGGCCCGCGAGTCGCGGCGCAATCAGACCAACACCGTGATCAAAGAAATGAAGCTTCGCCCCAAGATCGACAGCCACGACTACG
>DHWU01000036.1:1419-24578 GCA_002413345.1 Propionibacteriaceae bacterium UBA5174 | reverse complement strand
TCGACAGCCACGACTACGAGACCAAAAAGGGTCACGTGATTCGGTTCCTTAAGGCTGGCGACAAGGTGAAGATCACCATCATGTTCCGCGGACGGGAACAGAGCCGACCTGAGCTGGGCTTCAACCTGCTCAAGAAGTTGGCCGAGGACGTCACTGAAGATGGCTTCATCGAGTCCGCGCCAAAACAGGACGGCCGCAACATGCTGATGGTCCTGTCGCCGACGCGCAAGAAGACCGAAGCCAAGGTGGAAGTGGAAGCTGCTAAGGCCGCCAAAGCTGCCATCCGGGCCGCTGCTGCTGAAGAGGAGCATCGGCTGGAAGTTGAACTGCGCGCGGCTGCTCAAGCTGCTGGAACGCACAAGAAGAAGCGGGGGCCTGCCGACAACATGGACCCTGACATCGACCTGTAAGAAGAAGATAAGGACGCAAGATATGCCGAAGATGAAGACCCATTCGGGGGCTAAGAAGCGCTTCCGGGTCACTGGCTCGGGCAAAATTATGCATCGCCAGGCCGGCAAAATGCACCTGAACGAGCACAAGCCGACCAGTCAGACCCGCCGCTTGGACGGCGATCAGGTCCTTGCCCCCGGTGACGCCAAGAAAGCCCGCAAGCTTCTTGGCAAGCGCGGCAAGTGACGTCTGTCCAGAACGAAGAAACTGAGGAGTAACAGATATGGCACGCGTGAAGCGTTCCGTGAACGCGCAGAAGAAGCGTCGCGAGATTCTGGACGAGGCGTCCGGCTACCGGGGTCAACGGTCCCGGCTGTACCGCAAGGCCAAGGAGCAGCTGCTGCACTCCTACGCCTATGCCTACCGTGACCGCAAGGCTCGCAAGGGCGATTTCCGCTCGTTGTGGATTCAGCGGATCAATGCCGCGGCTCGCGCCGAGGGCATGACCTACAACCGATTTATCAACGGCCTGAAGAACGCCGGTGTTGAGGTCGATCGCAAGATCCTGGCCGAGCTCGCCGTGAACGATTCGGCTACCTTCGCCAAGCTGGTGGCTATCGCCAAGGAGAATCAGCCGGCCACCGTCGCCTGACCCATAGGTGCAAGACTGGGCCGGGCTCGAAGACATCGAGCCCGGCCGACCTATTCCCAGCAGAAGGATCGACGATGACCGTCGGATCACTCGAACTACCTGAGCCGTCACAGGCTTTGTTGCGTGCCGCCCGGGCACTGCAACGACGCAATGAACGCAAGGACACTGGCAAGTTTCTGGTCGAAGGACGCCAGGCCGTGCGGGAGGCCTTGGCCGTCCCCGGATTGACCGAAGCGGTTTTCTTCCGCTGGTCGTCGGCCATCGACAACACTGACCTGGTTGAAGCGGCCCAAGCCGCTGGTGTGCCTTACTACGGCGTGAGCGAACAGAACCTGGCCACCATGACTGACACGGTGACCCCCCAAGGCGTGGTCGCTGTGGCTAAGAACATTGATGTGTCGCTACAAGATGTTTTCGCCGCCAAGCCCAAGTTGGTGGTGATCTGCGCCCAGGTTCGCGATCCCGGGAATGCCGGGACGGTGATTCGCTGCGCTGATGCCTTCGGCGCCGATGCGGTAATCCTGAGCTCGGATTCGGTGGAGGTCTACAACCCCAAGGTGGTTCGCGCCAGCGTGGGTAGCATCTTTCACTTGCCGGTGGTGGTCGGGGTGGAACTACCTGACGCAATCACCGCCTGTCGTAACGCAGGCCTGCAGGTCTTTGCCACCGATGGTGCATCTGGGGCTGACCTGACCGGGTTGGGGGCGGAGCTAAGCGCGCCGACGGCCTGGGTTCTGGGCAATGAGTCCTGGGGTCTGCCGGTGGAAAATCTCGAACTTGCTGACCGCACAGTGGCCGTGCCGATCTACGGCCATGCGGAGAGTCTTAATCTGGCCACTGCAGCTGCAGTGTGCCTGTACGCCAGCGCTAGCGCGCAGCGTGCGTCGAATTGAAGGAGTGACGTCCATGCCCGGCCCTGAATCGCAGGCCGATCTGAGCCCAGAATCGATTGATTCCTTAGCGAGTGCTGCCTTGGCAGCTTTTGCTGGGGCGGGGAGTTCAGCGGAGCTCAAGGAGGCGAGGCTGGCCCATTCTGGTGATCGTTCACCACTGGCGCTGGCGAACCGTGCCATCGGCACCTTGCCTGGTCCGCAGCGCAAAGAGGCTGGTCAGCTGTTGGGGTCTGCGCGGGCGCGAGTAGCCACGGCCTTGACTGCTCGGGAAGTTGAGATCAACACCGAAGAGTTGGTGTCCCGCCTAGTGGCTGAGCGGATTGATGTGACTCTTCCGGTGGAGTTGACACCGGAAGGTGCGCAGCACCCGATCACCGCGCTGATCGAGAAGCTCAGCGACATCTTCACCGCGATGGGTTGGCAGATCGCCGAGGGTCCTGAAGTCGAGGCCGAGTGGCTCAACTTCGACGCTTTGAATATTGGCGCGGATCACCCGGCGCGCACCACCAGCGACACCTTGTTCGTAGAGCCGTTGGAGAATCATCTGGTGCTTCGCACCCACACTTCACCGGTGCAGGCACGTTCGATGTTGACCAGGGATTTGCCGATTTACATCGTGTGCCCAGGCAAGGTTTACCGAGCCGACGAATTCGATGCCACCCACGTTCCGGTCTTTCATCAGATCGAAGGTCTGTGTATTGACAAGGGAATCTCGCTGGCGCATCTCAAGGGCACCTTGGATCACTTGGCCAAGACCATGTTCGGTGAGGGCATCGAGACCCGGATGCGGCCGCATTACTTTCCGTTCACTGAACCCTCAGCTGAGGTCGATCTGAAGTGTTTCGTGTGTCACGGCGAGAGCGTGGGCAATCCGGACGCGCCGTGCCGTACCTGCAAGTCTCAGGGTTGGATCGAGTGGGGTGGCTGTGGGGTGGTGAATCCGCGGGTGCTGACCGCCTGCGGCATCGACCCCGAGATCTACTCCGGTTTCGCTTTCGGCATGGGCATTGAACGGACGCTGATGTTCCGCAACAACGCGGCCGATATGCGCGACATGGTTGAAGGAGATGTGCGGTTCAGCCGCTCACTGAAGGGGATGGCACGATGAGGGCGCCGTTGAGTTGGCTGGCCGAGTATGTCGACCTGCCTCAGGCGATGAATGGACGTGAACTGTCCGAGGTGCTGATTCGCGCCGGGCTCGAGGTTGAAACCGTCGATGAGGTTGGTGCTGATGTCAGCGGCCCAATCGTGGTCGGTCAGATCTTGGCCTTCGTGGACGAGCCGCAGAAGAACGGCAAAGTGATCCGCTGGGTTCAGGTCGATGTTGGCCCGAACCACAACCAGCCGCATGAGGCCTACCCGGCCGGTTGTCGCAGTGTGATTTGTGGGGCGCACAACTTCGCCGTCGGTGATCTGGTGGTGGTTTCGTTGCCCGGTGCGGTCTTGGCTGGCGGGTTCGAGATTGCGGCGCGCAAGACCTACGGCCACGTCTCTGACGGCATGATCTGCGCCGAGGATGAGCTGGGAATTGGCAACGATCACTCCGGCATCATCGTGCTGCCGAAGGTCTTGGACGACGGCACCGCGTTGAAGCCAGGCGATGACCCAGCCGAGGTCTTGGTGTTGCGTGACGATGTGCTCGATATCGACGTCAGCCCAGACATTGGCTACTGCCTTTCGATTCGCGGATTGGCCCGCGAGGCCGCCCAAAACCTTGGGCTGAAGTTCACCGATGTGGTCGCCTTGTCTACCCCGGCAGCCAAATCCGACGGTTACCCGGTGGAATTGGCTGATCCGGCCTGTCCGCTGTTTGTGGCCCTCAGCGTGACTGGAATTGACCCGTCCCGGCCGACCCCGAGGTGGATGGCCCGGCGCCTGGTGATGTCGGGCATGCGTTCGATCTCGCTGGCGGTCGACATCACCAACTATGTGATGCTGGAAACCGGCCAGCCACTGCACGCCTACGACGCGTCCAGGTTGAGCGGGCCGATCGTGGTGCGCAAGGCGCGGGCTGGCGAGAAGCTGGTCACCTTGGATGACCAGACTCGAGTCTTGGATGCTGCTGATCTGCTGATCACCGACGACACCGGTGCAATCGGTTTAGCCGGGGTGATGGGTGGGCAAACCACTGAGCTGGGCGAGGCCACTACCGAGGTGCTGATCGAGGCGGCCAATTTCGATTCAGCCACGATTTCGCGCACTCTGCGGCGCCACAACCTGCCGTCTGAGGCCTCTAAACGATTCCACCGCGGGGTCGATGCTGGCGCCGCCTACAGTGCGGCGCACCTGGCGGCCAAGCTGCTGGTGGAGCTGGCTGGCGGCACCTTGGCTGCGGCCGAGACAGTGGCTGGCCGCGTGCCCGATTCGCCGTCCCAGGTGATTTCGGTGGACCTGCCGTCCCAGATTCTTGGGGTCGAGGTGGCCACTGATCGGGTGGTCGAGATTCTCACTGTCAGCGGCTGCCAGGTGCGCGTAGCCGGTACCGAGTTGACGCTCACGCCGCCGAGTTGGCGCCTTGACCTGCGCGATCCCTACGACTACGTCGAAGAGGTTGGCCGCAAGATCGGTTTCGACAAGATTCCCTCAATCGTGCCGCCGGCTCCGGTGGGAAGCGGTTTGACCCGCGAGCAGCGGGCCCGACGTGCCGTGGGCCGCGCCGCCGCCGCTGCAGGCTTCGTGGAGGTGCTGACCTTCCCGTTCGCGTCCGCCGAAGACTTGGACAAGATGGGGGTGCCAGCGCAGGATTCGCGCCGCTCATTGGTGCGGTTGGCCAATCCCTTGGCCGAGACTCAGCCCCACCTGCGCACCTCGATCTTGCCGGGGCTGTTTGCAGCGATTGGACGCAACACTTCGCGCGGCAATGACGATTTGGCCCTGTACGAGACTGGTTCGGTGTTCTTTGCTGGCTCGGGCAAGTCCGCGCCGATTCCCGGCGTGGCGCATCGCCCAACTGAGCAGGAACTGGCTGAGATCGCCTCGGCGATGCCGGTCCAGCCCAGACACTTGGCCGCCGTGGTGGCTGGGAAGTGGCGCCGTCCTGGTTGGGACGGAACTGGCGAATCCGCTGGTTGGCGGCAGGCATTTGCCCTTGCCGATTTGCTGGGCGCTGCGGTGGGCGTCACGGTGAAGCGACTGGCCGCCGAGCAGATGCCCTGGCACCCGGGACGCTGCGCTGAACTGAGCGTGAATGGAATCGCCATTGGTTTTGCTGGCGAACTGCATCCTGCAGTAATCGCAGAGTTTGGTTTGCCTGAGCGGGCGGCAGCGTTGGAGATCGATCTGGATCTGCTGGTGGTTACCGCACCTGTGAATGGTTCGATTCTGCCGGTCTCGGGCCATCCCGTGGCCAAAGAGGACGTTGCCGTGGTGGTGCCAGAGGCAGTTGATGTTGCCCAGGTGCAAGCTGCGCTGGTTGCCGGCGCTGGTGAGTTGCTGGAGTCGATCGCGCTGTTCGATGTGTTCACCGGTGGCCAGGTGCCAGCCGGGCACAAGTCGCTGGCCTTCGCGCTGCGGTTCCGGGCAGCTGACCGGACGCTCACCGATGCCGAGACTTCGGCTGCCCGCGATGCTGCTGTGGCCGTTGCAGGCCAGCGTTGGGGTGCGGTGCTGCGTAGCTTCTGATCAGTTGCCGGCCGTCTTGGTGAGCGCTAGCAATAGCGCTCACCAAGACGTTTGCCGTTTGTGGTTCAGTTCAAGCTGGCTCGGGCTGCCATCGCTGCAGCTGGGAGTGCTTCCAGGACCCTACTGAGAGCCTCGTCGTCATGAACCGCCGAGACGAACCAAGCCTCGAATGCGGACGGTGGCAAAGCGATCCCAGCGTCCAACAGTGAATGGAAGAACGCCCGGTAAGCACCTGCATTCTGGGTTTGAGCCTCGGCGTAGTTGCGCACTGGTCCATTGATGCCGAAGAAGACGCTGAACAGTGACCCGGCCTTCTGTAGCCGGTGCGGCACACCTGCGTTGCTGAGTGCTTCGGTAACCGCAGCCGACAGCGTGGCCGAAGCGGCATCTACCTTGGCGTAAACCGCGGCATCGGCCAGTTTCAAGGTGGCGATCCCGGCAGCTGTGGCCAGCGGGTTCCCCGACAGCGTGCCAGCTTGGTAGACCGGGCCAACCGGAGCGAGCAGATCCATCACTTCGGCGCGCCCGCCGAGCGCGGCCAGTGGCATGCCACCGCCGACTACCTTGCCGAAGGTGAATAGATCCGGGCTTACGGTGCGGCCTTCTAGGCCCCACCAACCTGAGGCTGAAACCCGGAATCCGACTAGCACCTCGTCATAGATCAGCAAAGCGCCGTGGGCACTGGTTAGTTCCCGGAGCAATTCGTTGAAACCAGGCTCAGGGGGCACGATGCCCATATTGGCCGCGGCCGGTTCGGTGATCACTGCCGCGATCTGATCGCCGCGTTCGGCGAAGACCGCCTTGATTGCGTCAAAATCGTTGTAGGGCACCACGAGCGTCTGGGCGGCAATCGGCTCCGGGATACCTGCTGAACCTGGCAATCCGGCGGTTGCGATGCCCGAACCAGCGGCCACCAAGAGACCGTCGGAGTGGCCGTGGTAGCAGCCCGCAAACTTGACTAGTAGGTCGCGTCCGGTGGCCCCACGGGCCAGCCGAATCGCAGTCATCGTTGCTTCGGTGCCGGTAGAGACCAGTCGCACCTTTTCGGCAATCGGCACTCGGGCGCGAACCAACTCGGCCAGCTCGGCTTCGGCCACCGTGGGTGCGCCGAAACTCAGCCCTTTGGCCGCGGCAGTCTGTACCGCAGCCACTACCTGAGGATGGGCATGGCCCAACAGCGCTGGCCCCCAAGAGCCGACCAGGTCGAGGTATTCGCGGCCATCAACGTCATAGATGTAAGCACCGGAGGCATGATCAATGAACCGCGGCGTGCCACCGACCGAGCCGAAGGCGCGGACTGGCGAATCCACACCGCCGGGAATCACTGCGCTGGCGCGAGCAAAAGCGGTCTCATTACTCATCGCAGCCATTCGGCAAGCTCCAATGCGGCATAGGTCAACACGATGTCAGCACCAGCGCGGACGATGCAGGTGGTGGCTTCGGTGAGGGCGGCCTGACGGTCGATCCAGCCGCGTTCGGCCGCGGCGGCGATCATGGCGTATTCACCCGAGACCTGGTAGGCCGCTACCGGGACCTGGCTGGCCTCGGCCACTTCGGCCAGCACATCGAGATAGTGGCTGGCTGGCTTGACCATCAAAATGTCGGCGCCTTCAAACTCGTCCAGGCTGGCTTCGAGGCGGCCTTCGCGGCGGTTGGCCGGATCTTGTTGGTAGCTGCGCCGATTGCCGTGCAAGGAGGAGCCAACGGCCTCCCGGAAGGGGCCGTAGAAAGCCGAGGCGTATTTGGCCGAGTAGGCCATGATGCCGGTCTCGGAGAAGCCAGCTTCGTCGAGAGCTTCGCGGATCGCGAGCACTTGGCCGTCCATCATTCCCGAGGGGGCCACGAAATGGGCGCCAGCTTCGGCCTGGGAGACGGCCTGGCGGCGGTACAGCTCGACGGTGGCGTCGTTGTCGACGCCGCCCACCTCGTCGAGGATGCCGCAATGGCCGTGGTCGGTGAATTCGTCCAGACAGGTGTCCGCGATGATCACGGTTTCGTCGCCAACTTCAGCGCGCACAGCTTCGATGGCTCGGTTGAGAATGCCCTGGCTGGAGTAGGCGGCGGTCCCCATCGAGTCTTTGTCGTCAATGTCAGGCACGCCGAACAGTGCGATGCCGCCAAGGCCTGCGTCCACCACCCGAGCTGCTTCGGCGCGGACCGACTCCATGGTGTGCTGCACGACGCCTGGCAGGGAGCTAATCGGTCGCGGCTCGTCCAGACCGTCGGCCACGAATACCGGCAGAATCAGTTGGGACGGGTGAACTCGGGTTTCGGCCACCAACCGCCTTACGGCGGGTGTGACGCGCAATCGTCGTGGTCTGCGGACGATCTCTGACATGCGAAATATGCTCCTCAGCTGGGTATACCAGCCATTGTGGACCATCACTGCGTCAGTGGCCGAACAGTTTGGCGTTCATGATCTGGATACCGGCGAGTGCAACACTGGTTTCATGACTCGAAGTGTGCGCGACATCGAATGCTGGCTCACCGACATGGACGGAGTGCTGGTTCACGAGGAACGACCGGTGCCTGGTGCAGTCGAACTGCTGAACCGCTGGGTGGATACCTCCCGGCGATTTCTGGTGCTGACCAACAACTCGATCTATACCCCACGAGACCTGTCAGCGCGCCTGGCGCTGTCTGGACTGAATGTGCCCGAGGAGAATCTTTGGACCTCAGCCTTGGCCACCGCCGCCTTCTTGGCGGGCCAACCAGGCGAAAAGACCGCCTTCGTGATTGGTGAGGCTGGACTGACTACCGCGCTGCACGAAGCTGGCTTCGTGATGACCGAAACCGACCCCGCCTATGTGGTGATGGGGGAGACCCGCAACTATTCCTTCGAAGCCCTCACCAAGGCGATTCGCCTGATCAATTCAGGTGCCCGGTTCATCGTCACCAATCCCGATACCACCGGACCCTCGCCGTCTGGGCCGTTGCCCGCGACCGGTGCAGTGGCAGCGATGGTGACCTCAGCGACTAACCGCCAGCCCTATGTGGTCGGCAAACCCAACCCGATGATGTTTCGTTCAGCCATGAACCGGATCGAAGCCCACTCCGAAACCACTGCCATGATCGGAGACCGAATGGACACCGACATCGTGGCGGGCATGGAGGCAGGCCTGCTGACCGCCTTGGTGTTGTCGGGGGTTACCACCGAAGAAGAGATCGAGACCTTCCCCTACCGGCCCTCGCTGGTGTTCAACTCGGTGGCTGACTTGGTGCCGCTGATCTGATCGAGGCGCTGGGTCGGGGCACCGCTGATCTCGGCGATCAGTTCGAAGTCCTTGTCGAGGTGGAGCACGCTTCGCCCCGTCAGTTCTGCGGTGGCCGCAATGAGTAAGTCTGGGATTGATGGTGCCCGGTGCTGTCCGCGTTGAGCCAGCAGACGCTGTAGCTCGATAGCTCGTTCCTCGATCGCTGGCGTGAGGTATTCCACCGGCATCGCGGCCAGCGGATTGGCGCCGAAAGCACGAACCAGTTCGCTGGCGGAGCGTGCTGAATAGCCGACCTCAAGTCGAGTGAGTGTTGAGATCGCGATCAGCCCACGCTCAATCCGGTTAGCCCATTCGAGTGCCGTCGGACTGGCAGGCAGCCGGACCAGGGCGGATTTGTCGATCAGCCAGGTTGTGTTTACGACCATGCTGATGTCATCACCGAGTCATCGTCGAGATCGGTCACCAACTCCGCAAGATTGACCAAATCTGCGACCGTAACCGGGTTGTTGAGCTGACGGGCGCTTTGGTGCAACTGGCGTCGCAAATACTCTGCTCTGGATAGTCCGAGCCGGCGAGCTTGCTGGTCGAGCAGCTCCAGATCCTCGGGTGGAAAGTCGCGAATCAACAAATCGGGCATGGTCATCACCTCCGTGATATCTGATGATATCAGGGGTTGTTTGGTAAGGGAGCTACCAGCGTGTTCAGCCATACCCGTGAGGCTAGACGCCACGGCTGACATTCCTCAGATGGTGCCAAGGGTGCACATAACGGCAGCGAACAAGCCCGCGGCATCTGGAGTCTCGGCGATTGCGGCCACTTCCAGACCGGCCGCATTGGCTGCCGCCGCTGAGGGCTGACCGATGGCCACCACCTTTGGCCCAGGTAGGCCGCTGGCGCTGAGTGCGGCTTGAACGATAGAGCCGGCGGTCACCACAAAAGCATCGAAACTGCCGGCCTGCCAAGCAGCAACAACCTCGGCGGGTACTTGTCCGAAGACAGTGCGGTAGATCGGCAGTTGCACAGTGGTCCAGCCGCGTTCCTGGAGTCCGACGATGGGCTGATCGGAGGGGTGTTCAGCCCCGGGCAGCAGGATTCGCCCGGTACCGCTTGGAAAGGCCGACGCCAGTGCCGAACCGCCGCCACCCTCGGGAACCAGGCTTACTTTGACCCCGGCGGCAGTGAGGGCCGCAGCAGTGCCGCTGCCTACCGTCGCAACCTTGGCCGAGGCCAAGGCGGTGCCCAAGTCGATGCCCAGATCAAGGCAGGTGCGCACGGCGGCTGGTGAGCTAAACACCACCCAATCCCACTGCTGGGTGAAAGCCGCTGCCAAACCAGAATTGGGCAGTGGCAGTTGTTCGGTGAAGGTGGCGGTGGTCACTTCCGCGCCAGCTTCGCGCAATGCCTCCAGCAGTCCCGACGGAGTGCGGGTCGGCAGCAAAATGCGGCGTCCCGCCAACGATTTGGGCTTGCTGGCGCCCAGATCGACCAGGGTCGCCGCACCTTGGCTGAGTAAGTCAGCCACTACCGCAGCGCCGGCTTCGGCAGCTCCCGCCGCGTCGCCGCTAGCGGTGGCCTGGGCACGAACGCTGCGGCTGCCATCGACGGCCACCACGATCGCGTCTAAGTGAAGCTGGTCGTCGATGAGTTGGGCATAGGCCCCAACCGGTGCTGCGCACCCTGCCTGCAACCCAGCCAATACCGCCCGCTCGGCGACTGCCGACAGGTGCGAGGGCCGGTGATCGATCGCAGCCAGCGCGGCGATCACGGACGCGGCGTCGCTGCGGCATTCGATGGCCAAAGCTCCTTGTGAAGGAGCGGGAAGGTAAGTGGCCAGGTCGAAACGCTGGGTGATGTGTTCGGCCAGTCCAATACGGATCAGGCCAGCTGCGGCTAGCACGACCGCGTCCAGATCGGCACCAGCTCGGGCCAGCCGGGTTTCCACATTGCCGCGAATCTCGACGATTTCCAGATCGGGACGCAGCAGCCGCAGTTGAGCGGCACGCCGTGGCGAACCAGTGCCCACCTTCGAACCAGGAGCCAACTGGCTCAGGGTCTTCCCGTTGGCGCTGCACAGCGCGTCGGCAGCCTCTTCACGCTTCGGCACTGCGGCCAAGGTGAGGCCAGCTTCAGCGGCAGTGGGCAGATCCTTGAACGAATGGACGGCGAAGTCTGCGGACCCATCCAGCACCGCAGCCCGCACCGCGCCGACGAAGACCCCAGCTCCGCCCATGCTGGTCAACGGGGCGGTGGAGATATCGCCATGGGTGGTGATCTTCACCAATTCGACTTCATGGCCAAGGGTGCGCAGTGCGTCGGCCACCTGACCGGATTGTCCCCACGCCAGTTTCGAGCCGCGGGTGGCTAGTCGTAGCTTCATCGCAACTCCTGATTGGGTCGGGCTGGTCGGTGGTGGCCTAGTTGGTCAGCTGGGGCTGAGTGCAGGCTAGTCGCCGGAGGTGCGCTGGCTGGCAGCGCGTTGGTCGGCAGTGCATTAGCCGATAGCGCACAGCCAGGCACAGTCGGCGCCTGGAGACGCGGATTCGAACAGCAACCGCCATGGCAATACTGGCTTTCATCGGCTTGGCTGATACCAGTGGAAAGCGCCTCGCCGATCCGTCCGGCCAGGTCAGTTACGAATGCCTCATGCAGGCCTGCGGTTGGGGTGCGGATCAATCGCAGCCCCAGCTCGGCGGCGGTCTGGGCGGCCTGGGTGTCCAGATCCCAAATCACTTCCAGGTGGTCGCTGAGGAAGCCGATCGGCACCAGCACCACCGCATCGGTTCCGGCTACGGCAAAGCTGGCCAGGGCATCGTTCACATCGGGTTCCAGCCAGGGCATCTGGGGTGGGCCGGAGCGGGACTGAAAGACCAGGTCCCAGTCTTTGGTGACGCCAGTGGCTGTCTTGATGCCCGCAGCTACCTGGCTGGCGACCCAGCGGTGCTGCTGCAGGTAGGCGTCACCATCGGGTCCGGACGTTGCGGCCATCGAGTTAGGAATCGAATGGGCGCTGAACACTAGCCGGGTGGTGGCTGCGTCCAGTTCTAAATCGGTGGGCAGCGCGGCCAACAGTTGCTCGGTGATCGCGGTGGCAAAACCGGGCAGGTCAAAAAAGGGTGGCAGCTTGCGGATCTCCAACTCCAAGCCGGTCTGGGCTAAGGCCAAGCCCAGATCTTCGCGATATTGCCGACAAGAGGAGTAGCCCGAATAGGCCGAAGCAGCAACCGCCAAGATGCGCCGATGCCCGCTATTGGCTAAGTCGGTGAGCACATCGGCAACGAATGGTGCTGAGTTGCGATTGGCCAGGGCGCAATCGATCTCGATCCCAGTTACGGCCAAAGCTTGCTGCAAGGACGCCAGTAGGGCCCGGTTTTGGGCGTTCACTGGGCTCACTCCGCCTAGGGCGTAGTAGTGCTTGCCCACCTCGATTAGGCGCTCGTCGGGAATGCCGCGTCCAGCCGTGACTCGTTGCAGAAAGCTGAGCACCTCAGATTCATGTTCAGGCCCGCCGAAGCCCAGCAGCAAGACCGCGTCGTAGCTGGACGATTCGGGCCTGGCTGCCTGGCGCGCACCTTCGCGCACTGCAGTCTGATCGGCTGGCGTTTGCCCGGACGAGGGCGGCTGGGTTGCCTTGTTCACTGCTGGCTCCTGGCCCCGGCCAAAGCCAACTCGGCTTGGCGGCGGCCGTCGGCCACACAATCGGGCACGCCCACCCCGCGAAGTGGTGAGCCAGCGACCCGCCAAGCAGGCAACTCGGCCAAAGCCGATTCGACGGTCGCCACCCGTTCGAGTTGGCCCACGGTGTATTTGGGCATCACCGAGTCCCAGCGCGAAATCTTCACCTGATCAGGGCCTTTACTGGCCTTCAACACACTGGTGACATGTTCGCTGACCGCTTTGATCAGTTCGTCATCTGGGGCAGCGGCGATGGCGCCAAGTCGACCAGGCACAAACGCTCGAATCAACACCTTGCCGCCCGGAGCTCGGCCGGCCCATTTGGCTGACGAAACGGTGACGCCGCTGATCGGGGCGCCATCGGCCTCCAGCCAACCGTGCGTGGTGAGTGGTTCAGCGAAGGCGTCTTCGGCATAGATCAGGCTGAGCACATTCGAGGAGGCCAGTGGAATCTCGCTCAACGCCGACGCTGCCGCCGGTGCTGCCGAAGCAAGCAGCTTGGCTGAGCCGTCAACCCCGCAGGCCAGCACCACCGCATCAAAGATCTGGGTGGCTACCCCTTCGCCGCTGCCGAGTTTGGCGCTAACTCCGCCAGTGGCAGTTGGGGTTAGTGACAACACCTCGGTGCCGGTGAAAATCTGGGCGCCGCCGGCCGTGAGCTGATCGGCCAGGGCGGTGATCAAGCTGCCGAGGCCGTCGCGCAGGGTTCGAAATGGGGAGTTGGCGCCCCTGGGCCCGGCCGCGCGGGCTTTGCGTCCAGCGGCTAAGGAGGCCAGCATCAGGCTGCGGTGGGCGTCCTCGTCGGCGCGCAGGCTGGGCAGCACCGCGTCCAGGCTGAGTTCGTTGACGCTGGCCCCATAGATGCCGCCAACCATTGGATCGGCGAAGCGCTGCACGATGCCATTGCCCAATCTGGAGCGCAGAAAGCCGCCGATGGTCACGTCTTGGCCAGCGCGCAGTTTGCGGGGCAGCGCTAGATCCAGCCCGGCGCGGAGCTTGTCGAGGGGGGAAAGAATGCCGGTGGTTACGAACGGCCAAAGCTTGGTTGGTAGCACCATGCCCATCCCGGCGGGCAATGGACGCAGCCGTCCGCGGGAGCGCAGGTAGACGGTTCGGGTGCCTGAGATTGAGATCACCTGATCGGTCAGGCCGAGTTCGTCGATCAGTTTCAGGGCTGCCGGACGGTAGGCCACGAACGAATCTGGGCCATGCTCAATGAGTAGCCCGTTGCTGATTTCGGTGCGGAGTTTGCCGCCCAGGTGATCGGCGGCTTCCACCACGACCACCTCGACGCTGACCTGTTCGAGACTGGCCTGTTTCGCGTTGGCCTGTTTCGCGTTGGCCTGGTCGACGCCGGCCTGTTCAAGCTCAGCGCGCCCACCCGCAGGCGCAGCAGTTCCCCGCTGAGCCTGCCAGGCGGCGGCCAGGCCGGTGATTCCGCCACCAACTACCAGCAGCCTCATCTAGCCCTCGGTTTTGGGCTGATAGGGGCACAGCGGATCCGATTCGAGCGGATCGGAAGTCCAGGCATAAGCCCGGGCTCGGGAGCCGCCGCACCACTGGCGGAACTCGCACACCCCGCAGCGTCCCTTGAACTGGTCGGGGTCGCGCAGCGAGCGCATCAGCTCGGTGTTGCGGTAGAGCTCCACCAGTGAGGTGTCTTTGACGTTGCCAACCTCGATTGGCAGGAAGCCCGACGGGCAAACATTGCCCAGGTTTGAGATGAACACGATGCCGTTGCCGTCGCGAATGCCAAAGCCGCGCGACATTGGGCCCGCCTCGATTGCGGCGGTGGTCTTGCCCGCGCGCAGCATCGGGGCGGTCATTAGGCGGCGAAAGTGCATGGCTTCGGTGGTCTTGACCCGAAACTCGGTTTCCCGGTTGACCTTGGCCGCCCACATCAGCCACTTTTCGGCCTCACCTGGGTCGAGTTCAGTCAGCTCGGTGCCGCGGCCGATTGAGATCAGGAAGAACAAGCTCCACTGCATCAAGGTGTGCTCGCTGAGTACCTTGGCCACTGCGGGCAGGTCTTCGGCGGTCTTGGCCGTGACTAGGGTGTTCACCTGCACTGGCAGGCCAGCTTCGGCAGCCTGATCCAAAGCGGTCAAGGTGGCATCGAAAGTGCCAGGCACCATTCGAATGCCGTCGTGATACTCGGCCGTGGAGGCGTCCAGCGAAAGCGAGATCGCCTGAATGCCGATCTCTTTCATCCAGAAGATCTTTTCGCGGGTGAGCAGGGGAGTGACCGCTGGGGCCAGCGATACGCCGATCCCGCGATCGTTGGCAGCCGCGACCAATTCGGCCAAGTCGGCACGCTTGAGCGGGTCGCCGCCGGTCATCACCAGGTGGGGCAACGCCTCGCCATCGGTGGCGAAACCCAGAATGTCGTCCAGTACTGCGATCGCCTCAGCAGTGCTGAGTTCGCCAGGTGCTGCATCGGGCAGGGCGGTGGCTCGGCAGTGGCGACAGGCCAGCCCGCAGGCGTTGGTCAGCTCCCAGTAGATGATCATCGGGGCGCGTTCGTAGGCCCAAAGTTCGTTGGGCTTGACCGAGCCGATGCCGTTGGCGTGCGCCATTTTTTACTCCTTGACTGCTTTCGGGGGGATCGAGTGCACCAGCTCAACAACGCGAGTCAGCACTTCGGGGTCGGTGTCGGGTGGTACGCCATGACCCAGGTTGAACACATGTCCGGGTGCGGCCTCGCCTTGGGCGCAGACCTGACGCACTTCGCAGGCTAGTTCGCTCCACTTGGCGCTGAGCATGGCCGGATCGAGGTTGCCTTGCAGCACGACGTTACCGCCGAGCAGTGCGGACGCCTGGCTCAGCGTGATGTCGGTGGCTACCCCAACTACATCAGCACCAGCGGCCAGCAGATTCGGCAGCAGGTCTTTGGTGGCAGTGCCGAAATGCACCCGGGGCACGCCCAGGTCGGCGATACCGGCGAATACTGCGGTCGAATGCGGCTGCACGGCAGTCTCGTATTCGGCCACTGACAGCCGTCCCACCCAGGAGTCGAACAGCTGCAGTGCGCTAGCCCCGGCCTCGGCCTGAGCGCGCAGGAAGGTGGTGGTGAGTCTGGCCACCCAAGCCAGCAATTGATTGAAAGTGTGCGGGTCGGCGGCCAGCATCGCCCGGGTGGCAGGCAGTTCCCGGTTGGGTCGACCCTCAACCAAATAGGACGCCAAGGTGAACGGTGCGCCCGCGAAGCCGATCAGGGGAGTGTCGCCCAACTCGGCCACCACGATGCCAACCGCTTCGCGAATCGGGGCCAGCGCAGCTGGATCAAGCTCAGGTAGGGCGGCCACATCAGCAGCGGTACGAATCGCTTTGCCCATTACCGGGCCAACGCCGGGCACGATCTCCACCTCAATGCCAGCCAGCTTCAGCGGCACCACGATGTCGGAGAAGAAGATGCCAGCGTCCACGTCATGGCGGCGGACCGGCTGGCAGGTGATCTCGGCAGCCAGTTCTGGCTTGAGGCACGAATCGAGCATCGAGATGCCTTCGCGCACTTTCCGGTACTCGGGAAGGGAGCGGCCTGCCTGGCGCATGAACCAAACCGGGCGCCGGGTGACCGGGCGTCCGGTGTAGGCCCGGATCAGGGCAGAGTCAGCAGTGTTTCCGGCAACCAGCGGATGGTTGTCGGGCAATTGAAAGGTCACGAGTGGGCCTCCACCTCGATGCCGAAAAGGGTTTGAAGGGCGCGCTGGTAGTCAGCCAGGTCGCCAGCACGGGCCAATTCGGCCGCGCGCAAGGACGGTGTGTGGAGCAGGGCATTCGAAACGCGGCGCAGCGAACGAGCTACGGCCGCGGCGGTGTCGGCGTCGTAGCGGCGGGCGGCCGATTCGATTTCGCGCTCAATGAACTGGCTCACGTGCGAGCGCATCGCGGTCACCGCTGGGGTGGCTTCGCGCCCGGATTCGAGGTGCTGGTAGGTGTCAACGCCGCGGGTCACCAGGTCTCGGGCGGCGATCACGGCCGCGCTTTGTTCGGCCGGGGCGTGGGCGCCGATTTCGTCGAGGTCGATCAGGTCGACGCCAACCAGTTCGGCGGCATCGGCGGCCACGTCGCCGCTGAGCGAGAGATCGAGCACTGGCAGCAGGGCGCTTTCGCCGCCTCGGGCGCTGGCCAGCAGGGCTGTGGTCAAGATTGGCGTGGTGTGGTCTTGGCCTGAACAGGTCACCACTAGATCGGCTTCGGCCAGGGCTGGCAGCAGGGCATCGGAGCTGATCGGCTCCACTGGGTGGGTGGCCGCGAAGCGTTCGGCGCGACCGCTGCGCGAATACACCGCGAGGTCTTCACAGCCGAGGCGGCGAAGGTTGGCGGTTACCACCCGGGCATAGGAGCCGGTGCCCATCAGCAGCACTCGGCGTCCGGCTAGCGGGAAGTGGCGTTGTTCAACTAGGGCCAGGCCAACTGCGGCGATTGAGCGTCCGGTGGCGCCCAGATCGGTTTGGCTGCTGACGGCTTTGCCGGTGGTGAGCGCGGCGTGAAAAAGCCTGCGCAAGGCTGGGGTGTTGTGGGTTTCGGCGCTGGCGAGGGCATCGCGCACCTGGCCGAGAATCTCGGCCTCGCCCACCACCATCGCGTCTAGTCCGGCGGCGACTTCGAGTAGGTGTTGGACGGCCATTTGGCCGGCGTGCACTTCAAACTGGTCGAGTAGTTCGCTGCGTCCGGCTGGCAGGGATTCGCCGATGATCCGCAGTACGGCTTCAACTGAGGGGTGAAACAGTGGGGCGTCGAAGTAAATCTCAAAGCGATTGCAGGTGCTCAACAACACGTAGCCGCCAACTTCAGGGGCTGCTTCGAGAGCCTGACCCACGGATTGCGTGGCGCCGGTGAGGGCGGACAGTTCATCCAGGGTTACCAGGTGGTGACTAAGACCTAACGCGGCGATCGGCACGCCCAGCATGGTAACCCCAAGTCAGGGGCTGACTACACATCGGGGGCGAGCTTCTTGCGGTTGGCTTGCTTGAGTTCGGTGGGGACTCGAGGAACGGCCCCGGGTGTGCCGCCGAGTAATCGACAAGTTGCGAATCGGGTCTAGGTGCTTTGAATTCTGGAGTCTGGAAGCGCCCTAGACGGATGCTGAGTTCGGGAGATAAGCTTGAGTCAGTTGATTCCCAGTAAGGCACCCCTTGATTGGGTGCCAGAATGCTCCACGGTTCGCCGTCTTAGGCGCCGTCTTTGAAGGCCCGGCGAATGCCGGGCCTTCTTTTTGTCCAACACTGTCGAACTGTCAGTGTGGTGCGCAATGATTCGGTCATGAGTGAGGTGCGTGAGCCGAAAGGCCCGAAAAACTATCGAATCGGTATTGACGTAGGGCTGTACTCAGTTGGTTTGTGCGCCATCGAGTATGACTCCATTGGCTGCCCGGTGAAGATTCTCGCCTCGGCAAGCCACATCCATGACTCGGGGGTCTTGGAAGAGAAGACCGGCACCACGAGATTGGCGGCGGCAGGAGTATCGAGGCGGACGCGCAGGCTAATTCGCCGGCGAGTGAAGCGGCTGAAAGCATTGGATTTGAGGTTTAGGGAACTGGGTTGGCCAGAACCTGAAGATGATCTCGATCCCGCCGCGCCCTGGCGGGCACGGGCGAGACTGGCCTCCGAAGTGGTTCTGAATGAACGCGAGCTGAAAACACTGTTATGGCGCGCGCTGCGGCACATGGCCCGACATCGCGGCTGGCGAAACCCCTACACGCCAGTTGCTGCACTAAAGAGGCCTGGCGCTTCGAGCGAACTGTTTGATGAGTTCAGGGCGCGAGTAGAGAGCCGTACCGGAATTGTCACGGCTGGCGATGTCACCGTGGCGGAACTCGCCGTGGCAGCACTGGATAATGACCCCGCATCGCCGCTACGCATGGGTAAGACTGGCAAGTCAAGGCCAGTCAAAGAGCGGGGGGAGAAGCAATTCAGTTACCTTGGCGGAAAGCTAATGCAAAGCGACAATGCGAATGAGATTCACACGTATGCAGAGGTGCAGTCACTCAGTGCCGAGCTTGTTGACAACCTTGTCGAGTTGGTATTCGCTGCAGAGTCGCCGCGTGGCTCTCACTACGAGCGGATTGGAAAGGACCCACTTGATCAGCAGCCTCGCGCGCCAAAAGCCAGTGACGCGTTTCAGCGGTTCCGAATTATTTCGGTACTCGGAAACGTTCGGGTCAATTCCGGTGGTGTGCAGCGCAGGCTGAGCTTGGGGGAGCGTCGTGCATCTTATGACTTTCTCCTCAACTACAAGGCAGGTGAACAGCCGACCTGGTCCGAAGTGGCCCAGGTCCTGGGGTATGCCCGGGGGGAGTTTGGAGGCGTCGCGGCCCTTGACGAAAACTTCGACGAGCGGCTGCCGCTGCGTCCGCCGGTCCACGTTACTGACCACAACATTCGCCAGGCACCTAAGGGCCTTGCCCCGATCAGGGATTGGTGGGGTTCTGCGAGCAGCGCGAGCAGAGATGCACTGGTGTCGTTGTTGATCGATGGGCACAGGAATGAGGGCAGCGCTGCTGGCGTGGAAGCATGGGAACTCATGCACTCCTTCGCTGAAGATGGGTTGCTTGAGTTGGACAAGCTGGCCCTTCCTGCTGGGCGTGCTGCATATTCTCTGGGCTCTTTGCGGAAGCTGACCGACAGGATGCTCGCTAGTGAAGACGATTTACATGACGCCCGCAAGGCTGTGTTTGGTGTGGATGACGACTGGCACCCGCCAGCCGAGCCGATCGGTGCGCCGATCGGAAACCCCTCTGTGGATCGGGTCACGAAGATCGTGGCGCGGTGGATTGAGGCATCTGAGAGTGAGTGGGGTGCCCCGGCACAGGTAACGATCGAGCACGTGCGTGACGCGTTTGTGTCGGTCAAAAGCCAACGTGAGCGTGATAACGAGATGCGCAAGCGTTTTGATGCCAATGAGATGCAACGGCTGGCCATCAAGAACAACGAAAAGATCGTGTCGCGAGTTCGTATTGCAGATGTTCGTCGGCTCGACGCTGTTCAACGGCAAAATAGTGGATGTGCCTATTGTGGGGAGACGATCACCTTCGGGACGTGCGAGATGGATCACATCGTGCCGCGAAAAGGTGTGGGTTCGACGAATACTCGCGAAAACTTGGTAGCTGTGTGCGTGCCGTGCAATCGTTCGAAGGGTAGCTTGCCGTTCGCGGTCTGGGCGGCAACGACAGATCGGCGCGAAGTCTTTGTCGCTGAAGCAGTCGCTCGCACTAGGCATTGGAACCGGGACAAGGGAATATCCCCAAAGGGGTGGCGTCGCTATCTGACCGGCATTCGCGCACGGCTTGAACGAACCGATGCTGACCCTGAGATTGATGGGCGATCGATGGAATCGGTGGCGTGGATGGCCAATGAACTGCGTGACCGCATTGCTGCCAAGTTCCACGAGGCACACACCAAGGTGTCCGTGTACCAGGGTGCTGTGACTTTCGGTGCCCGGCAAGCGGCCGGTATAGCAGACAAGATCCCCTTCATTGGGGGCGGCGGAAAGACGCGGCTCGACCGTCGTCACCATGTGGTGGACGCCGCAGTTGTGACGTTATTGGATGAGTCGGTTGCTCGTACACTTGCCGAGCGCAACAATTTGCGGGTTTCTTCGGACTATGAGCCGAATCGTAATTTCGATTGGCGCAGCTACGAGGGCAGCGGGCCAACCGCTATCCAGAGATTCACTCAGTGGCGCATCAACATGAACAGACTGGCAGATCTGTTGACTGCTGTTTTCGACGACGATCGCATCGTAGTGAAGGAAAATGTGCGCCTTCGGCTGGGCGACGGAAAAGCTCACCTTGACGGAATAAGTCCGTTCGTAATCCATCGAGCTGTGGGCGATTCACTCTCCCGCGACGAAATTGATGCGGCGTCAACTTCCGCGATGTGGACTGCTCTGTCGCGTGACCCAGATTATGACCCGGTCGAGGGGCTGCCAGCCAACCCCGCGCGGAGGTTGCGGGTCCATGGCACACACTATGAGGCGCAAGATGAGCTCGCTTTCTTCGATAAACCGAGAGCGGCCTTGGCCGTTCGTGGCGGCTGGGCTGAACTTGGAGATTCGATCCACCATGCGCGCATCTATCGGTGGGAGGAACGAGACCAGGTCAAATACGGGATGCTGCGGGTGTTTGCAGCTGATCTGTATCGGCACCGTCATAAAGATCTATTTTCGGTTGAACCGGATCAATCCTGGATTTCAATGCGGGCGGCTCTTCCTTCCATCGGTCGGGCTGAGCTGTCAGATAAGGAGTACCTTGGCTGGCTAGTGCCTGGGGACGAGATGTTGATTGACATGTCTCGGCTTCTGGACGGCACACTCGGTGAGTTTTCAGCTGCCTTTTCGCTGGGCGCCCGGCAGCGGTGGAAGGTCACAGGGTTTGAGGACAGTGGGAGAGTCAACCTGGCCCCGCTGTATTTGGCGAAGGAAGGGCTCGAGAAGTTCATCGAGCTCAATCCTGGTGAGTCTCAACGCAGGAAGTCTCTGGAGAGCGTATTTAATAAGCGGTGGCGAGTTAGCGTCAATAAGCTGTTTATGCTCGGTCGCCCGGTCGTGGTTCGGCGTGATTCCTTGGGTCGCCCGCGGCTGGAGTCGAAAGCGAACCTGCCGGTGTGCTGGAGTGCCAGGTAGTCATGGCAAGGGGCTGGCGGGTTCTCGACGCAACGACTTTCGAAGGCGTTGTCGGGGGTGGTCGTGGGCGTCTAACCTTCGCCGCGCCTGGAAAACAGGAAGATTCGGTTCCGGCTGAGGATGTTGCCGTGATCTTGTTGGGCCAGCGAGTGTCACTTGACTCTGCAGCGTTGCATTACGCAGCCAAACATGACGTCGCTCTGTTGTTTGCCGACTGGCGAGGAGTGCCTTTTGGTGGTCTCTATCCCTGGTCTGATCATTCGAGGGTTGGTGCAAGACATCTTGCGCAGGCGCAGCTGTCACTGCCTCGACGAAAGAATGCCTGGGGGCAGATCATTCGGGCGAAAGTCACGGGCCAAGCGAATGTGCTGGCTGAAGTCGACCCGCAGGGGGCGCGGCAGCTTCGGCAACTAGTTAACCAAGTTAGGTCTGGGGATCCGGGTAACACTGAAGGTGTGGCTGCTCGGTTCTACTGGTCACGGCTGTTCCAAAGCGTGCGGAGGTTCACTCGTGACCAAGATGGTGAGGACCCGCTGAATGGCATGCTGAACTACGGCTATACCGTGCTGCGTGGTTTTGGAATCCGGGCTGTCTTGGGTGCGGGGCTTTCACCAAGTATTGGGATTTTTCACCGAGGGCGTTCTAATTTTTTCAATCTAGTTGATGATCTGATCGAACCGTTTAGGCCGGCTATCGACTCGGTTGTTGTTGGACTTGGGTCGTGTTGTTCTTTGGAGGACGCTGAGACCAAACGATCGGTGGTGGCTGCTGCTACGCAGCAGTTCTGTGACGATGGCACCAGGATTCCTGCGGTATTGGATGATCTCGCGCAGCAATTTGGACGGTATGCGGAGGGTGACCGGTCTCAGCTGGCGGTGCTGGCATGGCCGGGAGTGCCGCGTGCGGTGCGGGTGGTTGATGATGGCGAAGAGTGACGAGAACGGAATGTGGAACTTGGTGCTGTTTGACCTCCCGGTGAAGACCCGTGAGCAGCGGCGTTGTGCAACGCAGTTCCGCCTCCTGCTACTGGACTTGGGTTGGTCGATGGAGCAGTTCAGTGTGTATGTGCGTTACATTCCGACAGGTATGAGCGTTGTCCCCGAGGTTCAGGAGATCAAGCGCCGGGTGCCCGCCCAAGGGAAAGTTGAAATTGTCGGGATCACGGACCGCCAGTGGTCCAAGGCAATCAGATTCTTCAACGCAGAGCCCGAATTGCCCTCCGAGCCGCCCGCGCAGCTCACGATTTTTTGAGTCAGTTCTCCCCGGTAGTCCTAGTCAGCTGCCAAATTTGCGCCTATAGGAAGTCTATCGGGGAGAACTGGAGTTGATTCCCAGCAGACTGATTCCCAGGTGCGCGGTAAGGCGAAGTCTATCGGGGAGAACTGGAGTTGATTCCCAGCCATTGGACGGGCGTGCGGCCCGGACTCAGAAGTCTATCGGGGAGAACTGGAGTTGATTCCCAGCTTCGGTCCTGTCATGGCCTGGACTGCTGGAAGTCTATCGGGGAGAACTGGAGTTGATTCCCAGCTCTATTCGGCTGTTGGCTCAGCTGGCGTGAAGTCTATCGGGGAGAACTGGAGTTGATTCCCAGCCCCACAGGCGTGGCCTTGCCGTTGCGGCGAAGTCTATCGGGGAGAACTGGAGTTGATTCCCAGCTCTCGGTTGCGCCACTCGGACTCGGGGAGAAGTCTATCGGGGAGAACTGGAGTTGATTCCCAGCCATCCCTCGGTGAGGTGACCGACGCCGTGAAGTCTATCGGGGAGAACTGGAGTTGATTCCCAGCGAGAAGGGCTTCGGGCGCTCGAGCCAGCGAAGTCTATCGGGGAGAACTGGAGTTGATTCCCAGCGCAACGCGGGCGTGGTTGATGAGGATTCGAAGTCTATCGGGGAGAACTGGAGTTGATTCCCAGCAGCACAGTCCTTTGCTGCTGTGTGGCTGGAAGTCTATCGGGGAGAACTGGAGTTGATTCCCAGCTGCCTCATGAGGGCACTAACTGCGGTCGGAAGTCTATCGGGGAGAACTGGAGTTGATTCCCAGCCCGGTCACCGACTTCACGACTGGCCACTGAAGTCTATCGGGGAGAACTGGA
>DHWU01000036.1:0-1172 GCA_002413345.1 Propionibacteriaceae bacterium UBA5174 | reverse complement strand
GAAGTCTATCGGGGAGAACTGGAGTTGATTCCCAGCGGTTTGGGCGGGGTGCGTAGGTGGCCCAGAAGTCTATCGGGGAGAACTGGAGTTGATTCCCAGCCGTCCCACGTCGAGGCCTGCGACTCGTCGAAGTCTATCGGGGAGAACTGGAGTTGATTCCCAGCCTGGAGTGAAGCGTGAAGACTTCGTGGAGAAGTCTATCGGGGAGAACTGGAGTTGATTCCCAGCCGCGACGGGATGCGCATCGATCCGGTCGGAAGTCTATCGGGGAGAACTGGAGTTGATTCCCAGCTTGTGGAGCGGCGGGGTGTGACGCTTCAGAAGTCTATCGGGGAGAACTGGAGTTGATTCCCAGCGTGTTTGCGTCCTCGCCGGGCTGGTATAGAAGTCTATCGGGGAGAACTGGAGTTGATTCCCAGCGAACACCGAGACGGGCATCCCGGAGGTGGAAGTCTATCGGGGAGAACTGGAGTTGATTCCCAGCATCGAAAGGATGGCCATGATCGCAGCAGGAAGTCTATCGGGGAGAACTGGAGTTGATTCCCAGCGATTAGGTCAGGCAGCGTCCGCTTAGTTGAAGTCTATCGGGGAGAACTGGAGTTGATTCCCAGCTCAGTGGGAGGCTTCGGCTTCACAGCCCGAAGTCTATCGGGGAGAACTGGAGTTGATTCCCAGCGCGGCCACCAGCCATGCGTGCTGACATTGAAGTCTATCGGGGAGAACTGGAGTTGATTCCCAGCCACGACAGGTGCGGTGGGCTTCGGTTCGGAAGTCTATCGGGGAGAACTGGAGTTGATTCCCAGCTACCGGTTGAGGGTGTCCTTCTCACCAGGAAGTCTATCGGGGAGAACTGGAGTTGATTCCCAGCCCGACGGGCAGCCGGTCGGTAAGCCGGTGAAGTCTATCGGGGAGAACTGGAGTTGATTCCCAGCAAAAGTCTGCTGCTGAACTGATGGCCGAGAAGTCTATCGGGGAGAACTGGAGTTGATTCCCAGCCGGGAGGATTTCGAGGCCTTGGTAGGCGGAAGTCTATCGGGGAGAACTGGAGTTGATTCCCAGCCGGCTGCGGTCACTGTCACCGCCGCCACGAAGTCTATCGGGGAGAACTGGAGTTGATTCCCAGCATGGTGTTCTCCTTGGGTGTCGGTGGTGGAAGTCTATCGGGGAGAACT
>DHWU01000015.1 GCA_002413345.1 Propionibacteriaceae bacterium UBA5174 | reverse complement strand
TGTTCGTGGCTGGCTTCATCGGCTCACCGGCGATGAATCTGATCTCTGGCGAGGTCACCGAAGCTGGTGTGCGAATCGGCGACTATGTGGTGCCGGTGGCCCGCGAAGTGCTAGCCAAAGCACCCTCGGAGGAAACCTTGACCATCGGCATTCGGCCAGAGAACTGCGTGATTGCTGAGGATGGAATAGCGGTCGAAGTGAGTCTGATTGAAGAACTCGGCGCCGACGCCCTTGCCTACTCAGTACCCGCCGGATTGACCGCGGACGAGAAGCTGGTTGCCCCCCAGATAGTGGCGCGGGTTTCAGCCCGCAACCCACCCCTGCGGGGAGCCACCCTTCACCTAGCTGCCGATCCAGCCGCCGTCCAAGTCTTCTCGGAGAAGACCCAGGAACGCCTCAGCGATTGACCCCCAAACCGGAGAGGAGTAGCCGTGCCCAGCTTCCTTTCTTCCCGCCCCAATTCGCGACTGATCCCGCTGCCTTGGGAGCTGCCGCTGGCTGATTGGCCAGCTGATCGGCTGGTGGCCCTGCCTCGCGGAATTTCGCGGCATGTCGTGCGCTTCATCAGGGTCGACGACACGGTCTATGCGGCCAAGGAAGCTCCAGAACGGGTCGCCTTCAGCGAATACCGGCTGCTCACCGAACTACATCGTGCTGGCACGCCAGCGGTTGAACCGCTGGCGGTGGTGACTGGACGCGTCAGCGACACCGACGAGCCTTTGGACCCGGTACTGATCACCCGCCATCTGGAGTTCTCCCTGCCCTACCGATCGTTGTTCGCCCAGGGAGTGCGTCCCGACACCGTCAGCCGGTTACTCGACGCACTGGTGTTGTTACTGGCCCGACTCCATCTCGCCGGATTCTTGTGGGGCGACGTGTCACTGTCCAATGTGCTGTTTAGGCGCGACGCCGAGGAGTTCGCTGCCTATCTGGTGGACGCTGAGACCGGCGAAATGCATCACCAGCTCTCCACTGGCCAACGCGATCACGATCTGGAGATCGCCAAGGTGAACCTGTTCGGCGATTTCTCCGATCTGGAATCCGGCGGTCTACTCGCCGCCTCCTTGGACCCACAGGCGTTGGTCGATTCGATTCTGGTGCGGTACCAGGAATTGTGGGCCGAACTCACCGGCGCCGAAGAGTTCGCTGATACCGAGAGCTACCGGATCGAGGAACGCGTTCGCCGTCTCAACGAGCTCGGTTTCGATGTCGCCGAACTGGCAATCGAAACTTCCGAAGACGGCACGCGGATCCGAATCCAACCGAAGGTGGTCGATGCTGGCCACCACTCCAGACGACTGCTTTACCTAACCGGCCTGGACGTCGAGGAATACCAGGCCCGCCGACTACTGAACGATCTGGACACTTTTCGGGCCCGAACCAACCAGCGGCAAGTCCCCGAGGCGGTAGTCGCCCACCAATGGCTGACCCAAAGTTTCCAGCCGGTCGTAGACGCCGTCCCGGCTCATCTGGGCGATAAACGCGAAGGCGCCCAGCTCTACCACGAAGTGCTCGACTACCGCTGGTATGCATCCCAACACGAGCACCGAGAAGTGCCGCTATTGGAGGCGGCTGCTGGCTATATCCGCGATGTGTTGACCAGGCTTCCCGACGAAGCGATCACTCCCGCCGCCGACACCCGGCAACTGGCAAACCCCTACGACCCGTCCCAAGGTTTCAACGATGATGACGATGACGGGCCGATCCCGGTCGATCCGTGGGAAACCGAGGAAGGCGTTGAAGACAGCGGGGTACTCGACATCGAAGCGCTGCGGGCCCGGATTCGCCAAGCCGGTGCCTGATCGACCAACGCCCAAACAGGGCTGTCGGCGCACCAAACCCTGGCATTGCTACCAGCACCTGACTTACCTAGCATGGCTGCCGTGACCGAAGCGATCTTCTTTGAGGCGGTGGGCGTGACCACCTTCCTCGCCCTGGCCTGGTTCGCTCTTTGGCCACGCTCGGTCACTGGCCGAAACCGCACAGTGGAGCGGTGGTCCCGTTCAAACCTAGCCACGCTCTCCCCACTTGTCTTCACTGCGGTGGACCGCGCCATCACCAGACGCTATCGAGGTATTGGTGTCTGGTCGCTCGCTGGCGGGCTCGCCTTGCTGAGTGTGGCTATCACCGCGCCGCCGGGATCGCTGTTGGCATTTTGGATCGTGATCGGTGGGTTCGTAATCGGCACCACTTTGACCCTTAGCCTGCAACTCAAACTCCACTGGTTTGAGGCTGTCCAGACCCGCGATCCCCGTCCGCGGGCGATTCGGCTGTCCGACTATGTGCCTGCCTCGATCCGGGCAAGCGCCTGGGCCGCTGGTACTGCCAGTTTGATTGCGCTGCCACTGCTGCCGCTGATCGTGAAGCCCTCCCCTCGGCTGGTAGCCCACATCGGAGGGGCAATCGCGGTACTGCTGGCTTTGGTCCTGACTGAATGGGTTGGCCACCGCGTGGTGGCGCGTCCACAGCCAATCGGCGACGCCGAGCGCTACGCCCAAGACGCTTGGCGGGCCAATATCTTCCAAACCTGCCTTCGCAACATCACGGTGTTGGGCGGCCTGTCGTTGATGCAGATCAGCTTCGGCCGGATCCTGCGCCCCGAACTCGGCGGCCCCTTCACCTTGATCGGGATCGGGCTGGTGCTAGCGTCCGCGATCACCCAGCTGCTCCATTTCAGACCGGTCGATCGTGCTCGGGTTCGACTCTGGCCACAGCTTCAACCCGGCGAATTTGTTGGCCACGGCCACCCGGTGGCGACCCGGTGATCACCATCGACATCACACTCGCCGAAGCCCCCTACGACCAGGTGAAACACCAGATCGCAGAACAGGTCAGGAACGGCGAGTTGCGACCTGGTGACAAGCTGCCGCCGGTGCGTCGACTTGCCGCCGACCTTGGGCTGGCTCCCAACACCGTGGCTCGCGCCTACCGGGAGTTGGAGATTTCGGGCCTACTCGATACCAGAGGCAGATCTGGCACCTTTGTCAGCGGAGACAACACCAGCCGGGCCGCCCGAATGGCTGCCGCAGAATACGTTGCCAGCGCCCGCGCCTTGGGCCTGTCCCCTGGTGAAACATTGGCGCTAGTCGAACGAGCCCTGGGTATCATCGAGCCCTAATCCAGTGCGCGCAGTCCCGGTGCCGGTTCTCGGTAGACTCAACGGGTGAGTTTCCACCTGTACGACAGCGCCCAGCGCAAAGTAGTCGAGTTCCAGCCGATCCAACCCGGCAAGGTCTCGATCTACTGCTGCGGCGCGACGGTGCAGTCGGCACCCCATCTGGGCCATGTCCGCAAAGAGGTCAACTTCGACGTCCTGCGACGCTGGTTGGAGGCGTCCAGCTACGACGTGACCTTGGTCACCAATGTCACCGACATCGACGACAAGATTCTGGCCAAGTCTGCTGAAGCCGGCCGACCTTGGTGGGCGCACGCCTATCTATTCGAGAACGCCTTCCACGAAGCATTTCGCGCTTTGGGGGTCCGTCCACCCACCTATGAACCGCGGGCGACCGGACATGTGCCAGAGATGATCCAACTAATCTCGACCCTTATCGAACGGGGCCACGCTTACGCGGCCAGCGACGGATCCGGCGATGTCTATTTCGATGTGTTGTCCTGGCCTGCCTACGGAGAGCTTTCTGGGATGAAAGTGGCCGAGCTGGCCGCCGCTGAAGATTCAGACCTCCGCGGCAAACACGATGCGCGCGACTTCGCCCTGTGGAAAGGGACTAAGCCCAGCGATCCTGAGACTGCCTCCTGGGCCACGCCATGGGGGCACGGACGCCCGGGCTGGCACCTGGAATGCTCGGCTATGGCTGGCAAGTACCTGGGTGACGCTTTCGACATTCATGGCGGCGGACTCGATCTGCGTTTCCCGCACCACGAGAACGAGCTGGCGCAATCTCGCGCGGCCGGGCGCGGCTTCGCCCGGTACTGGATGCACAATGCCTGGGTCACTATGGCTGGCGAGAAGATGAGCAAATCATTGGGCAATACCGCCGACGTGCTGACTGCGGTGGATACCTACGGTGGCCGCGCGGTGCGGCTGTATTTGACCGCACCGCATTACCGCTCGGCCATCGAACTCTCGGCCGATTCATTGGCTGAGGCCACCGCCCAGTTAGCGCGGATTGACGGCTTCCTGGAACGGGCCGAAAGTCTGCTACCCGACCCGGCCAGCGCTGCCGAAGCGTCCCCGGGCTTTCCGGCAGCCTTTGCCGAAGCGATGGACGCCGACCTGGGCACCCCGTCCGCCTTTGCCGTCCTGTTTAATACGGTCAAGGCCGGAAATGTGGCAATCGAGGCCAATGACCCCGTGGCGGCAGCCCTGGCCTACGCTCAGACCCGCGCCATGCTTGGGGTACTCGGACTCGACCCGTCCGCGCCGGAATGGGCCCAGACTGAAACCGCTACCGACCTGACCAGCGTGGTTGACGGCCTCGTCGCCGCGCTATTGACCCAGCGAAACCAAGCCCGCGAACGTAAAGACTGGACCGCTGCCGACGCGATCCGTGACCAACTGGCCGCCATCGGGTTGCAGGTAACCGACACCGCAGATGGCCCCCGTTGGATGAAGCGAGAAATGAGAACTGATGCCAGGTAATAGCCAGCGCAAAGGCGCAGTGCGAAAGAAGGGCAAGTCCACGCCTGCCGGTTCGGGTGGACGAGTCCGCCGCGGCCTAGAAGGCAGAGGCCCCACTCCGCGCGCCGAGGACCGGCCCTACCACAAGGCCTACCGCAAACGCCGTCCCGAAGAACCAAATAAGACCACCGGCAACAACCAGCGGACTCGTTCTTCAAGCCCTCGCACTTCAAACACCGCGACCGCGGGCGCGGATTGGGTGATCGGCCGCAACCCCGTGCTCGAAGCGTTCCAGGCAGGCATTCCGATCCGGCGCGCCTATGTGGCCGACGGCCTAGAACGGGACGACCGGCTGCGCGAGATTTTCAAGTTCGCCGCCGAAAACGGAATTCCCCTGCTGCAAGCAACCCGCACTGAGCTCGATCGACTGACCGGTGGCGGGGTGCACCAAGGGGTGGCCCTGCAATTGCCGCCCTTCGAGTACGCCGATGCTGAGGACGTGCTCGCCGACGCTCTCGATGCCGAGACTGCACCAGTAGTGGTGGCCTGCGACTCAATCACAGATCCGCGCAATCTGGGCGCGATCATCCGTAGTGCGGCCGCCTTCGGCGCCCATGGCGTGATCATTCCTGAGCGGCGTTCCGCGCAGCTCACTGCAGCGGCCTGGAAGACTTCCGCTGGCGCCGCAGCCCGCGTCCCAGTGGCCCAGGTGACCAACCTGAACCGCGCCCTCAAGCAATATGCGAATGCTGGTTTCACAGTAGTTGGGCTCGCCGGCGAAGCGGAGACTGACGTTTCTGGCTTCCCAGGAATTGACGGCCCAGTCCTGCTGGTTGTGGGTAGCGAAGGTGACGGCCTGTCGCGGCTGGTACGGGAGAACTGCGATGTGTTGGTGACGATTCCGATCAGCTCAGCGGTCGAGTCATTGAATGCATCGGTGGCAACCTCAATTGCGTTGTACGAAGTCAGCCGATCTCGAGGCTGATTCGCCACAGCTCCCACACGAAGTTCCCCGACACGCCGTTTCGACGATTAATCCCCCGGTTTTGGACACCTGCCGTTCATCGATTGGGTGATGTCGTGTCGCTTTGAGCCGATCAAGTCAGAGTGCACCCGCAGGTCGTCGGGTGCTACCGACAATCGGACGGAACCCGAATGAGAAAGTCGCCTTTGTTATCCCGGCGGACGATCCCGCTGACCCTGCTCGCAATCATGGCTGGTTGGACCAGTGTCCAAGTCCCAGCCAGTGCTGCCACTCTCGAAATCACCAACGTCAGTTTGGGCGTCGGCAGCGACCAAACCCAACGCAATCTTGCCTGGTACTCCTCAGCTAACGACACTGAGGTGGCTCAGCTAGCGCCCGCCTCGGCGATGACCGGCACCGATTTTCCGGTGTTTTCGGCCAAGAGCTTCTCGACTTCGGAATCTGGCGTTTCGACCGCGTCCAACTACTTCGAACATGCCACCATCACCGGCCTAGCGCCGAACACCACCTATGTCTATCGGGTGGGCGGGGTCAACGGTTGGTCGGATACCTACCGCTTCAGCACTCAGGCCACCGACGACCAAACCAACTTCCTGTTTGTCGGTGATCCCCAGATGGGTTCGTCGGGCAATGTCACCAATGACCAAGCGGGCTGGCAGACGACTGTGACTGCTGCCACTGCCGCGATGCCTAACGCTGACTTCCTGCTGTCAGCTGGTGACCAGGTTGAGTCGGCCACCAACGAGAGCCAGTACGCGGCCTTCTTGGCGCCGTCCGAACTCAAGAGCCTGCCGCTGGCCACCACCATCGGCAATCACGATGTCGGCAGCCGGGCTTACCAACAACACTTCGACCGGCCAAATGTTGATGGCACCTACGGCGCGGCGTCATCGTCGAGCCAATCCGGCGGCGACTACTGGTTCACCAATGACAACACGATGTTCCTGGTGTTGAACTCAAACATCACCAACAACGACGCCCACAAGGCGTTCTTGCAGCAGACGATCGCTGCCCACGGCGCCGAGTCGAAGTGGAAGGTAGTGGTCTTCCACCACTCGATCTACAGCACTGCTTCCCATGCCAAAGACTCCGACATCATTGCTCGACGCGCAGCTTTGGCACCGATCTTTTCCGACCTGGGCGTTGACCTCGCGTTGATGGGTCACGACCACGTCTACACCCGATCCTGGTTGATCAATGACGGCACGGTCGCCGAGGACACGACCAAAGGTGCTCAAGCTGATCTGAAGGCCAAGAGCGGACAGGTTCTTTACGTCACCGGCAACTCCGCCAGCGGCTCGAAGTACTACTCACTGTCAGGCAGCTACGACTGGACCGCAGCCACCAACCAGGACGGCCTGCCCAGCTACACCAAGGTGAATATCACTGCCTCGGCGATCACCCTTGAGACCGTCCGTACCGGGGACGGTTCCACGATCGACAAGACTGTGTTGCAGCATGCAGATGAGACCAAGCCGGTCATCACTTTGCCCGCCGAAAACACGGTCACCTACGGGTCCACCTTTGATGCGCTCACCGGAGTCAGTGCCACCGATAACACCGACGGCGACCTGACCGGATCGATCAGCGTCACTGGCAGCGTCAATGCTTCCGCCATCGGGGACTACTCGCTGGTCTACAGCGTGACTGACGCCGCGGGGAACACCACCAGCGCAACTCGGAACGTCAATGTGGTCGCTGGCAACCTCACCGCAGCGAATCCAAGCATTGCCGGCCAGGTTGCCGTCGGCCTGACCGTTTCAGCCGAGGCCGGGGAATGGACGCCAAACGCCAGCTTCAGCTACCAGTGGTTGGCGGATGGGGCTGCGATCAGTGGCGCCACCGGCAAGACCTTGTACCTCAGCCCCAATCTGGCGGGCAAGACGCTGTCGGTACAGGTCGCTGGCGCGGCAACTGGCTACACCACCTTGACCAAGACCTCGCCGAATTACCTGGTCGCCAAAGCCAGTTTCGGTAAGAAGGCCAAGCCAGGCATCAAGGGCACCCTCCGCAATGGCAAGCGCCTTTCGGTGAAGGTTGGCACTTGGAGTCCCAAGCCAAGCTTCAGCTACCAGTGGTACGCCAACGGCAAGGCCATCAAGGGCGCCAAGTTCAGTTCCTTGAAGCTGACCCGGTCCGTGGTGGGCAAACGAATCACGGTGAAGGTAACTGCAACTAAGGCTGGCTACGCGACAGTCACCGTGGCTTCCTCGGCCACTTCGAAGGTCAAGCGCTAACGATCCCGCAATGGTGGGGTTGCCCTGGATCGAACTGGGCGACCCCACCATTTGTGGCGTCTACTCCGCTGGGTATCCGACCTTCTCGCCGCTGGCGACTACCTGATTTTGCTGCCCAAGCCGCACTGCGGGCGAGGCTTGGCCGTGGGCTCGATAGAATCAGTCGTCGCCCAATCAGGAGAACCGCCCGTGTCAGACTTCGACCGCACCGTATCCAGCATCTACTCCCAGGCTCTGGGGGTGATCGAGTCCGTCGAACCGCGCATCGCAGCGGCCACCCGCTCCGAACTGGCCGATCAACGAAACTCTTTGAAATTGATCGCGAGTGAGAACTACGCCTCGCTGCCGGTATTGATGACGATGGGCACCTGGCTCAGCGACAAGTATGCCGAAGGCACGGTCGGCCACCGCTTCTACGCCGGTTGCCAGAATGTCGACACCGTTGAGTCGGTGGCCGCCGAGCACGCCCGCGAATTGTTTGGGGCCGAATACGCCTATGTGCAGCCGCACTCCGGCATTGACGCCAACTTGGTCGCCTATTGGTCGATCCTCTCCCACCGGATCGAAAGCCCCACCTTGGAACGCCTCGGCGCCAAGACGGTCAACGACCTGAGCGAGGACGATTGGGAGGCGCTGCGGGCCACCTTCAACGCCCAGAAAGTAATGGGCATGAGCTTGGACGCTGGCGGCCACCTCACTCACGGCTTCCGTCCCAACATCTCCGGCAAGATGTTTCACCAGCACTCCTACGGCACCAACCCTGAAACAGGGCTAATCGACTACGCCAAGCTGCTGGCAGATGCGCGTGAGTTCAAGCCGCTGATCCTGGTGGCCGGCTACTCGGCCTA
>DHWU01000020.1 GCA_002413345.1 Propionibacteriaceae bacterium UBA5174 | reverse complement strand
TCGTGGGTGCGGCCACCGATCTTGCCGCGGACCGATTCGCGATCGCCACGAGTATGGGTGGCCCTGGGTAGCATCGCGTACTCCGCAGTCACCCAGCCCAGACCACTGCCCTTTCGCCACCGGGGCACGCCTTGGGTGACCGAAGCCGCGACCAACACCCGGGTGGCACCGAATTCGACCAACACTGACCCTTCGGCATGATCGAGCCAGCTGCGGGTGATCCGGACCTCACGTAGCTGGGACGGGTTGCGACCATCAATTCGGGTTTCAGCCATGGGGTCACCTTATCGGCACCGACCCCGGATTCCCGGCTGACCGCAGCTGCGCCGCGTCCGCCGATCGGGGGGTATAACCGGCCCCCAGGGCAGCAATTCTTGCCTCTACGCACCTGACGTCTCAGCGGCTGGCCAACTTGCATGGCTATACCCTGGGGGGTATCGTTGATTTCAACAGAACCTAAGGAGATCCTCATGTGTCGTCCGGTCACCTGCAATCAGTGCGGCAAGACCACCTGGGCTGGCTGCGGCCAGCACATCGCCTCGGTGAAGGCTTCCGTGCCCGCCGGCCAGTGGTGCGGTGGCCACGGTGATAGTGGCGCAGCTCCCAAGTCCGGCGGATTCTTCGGATTCGGTCGGTGAGACGTACCCCCTGGCTGGTCGCGCTGGTGGCTGCTGCCGCACTGTTGACCGGATGTTCGGGCTCCAGCTCTCCCCTGAGCCCGACCACCGGCCCAACTGCGGCAGCAGTCCCCGCGACCGGTTCGTCACTGTCACCAAGTGACTTTGCCGCCGCGGTAAAACTGCCCAATACCGAGATTCTTGACGTTCGGACGGCCTCAGAATTTGCCTCCGGGCATCTGGCTGGCGCAGTCAACCTCGACGTGGAATCTTCAGGCTTCACTACGAGCCTCGCCAACCTTGATCCGAGCAAGAACTACGCGGTCTACTGCCGCGCAGGCAACCGCTCCAAGACGGCGACCTCGATCATGAAGCAGACTGGTTTTACCAGCGTGTACGACCTGGCTGGCGGCATCAATGCCTGGACCTCAGCCGGTGGCGCAGTAGTCAGCTAGTCACTCATCCCCAGACAACGAGGGGTTGGGCTTGGGAAACCAAGCCCAACCCCTCAACCAATTCCGCTTTTACCTCAGGGCACCAACGTCAACTGCTTGGGCGAAACCCCCAGCCGCAGTGACTGCCCCCAGAAGGCCCGAACCCGGTCAGCCTCAAGCCCGTCACCAAAAGCAACCAATTCATCAGACTGCACCAGGACCTCCACCTCGGCGCCGGCCGTCAGCGACCCCGAGGTCAGCTCCACCCCCGTAGCCGCCGACGGCCATGCTTCCCGGACATACCAAGACAGTTCCTCAGCCAGCGCTGGCCGCCAGAGCTGACCACGCTCACGACTGACCGACGCGGCCCAACCGGTAGCCCCGGTAGCGGTCGAAACCAACAGCCCCGAAGACGACTGCGGTTCGCTACGCCCATCAGGCAACTGCAACCGATAACGAGCTGATTGGTGGCCTCGATCGCCGAGGTAGACCTCATTGAGGGCATCCAGGGTCGTGCCATCGTCGAGAGTGGCTCGCACCATGGTCCGCCGCTGCAGCCGAGCACCCCCACCGGCAACCTCAACCAGAAGTTGCGCCAATTCCGCACCCCGGGGACGCACCAGGACGCCAGAGTCGTGCCCCGACTCAGGATCAACCCCGATTACCGGTTGCCCATTCAGATACTTGGCCACATTTGCCACCAGTCCATCCGGACCAACCACCGCCACTAGATCTTCTGGCTCGAAGACGAAGCGGTGCAGATCGGCCCGCTCCACCAAGCCCCGGCGCCAGTTCGGGTCGAGGGCAGCAGAAGTCTGCTGCAAGGCCAGTTCCAGCAGATCATGGCTGGCTTGCACCTGCGCCAGGCTGCGTCCGCGACTGCGCAGAAAGAACTCCACCTGACCACGGGTGCCGTGGTGGTTCACCAGGCCAGTGAGTTCACTAGCCCGATAGACCACCACCACCCGAGAAGCCAGCGCCATTTCAGTCACTCACCTTTCCGGTCAACGCACTCAAGGCTCCGGTCAACAAGTCCGGAGTGATCGTCAGCTGCCCAATTGCGGGCAGGTTTTCGGCCAACTCCTTCAAGGCCAGCACGCGCAGCACTTCAGTCGGAGCTTCGGCGAAGGCGGTCAACTTGGCTCGCTCAGCTGCCGCATCGGCCTCACCCTGCAATCTGGTCGCCGCCGCAAGTCCTTGGGCGCGCAGTTCGGCGCGCTCAGCTTCGGCTCGAACCTTGATCAAGGCCGCAGCCGCCGCCTCTTCGGCTCGAGTTCGATCATTGGCACCCTCCTGGGTAACCAACTGCTCCTCTCGCATGGCCAGCTCGATTCGATTGGCCAGTTCATTTTCGGCGATGGCGCGTTCCCGCTCGACGGCCAAAGCGCGACGCTCAAACGTCGAGCGGTCGGCCTCTGCCTGAGTGGCCTCCCTGGTTGGCGTTTGCAGGGCCCGCTCCAGATCGGCATCGGCTCGCACCGAACGTACGCTGGCACCAAGCACCTCTAGACCAACTGCGGCCACTCGCGCATCGGCGGCCAGTGCCGCGGCCACCCTTTGCGATAGCGCCGCAGTCGCCGCAGCTACCGCTTCAACCAGCGAGGCACCGGCCAGGGCGTCCATAACGTGGCCAGCGGCCAGGTCGGTAAGCAGCCGATCAACCTGCTCCAACGGAGTGGAGTTCCAGTAGCCAATATTTGGGTCGATGCCGAAATCCAGACGGCTTGCGGCCAACTCCGGATCGGCGAATCGGTAGCTCACCGTCACTTGAGCGGTCACTTCTTGCAGATCAGCGGTGCGCGCGTGTGCCACCAAAGGCAACTCTCGGTCATCGGTGGGCACCTCCGAGATCACCGCGGTCAGCGGCCGAAACCAAAAGGCCAAGCCGCGGCCTGAGCGGCGAACTCGACCATTGCGCAGTTGGATCACCTGCGCGGCCTGAGTCGCCCGCAGGTGCTTAATAAAACCCATCCCAGTGATCGTTGCCATGACTAACTCCTCTTTTATCGTTAGTCTGACGATAACTGCCCCACTGGTTTTAGTCAAGGTGACGAGATACCATTTGGGCATGCCCTCAACCCAGACCGACTACCCGGCCTTTGCCGTCACCGTTGACCTAGTGGTGTTCACTCTGCGCGGCGGCGAACTCAACGTCTTACTGGTCACCCGGGGCGAAGCCCCCTTTGCTGGCCAACCTGCCCTGCCCGGGGGCTTCGTGCAGCCCAGCGAGAACTTGGACGCCGCGGCCAGGCGCGAGTTGACCGAAGAGACTTCAGTACACGAAGTCGGTGGGCACCTGGAACAACTAGGCAGCTACGGCGACCCAGACCGCGACCCTCGCCAACGAGTAGTCACGGTGGCCTATTTGGCACTAGCCCCAGATCTTCCCGAACCAGTGGCCGGCACTGATGCCGCCGCAGCCTTCTGGCTGCCGGTGGCCAAGGCGATCGAATTGCCCTTGGCCTTTGACCACGCCCAAATCCTGGCCGATGCGCTTGAACGCGCCCGAGCAAAGCTCGAATACACCAACCTGGCCACCGCCTTTTGCCCGGCGGAATTCACCGTCAGCGACCTCCGGGAGGTCTACGAAGCCATCTGGGGTCATCCGCTCGACCCACGAAACTTTCACCGCAAGTTGACCGGCACTGCGGGACTGCTGATCGACTCTGGAAAGGTCCGTCGCGATGGCCCCGGCCGCCCAGCGACCGTCTTCCGAGCTGGGCCAACCACCACCCTCAACCCGCCGATTACCCGCGAGCCCTGAGCCTCAGATCGGGTAAATCTGCTCCACCGATTCCACAAAACCACCCATCAACCGGCTACCCACTCCAGCAAACAATTCCGGACTGCCGGTGGTCAGGAAACGCAGATTCGCGGTGCGCGGCTGGTCATGCAGCAGCCCAGCATCGGCCAAAGTGGCGAACACCTCACGAGCACATTCCTCGGCTGAGGACACCAAAATGATGTCTTCGCCAACCACATAAGAGATCACGCCGGCAAGCAGTGGATAGTGCGTGCACCCCAGAATCAGGGTGTCGATCCCGGCCTCACGTAGCGGCAGCAGATAGCCACGGGCCGCCTGCATTAGTTCGGCACCGCTGGTTATTCCAGCCTCCACGTAGTCGACGAACAACGGGCACGGTTGGGTGACCAACTCAACATTGGGTACCGCCACCAACGCGTCGTCATAGCTGCCCGAAGTGGCAGTAGCGGTGGTGCAGATCAGGCCGATGCGTCCGGTGCGAGTGGCGCGGACGGCGCGTGTGGCGGCCGGGAGAATCACATCAACCACCGGGATGTCGTAACGCTCCCGGGCGTCCCGCAGCACCGCCGAGGACGCTGAGTTGCAGGCGATCACCAAAGCCTTCACGCCGGTGCCGGCCAAATAATCCAGGCATTCCAAGGCGTATTCACGAACCTCGCCGATGGTCTTGGTGCCGTAGGGCGCCCGTGCAGTGTCGCCGAGGTAGACCATGTCTTCATTCGGCAACTGATCGCGCAAAGCGCGAGCCACGGTGAGCCCACCAAAACCGGAGTCGAATACCCCGATGGGGGCGTCAGAGCCAATCACGTTCACCGACTCTAGGCCTGCCACACCAAACCCCGCTAGCCGACGCTCAGCGAGACAGCGAAAGGGTCACTAAGGTGGGCCGCGAACTCGGCACCCCGCAGTCGCTGGCCACCGCACAGCCACCGCAGCCCCCCGGTGGGCAACCGATCGGTAACCGATTGGAATCGATGCGGCCGGTACGGATCAAGTGGTCGACTGCCGCCCGCACTAAGGACTCGTCCAAACCGGTATTGCGAGCAATCTCGGCCAAGGTCGGCGTGCCAGCACCAATCTGGTCAAGCACCGCCCGAACCGGGCCCAGCCTCGAGGCACTCATAACAACAACCTGCCGATCTGGAAAATCGCTACCGCCAGCGTCCAGGCCAAGGTCAGCTGCATCCCAACACCAAAGAGAGTCCACCTGGGGCCGATCTCGCGCCACTGCGCCGCCAAAGTCGCAACACAAGGGGTGTAGGCCATCAGAAACACCATGAACGCCAGCGCGGCCGCAATCGGATGACCACCCGAAGACTGATTGAAGCTCGTCCAGACCGAAGCCCCCAAGCTCCCCGGAGCAGCACCATCAGCAGGCTGCTCAACCGCGTAGGTCTGTGCCCAAGACGAGATCACCGCCTCCTTGGCCACAAAACCCACCGCCAAAGTTGAGGTGGATTCCCAAGAGCCGAAACCGGCCGGGGCGAACACTGGAGCCACGGCCCGCGCACCCGCGGCGTACACCGAATCAGCTACCGGCACCGCACCAAAGCTGCCCCCCGGCTGGGCCGGAATCGCCTGCAACAACCAGACCCCGCATACGGCCACCACGATAATTCCGGACGCAGTCCGCAGGAAGCCCTTGAGCCGAACCCACGCCACCGAAGCAGTCAACCTAAGCGTAGGCAGGTGATAGGCAGGCAGGTCGATCACCAATGGTTCGATGGGCTCGTCGCGCCAGAAGGTAGCCCGCAAACCGAGGCCCACCACAATGATGATCAGAATTGAGATCACGTACATCGCGAATACCGCGGTGCCGGCATAGGGGCCGAAGAAGACCGAACCCATCATCACAAACACAGTCAACCGGGCAGTGCAGGAAGTGAACGGCACTAACAGGGCGGTGAGAATGCGTTGCTTAGCGTTCGGCAGGATCCGGGTAGCGCTGATCGCTGGAACATTGCAGCCATAACCCACGATCAACGGCAGGAAGGCCCGCCCGGGCAGGCCAATCGAGCGCATCAACCGATCCGTCACCACTGCCGCCCGCGCCAAATATCCCGAGTCCTCCAACACGGCCAACAAGACAAACATCAAAGCCATCAGCGGCACGAAGGTGAGCAGCATCCCCACCCCGGCGATCAAGCCGTTGACGATCAGTCCCTCAACCCAACTGCCACCAAGTCCGATCAGCCCCAGCCCAGCTGTGGCGCCAGCAGTAATCGGACCCGAAACCAAACCGCCCAGCAGGTCCTGCAACGGGGCGGCAACCGCGGTGGTCAACTGAAAGACCAGCCACATCACCGCCAAGAAGATCACCGGCCCGAAGAACGGCGCAGTAACCCAGCGGTCCACCTTGTCCGAGCGAGTCGGGCCGGGTCGCATCGACGCCCCATTGGCCGCCTCAACGGCTTCGGAGATCCAGCTAAAGCGGTCATCTTCAAGATCCAGATCATCGGCGTCGACTGGCACCCGACGGGCCGCTGGCGCAGGGCGGCCGAGCGCGGTTCGCACCGTGGCTGCCAACGCTGCCAGGCCGTTTCGGCGGCGCGGGTCGACCAGCACCACCGGGCAGCCAATCTGCTTAGCCAGGGACGTGGCGTCCACCTCGATGCCACGGTTGCGGGCCACATCAACCATGGTGAGGGCGACCACCATCGGCAAGCCCTGCTCGCGCAGTTGAGCGACCAGATAGAGGCAACCGGTCAGCCGGGAGGCGTCGCAAGTAACCACGCTCAAATCCGGACGTTCGGCGAGCGGCTTGTCCAACAGTAGTTCGCGGGTGAGCGCTTCGTCTGGCGAGTTCGGATCCAGCGAATAGGTGCCTGGTAGATCCACCACGGAGATCTCCAGCGGCTGCTCGCAGTGAGCACAGTCACACTCGCCGTCCGCACAAGTAGCCGAGACTGAACTCGATTTCCACACTCCGCGGGAAACCTCCACCGTGGTGCCAGGCCAGTTGCCCATGGTCACCTTGGCGCCAGTGAGCGCGTTGAATAAGGTCGATTTGCCAGTGTTCGGCGGCCCGACCAAGGCCACGAGGGGATCCTCAGGGGCTCCGACGGAGTCGGTCGCAGCTTGGCAGCAAGGTTTAAGAGTTGAGGCGAGCGCCAACTTGGTCAGCTCTTCGGCGCTAATCGGGGCCATCAAGCCACCTCGGCCCACAACTGGGCCAGCAAAGATCTACCCAAAGCAACCCGGGAACCAGCAACCAAAGCGACCCGTCCACCGCCAGCGGTCTTGGCAATCAAGGCAAAACTAGAGCCAACCCGCAGCCCCAGCGAAGCGAGTCGCTGCGCGGCACCAGACTCCACTTCAGTGCCGAGCAAAGTGAGTGGAGTACCCAATGGGGCGCTGGCTAGGTCAATCCCTGGATTCACAAAGGTAAGGATAGCCTTACCTTTGTAAAATATCCAGTCAGTGAGCAACCTGTTCCACAGCTGTTACCTACGCTACTCACCGCGGACCTCAGCGCAAGCCGAGCAGGTTTTCGGTGAAGTAGGCCACCCATTCATAAACCCGGTAGATATAGGCCCGCGGATCGTCTTCGGGCAGTGCGGCGAGTTCCTCGGCGTCCTCGGCAGTCTGGATTCCAAGCCGAACCGCCAAACTGAGCCGCACCGCGGTGAGCGTCTTCAACCAATCGTCGAAATCAATCAGGCGAACCTGAATCGGGTTAGCACCAGCCTGAGAATCAGCCAATCCGCTCAGCACAACCTCGATTTGGCGCTGCCGATCGGTGCGCTGCTTGCCCTGAGTGAGCCGCCGAAATTCTGCCGAAGCCACTGGATCACCAGGGTAGACATCCGGAAACAGTCGGGTGATCACTGGGTCATCGCGATCAAGTGGCTCACCGCCGTCCAGTTCGGCCTGCCAACGTACGAACGGATCTGCGTCTGCGACTTCGGTAGCGTCGACCGCCAACAACTCCGAGAGTTGATCTACCAGCGATTCCAGCATCGCCGTCTCATAGTCACTCAGCCGCACCTTGATCACTTCACCGCTGCGCTTGAACCCCCGCATCAGCCAGGCTCCATCGTGGCCCAAAGGCCATAGGCATGCATCGCGTCCACATCAATCTCCATCTGCTCACGGGTACCGCCCGACACCGCAGCCTTGCCGTCGTTGTGCACCTGGAGCATCAACTCAGTGGCTTTGCCCTTGGCGTAGCCAAAGTAGGTGGTGAAAACGTGGGTCACATAAGTCATCAGGTTCACCGGGTCGTCCCACACGATCGTCACCCAGTTGACCAGCGGAGCTTCGGCTGGGCGTGACATCGTCGCGGTGTCACCGACCGGTTGAACAGGGATATTGGGCGTGGACACGCCTCCATTCTTACAGACCGAGCCTGCGTGATTAGGCTGAGCTCATGACTGTCCTGATGGCGCCGGCCGCCAGCGCGCCAAGTACTGCCCTGTTGACCGATCATTACGAGCTCACCATGGTGCGGGCCGCGCTACGTTCCGACACTGCCTTTCGGCGCAGCGTTTTCGAACTCTTTCCGCGTCGGCTCCCCGAAGGCCGCCGCTACGGCGTGGTCGCTGGGGTTGGCCGGGCTTTGGACGCGATCAAGGCCTTCCGATTCGATGAGTCGGCGCTGAACTTCCTGCTCGAAGAGAACGTGATTGACACTGACCTGGCCGACTGGCTGAGCCAATACAAGTTCAAAGGCAATCTGTGGGGCTACCCCGAAGGCGAGATCTACTTCCCCGGCTCACCACTGCTGATCGTCGAAGGCACCTTCGCCGAAGCGTCCATGCTGGAGACACTGCTGCTGAGCATCTACAACTACGACTGCGCGGTCGCGTCCGCCGCCTCCCGGATGAC
>DHWU01000077.1:7952-30700 GCA_002413345.1 Propionibacteriaceae bacterium UBA5174 | reverse complement strand
CCGTAGCGGTAGAACCGCTCGATGTCGTTTCCCTTGTAAGTCGAGCCATCGCCCCAAATCCACACATCGTCCTCACGCATCGCCCGCACCAACATGGTGCCGGTGACTGCGCGTCCGATTGGGGTGGTGTTGAAGTAGGTCTTGCCGCCGGTGCGGATGTGGAAAGCGCCGCAGACCAGCGCCACCAATCCTTCTTCGACCATCGCCGCACGACAATCGACTAGGCGGGAAAGCTCAGCACCGTAGGCGCCGGCTCGTCCCGGCACGGAATCGATGTCGGGCTCGTCGGCCTGACCCAGATTGGCTGTGTAAGTGCACGGGATAGCGCCCTTTTCGCGCATCCAGGCGACAGCAACCGAGGTGTCGAGACCTCCAGAGAATGCGAGGCCGACGCGCTCGCCCACGGGCAGTTCGGTAAGGACCTTGGACATAGCGCTGATCTTATCGGCTCCCCGTGATCGGCTTGCGCCACAGCCGCCAGCCAAGCGAAACCTTGGGTAAACCTCACTCCAGCCAACCAATCCGATACGCCCTGGGGCATCCTTGGCGATGTCGAGGACGACCCGCAGTTGACTGCCCGCCAACACCCCGGACGCTGGTGAATGTCACCCGTCAGGGCACTTTCGCGCGTGTCCCCTAATTGAATACGCTTCGCGGCGTACTCGTTCTAACTAGGGGAAACAAGAATGACTCAAACCAATCAGAAACGCCGTCGCGGCAGCGTGGCAATTCCGGTCATCGTCGCTGGCGGCATCAGCTCCATGCTGCTGGCTTTTAGCATGACTCCAACCTTTGCCGCCTTGGCCGCCACGATCCAAAACAGCACCAACACCGCTGGCACCGGCACTTTGGTAATGGAAGAACGGAACTCCGCTGGGACGGTCACCTGCACTAGCACTGATGGCGGCTCAGTGGCCACCAACAGCGCCACCTGCGCGACCATTAACAAGTACGGCGGTTCAATGGTGATGGTTCCGGGCAGCGCCGTATCGACCGACATCACCATCAAGAACACCGGCAGCGTGGCAGCCTCCAGCTTCAGCGTCACCGGTGGTACCTGCACCCAGTCGGCCAACGGCACTGTCAATGGCACCGCCACCGACCTGTGCGGCAAGCTGAATGTGGTGGTCAAGTCTGGCACCACCACCATCTATTCCGGTACCGCTGCTGGCTTCACCACCACGACAGACATCCTGAACAAACTCAGCACCACCAGCGTTGCCGCTGGAGCTTCGATTCCGGTCAACATTTCGGTGACTCTCGATCCTTCCGCCGGTAACGCCTACCAAGGGTTGAAGGCCTCCCAAGCAATCACCTGGGCCTTCGGCGCCTGATCGGCACCGAAATCCGACGATGACCAAGAAGGCCGTCCTCTGGACGGCTGTTGGGCTGGGGCTGGCAGCGATGCTGTTGGCCCTAGCCCTGTCCTCTGGTTGGCGGATATTCGCCGTCCAAACCCCAAGCATGGGGCAAACCGCACCAGTGGGAACGCTGGTGGTAACGCACGCTGAGTCGTCCTATCAGGTCGGTGACATCATCTCGTTTCAGCGCGGCGAACGGGTCTATACCCACCGGATCGTGGCGCTGACCGACAACGGTGAGTTCACCACCAAGGGTGACCTCAACGGCTCTGCAGACCCGCTTAGCGTGCCCGTTGCCAACGTGATCGGCAGTTCCGTTTTGATCCTGCCTGGCCTGGGCTGGGTGCTGATGGGCTTGCCCTGGCTGGTGTTGGCTGCTTTCGCGATAGTGCTGCTGACCAGCTTCAACCACTGGGCCGCAGACCATCGGTGGGCAGTCCGGATCGTCGGGATAACCGTCTCGCTGACCTTGATCATGTTGTGGCTGCGACCGTGGATCAACCTGTCCATGCTGGGCTTCACTCCTGCCGACTCGGGCGGGGTGCTGATGCACGTAGTGAACACGGGTCTGTTCCCGGTGGACGCCGCCGGGACTGTTCTGGTGAGCGGCCAAGACGCGGTGGTTCAGATCACTCAGCAGGACGCTTCGGGGCATTTTGTGCTTACTCCGATCCCGGCACTCAGCCTCAACCAGCACGTCGTGCTGATCCTGGCCAGTCTGATCCCGCTGATCGCAGCCTTCTTCATTCGAGTTGAACAAGACCACGACGATCCCGATCGCCAGCCAGACCGGGGTACTACGCGAACCCGTCGACTGATCGTGGTGCTGGCGATTTCCCTGTCGGTGGTGACGGTTTCTGCCGTGCAACTGTCCAGTTCGTGGGCGGCCTACGCCGCAACCATCCAGAACACCAAAGACACCACCGGCACCCGTACCTTCTTCAGCTGCAGCAACGCTGTCACCAGCCTCAGCCAAACCAACACCTATTTGGCCTTCGCGATGAACCCGAAATACTCGATTTGGTCCGGCTATACCGAGACCGATCTGTCTGGAAACAGCCACACCGGGACCTATGCCGCCACTCCCACCGTCTCAACGAGCCACGGCTGTGATCGCGACACCCCAACCACGTCCGTGACTTTCAATGGCACCAGCCAGTGCGTGACTCTCCCATCTCGCACCACCACTTCGACGCCCAACACCTTTTCTCTGGAAGCCTGGTTTCGCACCACCACCAAGGCCAACGGCAAGCTGGTTGGCTTCAACTCCAGCCGCACCGGGGTGGGCGATTCCCAATACGACCGGCATGTCTATTTGGACACCAGCGGCCGAGTTGTCTTCGGGGTGTACCCGACCCAGGTCAAGACCGTCTACACCACCGACGGCAAGAACTACGCCGATGGCAGTTGGCACCACGTGGTGGCCACTCTGTCCGCCGCTGGCCAGTTCCTCTACGTCGATGGCGGCCTGGCGATGTCAGACACGTCGGTGACCAGCGCACAGACCTTCGCCGGCTATTGGAAGATCGGCTGTGGGAATCTCGACGGCTGGCGGAATGGCGGCAGCACCAGCAACGATCTGAGCGGCCCCAAGTACTTCAAAGGCGACCTGCAGTACGTCGCGATCTACAACGCAGCTTTGAGCGCAACCCAAGCACAGGAGCATTACCTAGCCGGAGCGTCGTAATCGGGCCCAGGTCAGACCTGAACTCAGAGCGCACCGCGTTGACGATCCACCCACCGATCAGGTTTGCTTCACCGGCGGCGTGACCCCAACTAGCAACATAGTTGCGCCCAAGAAACCAAGGAAGACGCCTGCGCCTAGACTCACCGCGGCCAGGGTCATTGTCAGATCTGGGGCGATTGCCACGGCCTCAGGCGTGGGCAAAGTCAGCTGCGGGACCTGGTTGACCAAGTACTCCCGCTCGACCGGTTTGAAGGCAGCCACGGTGTAGAACGGCTGCCCGTTGGCCTTGGCATCTTTGCCTCGAACTTCGAGGGTCCACGACCCCTGTTTCGGATCGGTAATAGTCACCTGCACTGGCATCTGGCTCGTGTCGATGGTCACCCCGGCATACCTAGCGTCCACCACCTTGCCGGCAGCATCAGTCAGCACCACTTCAACATTGGTGGACGGCGAGTACAGCACTGCAGTCAGGTCACCGGTCTGGTTAGGCACCTTCAACTGGATCTTCTGCGAGGTTTGCACGCCGATTCCGGTGTTTGGGGTTCCCGCGCCTGGAGTTGCGGAACTACCAGCAGACGTTGATGACCCCGTGCCAGAACCCGCCGCAGGCCCACCACCGACAGTTCCCGTAGATTGCCCAATCACCGTTGAAGTTGCCTGCAGTTGAGCTGAGATGAAGCTGCCAGCCAGAGCGACTGCGCTCGCCGAATCCGCGTAGCTGTAGCTACACCCGGTGCTGGTGGCCACCTGCTTCAACAGTGCTTCGTTCAAATCACCGGTCTCACCGAAGCCGACGGTGCAGATCTTCACTCCCTCAGCTGCGGCCGTCTTCGCCTCAGCCAAGATGGTGTCGTCGGAGTTGCCAGACTCGTCCTTTCCGTCGGAAAGCAGGATCATCACCTTCAAACCCCGCTGGCCGGAGAGCTGACTAGCTCCAATGTCGATTGCGTCAACCAGGTTGGTACCTCCGTTCGAAGTCAACCCCGAAATCGCGTTGGCCACTCCCGCATAGTCGGCGGTTGGCGCGAGGACCATCGAGCTGCTGTCGGCGAACTGGGCCACCCCAATCTGATAGTTGCCGCCAGATCTGGCGGCGGTGGCTTTGATGGTCTTCAGCAGAACCTGGCCGGCTTCTTTGGCCGCATTAATCTTGGACACATCCTGGGTGTCGGTCTCACCATTGCCCAGATCGACGGTCTGCGTCCGCCCAGATGAACTCGACATCGAACCTGAGGTATCGAAGACCATGGAGGTGATCGTGTCGCCGCTGCCCAGATAGGCACCACCTGGGGTGACCCCGCTGCTTGCCTGTTCGTTGGCCAGATCGTCATGCAGCTTGGTTGCTGCCGCCCCGGCATCCAAGAAGCAGTTGCCTGAGCAAGCCGAGTCGCCAGACTGAAGCGAATCCTTGATCCGTTGGCGCACTTCTTGCGAACTCATAGTCGGATCCATTGCCCACAGTGCATCGGCGGTGCCGGTGACATGTGGCGTGGCCATTGAGGTTCCATCCCAAGTAGCGCACAACACCGATCCGCAGGTGCGCTCCTTAGCCTCCTTGGCATCGGCTGCGTTCCTGGACGCAACGCCGATCGTGCTTTCAATTCCCACCCCTGGCGCGTAAAGATCCACCCGGTCACCTCGGTCGCTGAAGTCAGCGGCATAAAGCCCCTTGTCGCTTTGGCCGGCTGCGCCAACCACCACGATGTGTTTGCGCGCTTCCTTCGCTGCAGCCGAATCGGCCCGACTGTCGGCAGAACTGCCAATGAAGGTAAACAGCGAGTTGAAGGACGCAGTTATGTTGCCACCCGTGGCGAATTCCGACTCTCCGGAACCTGCAGTGCGATAGCCATACTCGGCGTTGCGGTCTTCAACGTACAACTCGTCGCAGGCGAACCACCCACACCCAGTGTTGGTGCGGTTCAGCTGCCGCGCGCTGTTCCCAGCTGAGGTAACCAACAAGAAGTCATGGCCTGCGCGGGCCAGCGCGTTGATCAGGTGAACGGCCGGTTCGCTATCCGACTCGTAGGCTTTCACTGCGGCCGAGTTCCCTCGGCTGGCGGCATAAGACAACAAGCTGCTGCCAAACCCCATGCTGTAGTTCACTACTCGCGCTTTGCGTTCGGCTACCAGATACACCAAACCCAACTCCGAGGAGGCCGTTGGGGTCAGGTTTGCGCGCTGGTAAAGATCATTCACATCTCCGGTTTGTGACGCTTCCAGCAAGGCCTTCTTTCGGTTGTCCCACAACAAGGAGTAGTTGAAGCTGTAAGTCGGGAACCCGTACATCTTCACCCCCGCAGGAACTACCCCCGAGACGCCCTCCTTGTTGTTGTATTTGGCCCCGATTGTGCCCGCCACGTGGGTGCCGTGATTATCCTCAGTGTTGGGTGAGAGCACATCTACGCTGACGTCGGCGTTGCTGCTGAACCCGGCGTCTAAAATGCCGACTGGCGTGGCCGCCACACCCTTGCTGATTTCGTCGGCGTAGCCCCACAGAGTTGGCGCATTGATGGCTTCCATTCCCCAGTTACCGTCAACTGTCTTGGCACCATTCCAATCGCCAGCCCAACCAGTGTCGTTAGTCGGGTTCGTCTCCTCGCTGGTGACCGATTGCATAAGGTTCACATAAGCAATCTCCACCGAAGGATCAGCCTGCAAGGTGGCCGTATAGGCCTTGAGGTCACTGAGGCTGCGCTTCTCCGGAAAGACCACCTCGTAACGGTTGATCGCGGTCAGATGGCCAACCACGGTGCCACCCCACTTAGCGATGGCTGCACCAGCTTGAGCGGGCGTCACACCAGCTTTGAACATCACCATCACCTCGTTGGCGACGAAGATCTGCTCGGTGGCTTCATCGGCGGCCAGCGAATCAACTGACGGACGGTAGGCCGACATCCGCTCGTTGTAGACGATCTCCCCGGTTGGTAACTCCACCGGAGTCAACGCGGTCTGATCGATCGTGCCGTCAGCGAAGGCGTCCCAGTTCAGCACCACCCCAGTGACACCGAGTCCGGTGAATAGCAGCCCCGCAGCGAGCAGCCCCGCTGTGACTGCGCGCAGTCGACGTTTCGGCGATTTCGAGTCAGGCTTCTTCGACTGCTTGGGTTCGGTGTCCTTCTTTGAATCATCCATCGTCACTCCCCACACTCGAGCGCATCATCGGTCGAGCTTGCCGCATCGCTTGCTGGCTTGGGACGCCCGCCGCGTGCACGACTCATTATCGAGACTGTCAACAGCACCAATACCAAAGCGATCGTTAGCCAAGTGAAAGCGTTAGTTGGCTGGAAGGGTCCGCTGATCGCCCAGCCATCGAAGGCGCCACCATTGGCCACATAAGCCTGGTTTACCAAAGCGACCGCGACGGTCACGGCAACAACCACCAGCAGAGCCAAAGCTGCAGTGACTACGCCAAAGACAAAGAACCCGCCGCTTCCGGCACGCTTGGCCGCCGCCGCAGAAGACCCAACAAAGGTCACCAGCATTGCCACCGTTAACCAAACAACCACGGTGACCGCCCCACCATTTCCCAGCAGCGAGCTGCCAAGGAAGCCAAGGAGGGTGTACCCGGAGTTTCCGAAATCAGCCACCCCCACCCCGCTGCCAGCGACTGCGGCAAATAACGACGCAGCCAGCACCAGAATCAGCGCCGTCGACACCCGACCGGCACGGCTTTCGGCGCCATCACGAACCTGGGCGAGCAGAATCAGTACCCCGGCACAGATCACCGCCATCACGGCCAAGGAGCCGAGATCAAGCGAGCTGGCAGCTTGAGTGCCGCTGAATAACGACGGCAGCCAAGGGGTCACCAACTGCCAAGTGCTGAACCACGCGAACCCCAGAAAGAAGAAGGCCGTAGTCAAGGCGATGCCCAACCGCACCCAGAACCTTGTGGGGCACCCGATGATCGCAACCACCGCAGCAACAAACCAGATGCCAGCAGCCGCGGCAGCAAACAGAGCCAACCCCGTCGCAACCGAGATCGACGCCATCGTGGCCGGATGCGCGACAGCTCCGCCCCACATTGCCGACCACACGCCGAACACCGACACCGAATCGGAGTCGGGGATTGGGTGGACGTTCGAGGAGAAGACCGTAACCAGAATCAAGACGCCCAAGGCGAGGCAGAGCAGCAACATGGCAAACCTAGCCAGCCATCGCTTGCCCGATCCGGTCTTGGCCTGCTCCGGTGAGTTGCCGCCAGGCATCGGCGGCGGCGGGGCCATCGAGGAACCTGACCGTGGCGCGGACACTGCCGCGGTGGGCACGGCGGGCGGAGCAGGTGGTCCGGGTGGCACCGTAGGCGGCGGAGCAGGTGGTCCGGGCGGAGCAGGTGGTCCGGGCGGAGCAGGTGGCGGTGGGGGCGGCGCACCCAATCCGGACTCCGGTCGTGGGCCATTTATCATCGCCAGTCCCCCCGTGTGCAGTGCCACCTGTTACTCAATGACAGGTGTCCGCTGGCGCAGATGCTACTACTTCAGCACCCCCACACGGCCCTTATGAGACTGACGTTCTCAGTGTGCATTCGGTTGGTCAAAGACCCCACCGAAATGGGGCCCTTGACCAACCGGAATCTTCCGAAAACACTGAGCAACAACGCTGGTCAGCGAGTGCTGCGGCACCTGATCAAAGCAGTCACCTCAGCTTTGCCACCATGCCAAGTTAGGGGCGAACCTCGGCATCCACCATCTCTTCACGGCGAACCCGGGCGTCCCGGTTGATCGCGGAGACCACCGCACTCAACGACGCGGTGACTATCGACGGGTTCAACCCGACTCCCCAATAGACGCTGGAGTCGCCGTCCTCGCCCACTTCGGTTTCGACGTAGGCCGCGGCCATCGCGTCACCACCGGAAGACAGCGCATGCTCGGAATAGTCCAGCACCCGCACGTGATGGCCCAAGATGGCCAAGGCATCGACGAAGGCCGACACCGGACCGTTGCCCTCACCGGAGATTTCCTTCTCGACCCCGCGGTCACGGACGGTGGCCGTCACGGTGTAACCGCCGCCGTTGGAGACCGACTTGACCGTGACCAGTTCCAGCGGATCAGTCGCGCCCAAGTATTCAGCCGAAAAGATCATCCACATCTCGTCTGCAGACACCTCGCCACCGGTGGCGTCAGTGTGCTGCTGGACCACCCGGGAGAACTCGATCTGCAGCCGCCGGGGCAGATCCATCTTGTGTTCGGACTTCATGATGTAGGCCATGCCGCCCTTGCCGGATTGCGAGTTGACCCGAATCACGGCTTCGTAGGTGCGTCCAACGTCGGCCGGATCGATTGGCAGGTAGGGAGCCTCCCAGGAGACCTCGTGCAGATCTTTGCCATCGGCCACGGCCTGCTTTTCCAGCACCTCCAGCCCCTTCTTGATGGCGTCCTGATGGGAGCCGGAGAAGGCGGTGAAGACCAAGTCGCCCGCGTAAGGATGGCGCGGGTGAACTGGCAGATTGGTGCAGTACTCCACAGTGCGACGGATCTCGTCGATGTCGGAGAAGTCGATCTTTGGGTCAATGCCTTGGGTGAACAGGTTCAACCCCAGCGTCACCAAGTCAACATTGCCGGTGCGCTCGCCATGCCCAAATAGACAGCCTTCCACCCGGTCGGCGCCAGCCATCAGGGCCAGCTCAGTGGCCGCTACCGCAGTGCCTCGGTCGTTGTGGGGATGCAGCGAAATTGCCACATTTGGACGGTTGTTGATGTGTCGTCCGAAGTACTCAATCTGATCCGCGTAGGTGTTTGGCGTGGACATCTCCACCGTCGCCGGCAGGTTCAAGATGATCTCGCGACCCTCACCTGGCTGCCACACGTCCATCACCTTGTTACACACTTCGATGGCGAAGTCAGTCGGCGTCTGGGTGAAGATCTCCGGACTGTACTGGTAGCCGAACTCGACAGCTTGCAGGTATTTGTCGGCGTACTTCAGAATCCACTCGGTTCCCCGAATCGCCATGTCGATGCACTGGGCTTCGTCTACCCCGAACACCACCCGGCGGAACAATTCGGCGGTGGCGTTGTACATGTGAATGTTCGCCCGCTTCACCCCGACCAGCGATTGGGCAGTGCGATCGATCAGATCTTCGCGAGCCTGGGTCAGCACGCTGATCTGGACATCCTCGGGAATGGCATCGGACTCGATCAGGCCGCGGACGAAGTCGAAATCCGTTTGCGATGCCGAGGGGAAACCGATCTCGATCTCCTTGTAGCCCATCTTCACCAGCAGATCGAACATCTTGCGTTTGCGGGCGGGTGTCATCGGGTCGATCAGCGCCTGATTGCCGTCCCGCAAGTCGGTGGACAGCCAGCGTGGGGCGGCAGTGATCTTCTGGTCCGGCCAAGTGCGGTCGGGCAGTTCGACAGGAGAAAATCCTTGATAGCGCCCAAACGGCATCGGGCTGGGCTGCTGGACCGGGACGGACTGCGGCTGGGTTGAGAAGGTATTGGTGGTCATGAGTTCCTCGCTTGGTTTGCGGGCGGGTTGTTCAGGCGCATCAAGAACTCCGCAGCGAGGGGGCCTGAATTTCTAGGCCTCGCTGCGGCAACCGAGCAGGAGTCGCGCCCATGACATGTCAGCCATGTTAGACACTTCGACCTCCCTTTCGCCAACTACTTGGCGAATCTGGGGTGAATCTGCGCAACTTCACTCACACCTGGACAGCCCGCGGGCCGAACACCGCAGTGCCGACCCGCACGATGGTGGCACCTTCAGCGATCGCCCATTCCAGGTCATTGCTCATCCCCATCGACAACTCCAAGCGCTCCCCTAGCCCCGCAGTCTGGGCTTGGTTGCGAATGGCAGCAAGCTCGGCATAACCGGCACGGACCACCTTCTCTTCGGCCGAATTCGCCCCGATTGTCATGAAGCCAGTCAGCCGCAGACCCGGCAGGACGGCTACCTGGGCGGCCAAGGTCAACGCCTGCCCCGGAGCTACGCCATGCTTGGTGGGCTCAGCGGAGACATTCACCTGCACCATCACCTCAAGCACTCTTCCGGGCTCCACGCGTTTGGCGAGCGCCTCAGCCAAGTCGAGTGAAGCAACTGACTCCACCCCACAGACCCAGCGCAGCGCTGCGTTGATCTTGTTCGATTGCAGCGGCCCGATCAGGTGAGTAGGAATCGACAACTGAGCCAGGTCGGGGCCTTTGGCCACCAATTCCTGCACTCGGTTCTCCCCACGGAGCATGCCTGCAGCTTCGGGAAGTTCAACTACTTGGCGCACCAAGGCCGCCGGTTGGGTTTTGGTGGCCAACAGCACCCGCACCGAGCCAGGCTCGCGTCCGGCCTCGTTGACGGCCTGATTCACTCGCTGCTGAACCTCGACCAACCGAGCTGCGTAATCCACCACGGTCAGAAACCCAGTCGGTTGAGGTGTTTCGGGTTGCGCTGCCACTCCTTGAGCACCTTGACTCGAAGATCGAGATACACCGGCATTCCGACCAAAGCCGTGATCTCCGCCCGCGCAGCAGCACCCACCTCTTTCAGCCGAGCACCTTTGTGGCCGATGATGATGCCCTTCTGCGAGTCCCGCTCCACGATCATCGAGGCATAGATGTCCAACAGCGGTTTACCGGGCGGACGGTCGGGACGCTCCCCCATCTCTTCCACCACCACGGTGAGCGAGTGCGGAAGCTCATCGTCGATACCTTCCAGCGCGGCTTCGCGAATCAATTCGGCGATCATCGATTCGGTCGGCTCGTCAGAGATCTCGCCGTCGGGGTAGTACTGGGGACCTTCAGGCAGCAGCTTGATCAGTTCGTCGGACACTACGTCCACCTGATCATCGGTGAGGGCTGAGACCGGGATGATGCTTGCCCAGCGGATCCCCAGCTCCTCTTCCAGGGAGGCGATCTTGAGCAGATGTTCAGCCATTCGGGTGGGGGTCACCAAGTCGGACTTCGTGGCCAAAGCCACCAGCAGCGGACGCCTGGGGAGCTTGGCGATTTCGGCCACCAAGAAGGTATCGCCTGGCCCGACACGCTGATTCGATGGCAGGCAGACCCCGATCACATCGACCTCGGCCCAGGTTTCATGCACCCGATCGTTAAGGCGTTGGCCCAGCAGCGTGCGCGGCTTGTGCAGACCGGGGGTGTCGACCAGGATCAACTGGGCTTGGTCGGAGTTCACGATCCCGCGCACCACATGCCGGGTGGTCTGCGGTTTTGATGAAGCGATCACTATCTTCGAACCCACCAAAGCGTTGGTGAGGGTCGATTTGCCAGCGTTTGGGCGTCCAACGAAACAGACGAATCCTGACTTCATGTATGCCTCTTCGCAGATTCGGTAGCAAGCTTGGCAGCCGCTTCAGCGGCCACATCGGACGCCTCAGCACGCGCGGCCAAGACAGTTTGGATGGCATGGCGTCGGCCAGCGCCACGTTCAGCAGTCAATTCAATGCCCTCATGAACCACCACCGAGCCAGGTATCGGCACTCGGTTCAGCTCTTTGGCCATCAAACCGAGGACCGTATCAACCTCGTCATCGTCAAATTTGAGATCGAACAGCTCTCCCAGGTCTTCGATTCCCAAGCGGGCCGACACCCGGAACCGGCCTTCGGCAAGTTCAGTGACTGGAGCAACCTCATCGTCGTATTCATCCACGATCTCGCCGACGATCTCTTCCAACACGTCTTCAATGGTGGCCAGGCCCGCAGTACCACCGAACTCGTCAACCACGATCACCACGTGACTTCGAGTGAGTTGCATCTCGCGCAGCAGTTCGTCCACCGGCTTGGAATCCGGACAGAAGGTGGGTGGGCGCATCAAAGTGTCTGCCTGTTCGGAGGTTTGCGCCTCTGGATGGTCGTACATCCGCTGAATGACGTCTTTGAGGTAAACGATGCCGACCACATCGTCCACATCTTCACCCACCACCGGGATCCGGCTGAACCCCGACCGCAGCGCCAACGACACCGCTTGCCGCAAGGTCTTGTCGCGTTCGACGTAGACCATCTCGGTGCGCGGCACCATCACCTCTTTGACGATGGTGTCGCCCAGCTCGAAGACCGAGTGGATCATCTCGCGTTCCTCAGCTTCGATCAGGTCGCGAGCCTCAGCAAGGTCAACCAACTCACGAAGCTCAGCCTCGGAAGTGAACGGCCCCTCGGTGAAGCCCTTGCCCGGAGTGAGCACGTTGCCGATCAGAATCATCAACTGGGAGAGCGGGCCCAATACCGTGGTTAACGCACCGAGCGGCCCGGCGGCAGCCAGCGCTACCCGTTCAGCGTGCTGGCGACCTAGGGTCCGTGGAGCTACCCCCAAACCGATGAAGGAGACCGCCAACATGGTCAAGATCGGGAAGAGTAACCGCTGCCATTCGGTGGCGAAGTGTTCAAAAAAGAGAAAGGCGACCGTGACGGTGGCGGCCACTTCGAGCGTTATCCGCAAGAACAACGAGGTGTTCAGGTGCGGAGCTGGATCTTGGGCGACTAGCAATAGTCGAGCCGCGCCCCGACGTCCGTCAGTGACTAGCTGCTCAGCCCGGGAGCGTGACACCGCCGCCAATGCCGACTCGGCCATCGTGACCACTGCGGCCAGCACTACGCAGGCTGTCGCAACTGCCAGCAGGATCCACTGGTTCTGACTCAACGGTCGTTCACACGCCTTGGTTGCCGGATTGGTGACCTGATTCTATCGGTCCCGATGCTCAGACCAGGCTGCGATGATCTTGTCGTTGAGGTCGAACATGATCTGCTTCTCGCCGGGCTCGGCGTGATCGTGGCCCAATAGGTGCAACAGCCCGTGGATCAGCAAGTAGTCCGCCTCCTCCTCGGCGGTGCGCCCGGCCTCAGCGGCCTGGGCTGCCGTCACACTTGGGCACAGCACAATGTCGCCCAGCAGGCCCAGTGGCGGCTCCTGATCTGGGTCTGGAGCGCGGAGTTCGTCCATCGGAAAGCTGAGGACATCGGTGGGCCCGGGAAGATCCATGAACCGCTGGTGATAAGCGCTCATGGTTTCCTCGTCCACCAGCAGCACCGACAGTTCAGCCTCAGGGTGAATGCGCAAGGCGTCCAAGGCGAAGTTGCCCAGTTGAATCAGCCGCTTGGTGTCCACCTCAAGGCCGGATTCATTGTTGAGATCGATCATTTCTTCCTCTCGGGAAGCTTCGCTTCGAAGCGGTCATAGGCGGCAACGATCCGTCCGACCAACTTGTGGCGGACGACATCATGGCTGGTCAACTGGCAGAAAGCGATATCGGTAACGCCGTCCAAGATCTCTTCGACCACCTTCAACCCAGAGCGGACGCCACCGGGTAGGTCAATCTGGGTGACATCACCGGTGACCACGATCTTGGAGCCGAACCCAAGCCGGGTCAAGAACATCTTCATCTGCTCGGTCGAGGTGTTCTGGGCTTCGTCGAGAATGATGAAGGCGTCATTCAACGTGCGCCCGCGCATGTAGGCCAAGGGGGCCACCTCGATGGTGCCGGAGGTGAGCAGCTTGGGCACCGACTCAGGGTCGATCATGTCGTGCAGCGCGTCATAAAGCGGACGCAGATACGGATCGATCTTGTCGTTGAGCGTGCCAGGCAGAAAGCCGAGGCGCTCTCCGGCCTCGATCGCCGGGCGGGTGAGGATGATTCGGCTCACCTGCTTGGCTTGGAGTGCTTGGACCGCTTTCGCCATTGCCAGGTAGGTCTTGCCAGTGCCAGCGGGGCCGATGCCGAAAACTACAGTGTGGGCATCGATGGCGTCGACATAGCGTTTTTGATTCAACGTCTTGGCCCGGATCGTCTTGCCACGGGTAGACAAGATATTGGTGGTTAACACGTCGACCGCGTTGACCTCTTCGCTGGTGGCCATGCCCAAGACTCGCTCGACGGTGTCGGCGCTCAAACCCTGACCAGTGCGCACAATGGTGATCAGCTCGGTGAGTATCTCAGCGGCAGCGGTCACCGCTGCTGGAGTGCCGGTAAAAGTGGCCACATTGCCGCGAACATGGACCTCAGCGGCCAGCCCTCGCTCGAGGATCCGCAGGAACTCGTCGCGCGGGCCCAAGACCGAGACCATATTCAGCGATGCCGGAATCGTGATCCGGCGCTCGGCGCTTGGCTCGGCGGTGTTTGCTGGCTGGTTCAGCGGATCCTCCTGAAAACTAGAGGCCCAGCTTAGACGCGCTGCGGCTGGGCCTGTTCGATCAACCCATTGAGTTGAGTCTGTGATCGTTGCGCGTTCACAAAGCGAATCTATCGGTGGCAGCCACCAACTCCGCGGCGATCTCTGGCTCGCCAGCAGCATGCCCGGCCAACACCACCCGATAGTCAGCTTCTGGCCAAGCGCGATGCAGATCATCAGCGGTGACCGTCGGACAGGGCAGGTCGTAGCGTCCTTGAACGATCACGCCGGGAATACCACGAAGCTTCGACGCCTCCTCGATGAGCTGACCTTCGCGCAGCCACCCGGCGTTCACAAAGTAGTGATTTTCGATTCGGGCGAAGGCAACCGCGAACTGCGGATCAGAAAATTCCTCAACATGAGTCTGGGAAAACTCCAGGCTTGAGGTCGCAGCCTCCCACGTGGACCAGGCGACACCAGCATGCAGATGCACGGCCGGGTCCAGATCAAATAGCAGTTCGTGGTATTTGGCGATCCGGTCACCGACGAAGCCTGCTGGAAGTGGTTCGCAGAACACTCGCCACCATTCCGGGGCAATGTTGGCCGCTCCCCCGTTGTAGTACCAGTCCAGTTCGCTGCGGCGCAGCGTGAAGATGCCCCGCAGCACCAGCTCAGTAACCCGCTGTGGGTGAGTCTCGGCATAAGCCAGGCTAAGGGCACTACCCCAGGAACCACCGAAAACCAGCCAGGATTCGATCCCCCGCGTCTGCCGCAACTTCTCCATGTCGGCGACCAAGTGCCAGGTGGTGTTTGCGCTCAGGTCGGCGTCCGGATCACTGGCGTGGGGCAAGCTGTGGCCGCAACCGCGCTGATCAAACAGCACAATCCGGTATTTCGTGGGATCAAAATACCGCCGGTAATTGGGCACAATTCCCCCGCCTGGCCCGCCGTGCACAAAAACTGCTGGCTTGCCTGCTGGGTTACCGCACTCTTCCCAGTAAATCTGTTGACCATCGCCAACTTCGAGGCGACCGTGAGCGTAGGGCTGGATCGGCGGATACAGGATCTCCTCCAGTAGCCGCCGATCACTCATCCTCGAAGTCCTCGTTCACGTCGATGATGTGAACCGCCGCTTCCTCGGCGGTAGCCGCGCCACCGTCGATACCAACGTCGCTGGCGATGCTGGTCGGCTCATGATCCTCGCCGGGCACGCCGCCGTTGGCGTCCACCAAGCGTCCGGCACGCTGGTTTCCGACTTCGCGCTCTTCGCTGGGATCTGGATTCCACGGCCCCTCGATCGGAATCGGCGCGATTTGTTCCTGGGTAATGCGCATCTCCAGGGTCTCGCCGGCGCGCATCTCCGCAGCAGTGTTACCGAAACTCTCGGCTGGCGACCAGTTCTCTGGGGTCACATACCCCTCGTCGAGCACGTCTTCCACGCCACGGTTGACCAGGGTTTCGTCAGCCTGCAATTGGTCAAGCTGCTCGGACTCGTCCGGCACGCTCTCGTCGTCGTAGTTGCTCATACCCCAAGACTGCCACGGGTCATGCGCGCTGGGGTGAACGCCGAGCACATGACTGCTCTCCAGATCGGCGGCGGCCTCGGCTTAGCCCAAGAACGCTGACATCCCACCTTCTCGGATGCCGATCAGGGCTAAACTCCGCTGCCATGCCCGATTCAGCAGCGCACCTCAAGAGCACCCGCCTATCCAGCTACGACCTGGTGCTGGCCACCTTCGTTGGCATGCTGCTGATTTCCAATATCGGCGCCACCAAGCTGATTGCTTTCGGGCCCGAACTCCAACTCGGTGGCATTCAGTTGCTGCCGATCATCACCGACGGCGGCGCGCTTCTGTTTCCGCTGACTTACATCCTCGGCGACATCCTGGCTGAGGTTTACGGCCTTCGCCGCGCGAACCGCGCGATCATCATCGGTTTCGTGCTGGCAGGCCTGATGTCGCTGACCTTCCTCGCAGTGGACGCCGCGCCGCCAGCGGCTGACTGGGCGAATCAGGACGCCTGGCACGCCGTCCTTGGATTCGTGCCCCGAATTGTGGTGGCCAGCCTGCTTGGGTATCTGGCTGGCCAGATGTTGAACGCCTTGGTGTTGGTACGAATCAAGCAACGCTGGGGTGAGCAGCGACTGTGGGTTCGGCTGATCGGCTCAACCTTTGTTGGTGAGTTTGCCGACACTTTGACCTTCTGCATGATTGCCTTTGGCCCACTCGGTGGCGAGTCGATTCCCTGGCCCGCATTGATCAACTACACAGCGGTTGGCTGGCTCTACAAGGTCAGCGTCGAAGTGCTGTTCCTGCCGATCACCTATCGAGTAATCGCCTGGGTCAAGCGGCACGAACAAAAACTGTCGGCCGCCTAACCCAGGCGATTGGACCTCGATCAGGAGCGAGTCACTCGTAGCGACCAGGTGGCGCCATCACTTGTTGGGGTGGTGCTGATGCCCACCGCAGTCAGCGCCTTCAAGAAATCCCGGTAATCGCTAGCAGAGGACGGCAGCTTGTCCCACAATGTGCTCAACGCACCCAGGTCCAGGTAGACCGCGATCGATGCCTTGGAATAGTCAGGAACCACCGCAGTGAACTTCGCCGACGAAGACAGCTTGTCACCAGAGTTGCCAGTCAGTCCGCTGAGGTAGCTATCGGTCGTGGCGATCGCAACCACACTACCTACGACCGAGGACTTATACATCGAGCCGTAGTAGGTACTCGAGAACAGTTCCTGCACTCGAGCAGCGTTGTCCGTATTTGCCTTATAACCCGCTCCTGGCGTCGAATCCGCCCTCGATCCAGAGCCAACAGCCTTCAGCGCATCACTCGACACCCCAATAGTGGCTTGCTTGCCCAACACTGCGGTGATGTCAGCCTCAGTCAAGCTGGAATAGGCGGAGTTCGACGAAAGAGCGCTCTGGACCAGATCCCAGTTGGCCGCAACCCAATCGCCCCCACCTTGGATGCTGGCCGCAAACCCAGTGTCAGCTGGCAAGTCACCCAAATCGGTACCGCCGTTACTGGCTGGGATCGACTTCGAGTCAGAGCCAGTCAGCCTGCCAGCCAATTCCAAGGTGTTGCCGCTGAACCGCAAAGCGTAGGTTGCCCGCCCGGTGAGGCCAGCGGCATCCAAGCCGCTGGTGCTGGATAGCTTCGCAAGCGCCTTAACGTCGAACCAGCCAGCCGACCAGCCGGTGTTACCCAGCGCATTCAGATCAGCACTGAAGTTGGCATTCTTGGTCAAGGAGTCACCATCAAGAGCGCTTTTCACCGTGCCGCTGGTGGTCGGATCGGTGAGGATCGCGTAGCCGTCTTTGACGGTGACTAACTCCAACTCAGAACCGACTTTAGTCAAGACCGAAGGCAACTTGTCCTTGGCTGATGCCTCATTGGTGACCTGGACAGCGATTACCCCGACCGTGGAACCGGACGAGTTCGGTAACGCCGCGACGCCAACCCGGTCCCCCAGCCAAGGCTTCAGATCTGCGTCGTAGTTCACTCCGTTCAGATCTCGATTCTCCGAAATTGCGTCCCAGATGACCTTCTTGATGTCAACCGAACTGGAGTTGGCGTTGGCGAGCTCTGGCAGCTCTTTGAAGAAACCCAAAGCGGCAATCTTCTGATCGTTAGACGGGTTCAAGTCCACCTGCAGGTACGCAATCGCAGTTCCCGGAATAACTTCATAGGGTTGCTTGCCGCTACCACCGAACCAGCCAAGGGCCAGACCGGCAAAGGCAACCCCGCCGCCGATTAACACCACAGCCAAGGCGCCGATAAGAATCGGGAGCAGTAGCTTCTTTTTCGGTGGCTCGGCCACTGCGCCTGTGGCCATTCCCGGCACTGGCGGATAATTTCCCGGCGGGAAACCTGCTGTTAGCCGGGCCGCGGGCGAACTCGGCTGTGGGTACTGACTTGGCCCAGCCGTCGCCGGTGCGCCTGCCTGCGGAGTTGGCGGTATGTACGGCTGTGAAGGCGGCTGCGGTACTCCAGGTTGCGGAGTTGGCGGCGGTGCTGGTGGGTAGCCCGGGTTAGGCGGACCAGCTGGCGGCGGCGGATAGGGGTTCTCTGTACTCATTCGACAGTCCTCTCAAAGATTTGTGGTGTGCCGAGCGTCCGCAAGTAGGCACAGTTCCGCTGCAATCGTCCCAACGGCTTCCCTTGGGAATCAGCACATCTGCAACTTGCTGGGTTGATCGGAACACCATCTCAGCTAATCAGCACAAGCCCACCGCAGCAGCCCGCGGCACGCTTCGCATTAAGTCACCCACACCCTAGTGGCGCATCTGACCATTCCAAACACCAGGTGCATTAGACCCGCCGAACCTCGGACGGGGTCGCTAACTCAGGATCGAACCAGCCGAATCGTCCAAGTCATCTTGCCAGCTTGAATCGCGCTTCCAGTAAACCCAACCGACTGTAATCTCGACACGAAATTCTGGTACCGACTTGGCACTTGCCTCGTCATCACCTGGGTTAGCGAGGTGAGATCGAGATAGCCCACCACCGGCGACTGGCGCCAATCTGGAACCGCCTTGGTGAACTTCATCTCGCCCCCCAGACCCCCAGTCATGGTCGAAACCTCGTTAAGATAATTCGACGAACTGGCGAGCAGATACTGATCACCGTCGCGGCGGTCAACTAACGCCTCGCCATAGCCCCCGCTGTTGCCGAACATGACCTCAGCCGCTGATTGAGCGCTGCCGGTGGAAGACGTAGTCACCCGGGCACCCACCTCAAGACCTGAGTAGTCGGAGTAATCATTGCCCAGCCGGGCTCGAACAGTCCCTGCCGAGGCAGAAGCGGTAATCCGGTTACCCAAGAACGCGGCCACACCATCCACGGTCAGGCCGTTCTGCAGGCTGGCGCCGGACTTCTTGGAGATCCTCGGCCAGTTCTTGGTGAACAGATCTCCCGCACCTTGGATGCTCAGCGCTGCGCCGGTATCTGAAGGCAAGCCACCGAGATCGGCGACCACTCCCGATGATGTGCTGTCTTCGAGATCGATTCCTCTGAAGATCCCCGGAATCTCCAGCACCCCGTCGGAGAACCGGACCGCAAAGGCCGCCTGTCCGTCCATCTGCCCGACCACGCTAGGAACCATCCAAGACATGCTGGCCAGCGTTGACGTGTCGCTCCAACCAGCAGCCCAACCCAGGTCGCCGAGACTCCCCATGTCACTGGAAAAGTTTGGATCTTGCGCCAATACTCCCTTGGCCAACTGGCTGCTGACTTCATCGGCATCATCAGTGGTAGTCACTACCGCGTAGCCATTCTTGATCGTGACTACCTCAAGCGCAGAGGAAATATCCTTCAATAGCCTCGGGAGCTGTTCCTTGGCTACTGCCTCGTTAGTCACCTGCAAAGCACCCACAGCGATCTTCGAGGCATATCTCTGGCTGGTATTCGCTGATGGCAGGATCGCGATGCCAATCCGATCACCAAGCCACGGCTTGAGATCGGTTTCATAATTCACATCTAAGTCCAGCCTGGGAGACACCATTCCCCACAGGACCTTCTTCACATCTCCGGAAGACTGTGTCACCGATCCGGTTTGGGGCAGCTCTTTGAAGTAGTCCAGAGCTGCGAGTTTCTGATTAGGAGAGGGGTTCAGATCCACCTGAAAGTAAGCCACGGCATTACCCGGCAGCGCTGAAGACGGCTGCGGGCCACTGAACCAGCCGAGTTTCATTCCCGCGATGGCAACTCCGCCACCAATCAACAGCAACGCGAGTACGCCCACCAGAACAAGCACCCACTTGCGGCGCTTCTTAGGCGCGACTGACACCTGTGGCACCAAACCAGGCGCCTCCGAAATCACCGAAGCACCCGCTGGCGGTGGCGGTGGCGTCACCCCGGACGGCGGTGGCGGTGGTGGTGTCACCCCAGACGGCGGCGGTGGCGGTGGTGTCACCCCAGACGGCGGTGGAGCCGTTGCACTGGACGGAGATACCGGCGATGGTGGCGAAACGTCCACCGAACCAAACGGTGCCCCACACTGCGGGCAGCTTGCGGCACCCTCGGCGGCATCAAATCCACAGGACTCACACTTCATCGTGTTCTCACTTCTCGATTCCGGCGGGCATAACTGCAGTGTCCAAGCATCATTGGTTGGCTTGATTCTCATCAGTCTTACGCCACCACTCAGCAGCGGTGCGCGTCGCCTTCAGGAGATCCATCTCTGCCCTGTTCCCCGAGCTAATTTGCGCCAGGAAGTGGCGCGCCGCCAACCCTAGCAAGGCAAGTCTGGGACAGGCCTACGATCCCACCTGCGATTCCGTCCTATGGTAAAAACGCGTCAGGTATGCCGTTCGGTACTCAGCGAACTGGCCCTGCTCGATACTCAAACGAATGCTGTCGACCAGTCGCACAGTGAACCGCTCGTTGTGGATGGTCGCCAGGGTCGAGGCCAACATCTCCTTGGCCTTAAATAGGTGGTGTAAATAGGCCTTGGAGTAATTCAGGCAGGTGTAGCAGTCGCAGCCTTCCTCCAACGGCCCGAAATCACGGCGATTGGCGGCGGTGTTCACGTTGTACCGGCCGTCGGCGGTGTAGATGGCCGCGTTGCGGGCTACCCGAGAGGGCATCACACAATCAAAAGTGTCTGCGCCCGCCTCAATGGCGGCGAAGAAATCGTCTGGCTCGGAGATCCCCAACAAATGCCGTGGCTTGTCAGCCGGCAATTCGGAACAAACCCACCCGACGATCGTGCCTAGGTTCTCCTTCTCTAACGCCCCACCGATGCCGAACCCGTCAAAGCTGGCTCCGTCAACCTCGAGGACGGCCAGATCACGGGCGGCTTTACGCCGGAGGTCTTCATATTGAGCGCCCTGCACCACCCCGAATAGCGCCTGGTAGGGCTTACTGGCTCGCTCCGTAGTGAGCCGAGCGTGTTCGCGCAAGCAACGCACAGCCCAAGCCTGGGTGCGATCCAGCGAGCTTTCCTGATAGTTGCGAGTGTTCATCAAAGTCGTGCACTCGTCGAAGGCGAACATGATGTCAGCGCCCAACTCATGCTGAATCCGCATCGAGAATTCCGGCGTAAACCGATGCCGGTCGCCATTCAGGTGCGAGGTGAACGTGACCCCATCGTCGTCTACGTGGGCCAACCGGCTCTTGCCTGGCGCGATCACGTCATCGTCGGCCAACCCGGCCGCGTCCATCGCTAACACCTTCTTGAATCCGACCCCCAGACTCATCACCTGAAATCCGCCGGAATCAGTGAAGGTAGGCCCTGGCCAGTTCATGAAGGCGCCCAGCCCGCCAGCGGCATCCACGATGTCGGAACCTGGCTGTAAGAACAGATGGTAGGCATTCGCCAACACCGCCTGCGCACCTAACTCGGCGACCGCTTCGGGCAACACAGCTTTCACCGTGGCCTTGGTACCAACAGCCACAAAAGCTGGGGTCTGAATGTCACCGTGAGGCGTGTGGATCACGCCGGTGCGCCCCAAACCGTTTTCCAGCACGGTGCCCACGCTGAACCCAAAGTCAGCCACGAGCACTCAGAGCTTGAAGCTGTGCCAAGGCAACCACTCCGGCGGTGGAAGTGCGCAAAACCGCGTCAGCAATCAAGGCAGTCTTGCCCCCAGCCGCTACGAAGGCAGCAACTTCGGCATCGGTGAGACCACCTTCCGGCCCGACTATGAACATCACCTCACCCGAAGTGGGCAGCTTCAAGCTGGCCAGCGGCGTTTCGGCAACTTCATGCAACACCACCGTCAAAGCAGTCTGCTCGATTCGCAACGCCAACTCCGCGGTAGTCATCGGCATCGACACGGTGGGCACCCGGAACCGACGGCACTGCTTCGCCGCTTCCCGGGCCGTTGTCCGCCAGCGGGTGAGACCTCGCTCGGTACGCTCCGCCGACCAACGCACAACCGATCGAGTGGCCTGCCAAGGCACGATCTCATCGATGCCAAGCTCGGTGAGCATCTCCACTGCAGCCTCGGCGCGATCACCTTTGGGCAGGGCTTGGACGGCCACATGGCGAATCCGTCGAACTGGCTCCCGCCGCACCTCGGCCACCGAAACGGTGATGCTGCCCTTGTCAGCCGCAGCTACCGGACCGCGCACCGCCGTACCGTTCCCGTCGCTAACCCAGACAATCTCGCCGACCTTGATCCGACGCACGGCCGCAGCATGGTGACCTTCGGCTCCAGCGACAGTGACCGCTTGGCCAACCTCGGGAGCGTCCAGTGGCGCCAAGAACAGCGGCTCAGTCACGAGAAGGCTTCTTTCAGGCGCCCGAAAAGACCCTTGGCATTCTTGGCCACTGACGCGGTTGGGGTGCTCTCATTGCGAGCCTCGGCCAACTGGGCGAGCAACTCTCGTTGCGCCGCATTCAGCTTGGTCGGGGTGTCAACAATTACCGTGACGCCCAACTCGCCGCGGCCACCACCACGAAGCTTGGGTACGCCGCGCCCCGGCATCGTGATTCGGGTATGCGATTGGGTGCCAGCTGGAATCTCGACCAACACACTGGCCTGGTCAGCGTCCAGATCGTCACGTTCAGCCTCCAGCGTGTCCAAGGCCACTTCTACGCCCAACGCTGCCGCAGTCATCGGCAGATGGACAGCCATTTCGAGGTCATCGCCGTTGCGCTTGAAGACCTCGTGGGCTGCCACCTTGATTTCCACGTAGAGATCACCAGC
>DHWU01000077.1:0-7621 GCA_002413345.1 Propionibacteriaceae bacterium UBA5174 | reverse complement strand
GCGGGGATCTTCACGTTGATACTGCGATGAGTGCGCACCCGACCCTCGCCGGAACACTCGCCGCAGGGGTTGGGAATGATCGTGCCGTAACCCCGGCAGGATGGGCACGGCTGAGAGGTGCGGATCTCTCCAAGGAAGGATCGCTGCACCGCAGTGACGTTGCCAGCGCCGCGACAGGTACTGCAGGTGATCGGTTCACTGCCCTGGTTGGCCCCATTTCCAGAACAGGACGGGCAGATCACCGCGGTGTCGATCTTGATCGTCTTGGTCAGCCCGAAAGCCGCCTCAGCCAAGGTGAGCCCAACTCGCACCAAAGCATCTTGGCCACGCTGCACCCGCGACCGCGGACCGCGAGAGGAAGTCTGAGCGCCAAACATGGCACCCATCAAATCGGACAGGTCGAATCCCTCAGCATTGAAGTTGAAGCCACCCCCGCCGCCGCCACCCATCGGGTTGCCGCCACGGTCGTACATCGACCGCTTATTCGGGTCGTGCAGTACCTCGTAAGCTTCACCGATCACCTTGAACTTCTCGGCCGCATCAGGGGTGTCAGCCACGTCCGGGTGATACTTCATCGCAAGCTTGCGATAAGCCTTCTTGATCTGGTCAGCGGTGGCATCGCGGCCAACCCCCAGCACCTCGTAATAATCAGTGCTCACGCATCATCCTTAAGCTAAGTAACGACTGATGTAGCGGGCCACTGCCCGCACTGCAGCCATGGTCGAGGGGTAATCCATTCGAGTCGGGCCCACCACCCCAAGGTTGGCCTGAAAACCAGAGCCCACACCGTAGCCACTGGCCACCACCGAAGTGGTGCGCAACGGTTCGTAGGTGTTCTCGTGTCCAATCCGGACGTTGACTCCGCCGACCGTCGCCACCTCACCCAACAACTTCAACAGCACGACCTGTTCCTCTAGGGCTTCGAGGACCGGCCGGACCGCAGTCTCGTATTGGTCAGAGAATCGGGTCAGATTGGGCACGCCGCCGACCACCACCCGGGTGGACGGAGTATCGGGCTGCAGCTTGGACAGAGTCGGGAGCACTGCATCGGCAAGAGCTTTCAACTCGGCGGGCAGTTCGTCCGCCAACTTCGCCAACTGCTTGGGCACCTGGGTCAACGGCGTATCCACCAGAGCAGCATTGAGCCTGCCGCGCAGGTCAGCGATTTGGGTGGTGTCAGCACCAACCAGATCCACCGGATGCTGATCGACCTGGCCTGAGGAGTTCACCAAAATCAGCACCCCCCGCTCGGCGTTGAGTTGGACCAACTCGACATGGCGCACGGTTGCATTACTCAACACCGGGTACTGCACGATGGCGACCTGATGAGTGATCCGCGACAACGCCCGGACGGTGCGCGCCACCAGATCATCGATGTCGACCGCGCCGTCCATGAAAGTCTGAATTGCGCGCCGCTCAGCTGGTGACAGCGGCTTGACCGTGCCGAGTCGGTCGACGAAGAGCCGATATCCCTTATCAGTGGGGATGCGGCCAGCACTGGTGTGGGGCTGAGTGATGTAGCCCTCTTCCTCCAGCACTGCCATGTCGTTGCGCACGGTGGCCGGAGAGACCTCCAGGGCGTAGCGCTCGACCAGTGCCCGCGACCCGACCGGCTCCTGCATGGAGACGTAGTCGGTGACGATGGCTCGCAGAATCGTTAGTTTGCGATCATCAAGCACAGCCGACACCTCCCCTCCCCAATTTCGGCCTGGCCAATCTCGATTGGCACTCTCTCCCGTCGAGTGCCAGTCTAACCTAGCCTGAACGCAGGCTTAGGCTGGCCTCATGACGCAGTTCAGCATGGGGGCATTCAAACCGGTGGCCGATCAGGTCTTTGTAGCTGTAGCCGAACCGGCCGCCGTGAACATCGGCTTGGTGATCGGACCCGACGCGGCCGTAGTCATCGACACCGGCTCATCCCCCGCCCAAGGTGCACAGATCAAGGCTGCTGCCGAGAGCTTTGCTGGCGTCAGAGTCACCGCTGTGGTGGTGACTCACGGGCATTACGACCACCTCTTTGGACTGCCCGGCCTCACCGATGTCCCCAGTTACGGGCACCAGAGTCTGTCGGGCTACCTGGACACCACCGCCGCAGGGGTCGCGGCCGCCGAACTGGGGGTGACGCTGAGCGAATTGACCATTCCGCAGCACCTCTTTCACCTAGCCAAAGTGATCGATGCTGGCGGACGCCGGGTCGAGGCCCTGCATTTCGGCCCGGGGCACACCAACGCTGACTTGGCCGTCTACATCCCCGATGCCGATGTGGTCTTCGCTGGCGACCTTCTAGAAAGCAACGGTGGACCCGACTTCGGGCCCGACTGCTTTCTCAAAGACTGGCCAGTTGCACTGGATGGGATCCTCGGACTCCTCACCGAGAACACCGTGGTGGTGCCCGGCCACGGACCAGTGATGGACCGCCTAACGGCCTTCAGCCAGCGTGCCAGCATCGCCGGCTTCTACGGGCTGGTCGAAAACCTGCTGCAACGCGGAATTAAGCTCGAAGACGCCTATTCCAGCGCCGAATGGCCCTTTGATGAGGTCACAATTCGCGCGGCGCTCCCGGTGGCTTACGCCCAACTAGCCGCAGCCGGAGTTGGTTCTAGAAGGCAGCTGCCCATGCTGTAAAGCGGTTGGCCTGATCAAGGCCAACCGCCAAATCGACTGCCTAGCCACCACCGCCGGCCCGGCGACGGAACATTCCGCCACCGCCTTGGCGGCCACGCTCAGCCGGGCCATTTTCCTTGTGATGGTGACCGTCGCCCACAGATTCGTGGCCTTGCTGCTTGCGCTTCAGGGCTTCGGCCATTCGGGCCTTGATGTCGTCATTGGCGTTATCAGCCATGGTGAGTCCTTTCGCGCTTCTCTGAGACCACTATCTCACCAAGTCAGCAAACAGGGAGTGCTGGGCCTGGTCCCACAGCTCAGCGCTGCTTGCGGCCAACAGCCAACGGGCGATCACGCCGGGACGGTAATCCTGCCCGGTGTTGGCTGCGATCCGTCCATTCATCTCGGTGACCATCAACCCGCCGGGCAGATGATCCCAGGGGAACAACGAGCGATAACACAGAAAATCCAGCTCGCCAGTAACGAGGTTCGGGTAGTCCACTCCACAAGATCCCCAGGACCGAATCAGCTCAACCGTGGCCGCGTCCTCGCCAGGCATTGCCAGATAGGTGGCCCCCAATGGCACGGTCCGAGGCGATGCCACCGCCCGCAAAGCCGATCCGTTACAGCTGACACCACTGCCCAACTCAGCCACATAGAGAAGCTCATGAACTGGCTGCCAGATCCACGACCGAACCGTTTGACCGTGCCGCAATTCGGCCACCATCACGGCAAAGTCTGGGATCCCTTTGGAAAAGTTCCGAGTGCCATCGACCGGGTCAACCACCCAGACATGATCAGCCGAGGGAAGCTCGTCCAGAATCTGCGGGTCGGCGAAGACGGCCTGCTCACCGATCACCAAGGCAGCTGGATCTGCGGCCCGCAACCGCTGGGAGATCTCAACTTCAGCCTCCCGATCAGCAATCGCGGCCATCATGCTGGGGCTGAAAGCGGTCGGCTCACCGCTACAAACCTGAGTGAAGCGCGGCAGGACCAGCCGTTCGGCCACATCCTTGAGGAGGTCCGAAACCTGATCAATCTGCACTGGGTGGCTCCTCGGGGATGTGGCCGTTTCGCACAGGCTACCGACCAGACCAAGCGCAGTTGACGGCGTCCGCCCCTCAACCAGTTACGAAGTCGATCAGCCGTTCCACTTCTCGAGGAAGTGCCGGATCCAAATCGCGCCAGTCCCGCACCCGCGAAAGGATCCAACTCCAAGTCGCAGCGATATCTATCTGATCTGCGGCCGGACGCCGCAGTGCGCGGCTAACGCCCACTTTCCACTCAACCTCACGCGAAATCTTCGGCCAGGCTGGCAAACCCAAACGCTGTGGTCGTACCGCCTGCCAAATATCAACGAATGGATGCCCGGTGACCAGCACATACTCATTGCTGACCTGATTCACGATTCGAGTTTCTTTGCTGCCGGTAACCAGATGGTCAACCAGCACCCCAAGCCGACGTCCCGGCTCTGGGGCGAACTCGTCCACGATTCGAGGCAGATCGTCGATGCCACCCAGTGGCTCCACCACCACCCCGACGTGCCGCAAGTCGTCGCCCCAAATCTTCTCCACCAGCTCGGCGTCGTGACGTCCCTCAACGTAGATTCGCGAAGGCAGCGCCACCTTGGCCGCTTCCCGCTCCCCTACCCGAGACCCAGAGGCGGTGTGAGTGAGCTTCTTGGGTGGGGCTAATTTGGGCGGTCGCAGATCGATCGGCTTCCCGTCCAGCAAGAAGCCGGGGCCGAAAGTAAAGCTGCGCTTGGCTCCAGCGCGGTTTTCGAGAACGACTAGGCCGTTTTCCCAACGCACTACCGCGCCACAAAAGCCCGAAGCGGGGTCTTCAATCACCAAGCCCCGAGCCACCTCCACCGGGGCGCTGGAGAGCTTATTGGCGTTTCGCCAGCCGGGAGCGAGCACATCGTCTGAGTAACGCATTCAGCCAGCCTAAGAGATTCCCGCTGCAAGGCGGTGCATTTCCCCCCGTAGGCGGTGGAAAATGCACCGCCCAACTGAACGCCGCCGGCCAGCTCAGTGGTCAAGCAAGTCTCGGATGATCGCGTCGGCCAGCAGGCGTCCAGGCGCGGTAAGCCGCAGGTGCGCTTCGCTGAACTCGGCAAGGCCGTCAGCGACGAAGCGCCGCGCTCGCAGGAGTTCACCAGCGCTGAGCTCGGCGACCGGCAGCCCTTCGGCCAGCCGCAACTCCAGCATCACCTTCTCGAAATGCTGTTCGGAATCGGTCAACACCTCCCGACCCTGGGCCGGGCTGTGTTCAGCAACCAGGCGAGAGGAATAGTCGCGCGGATGGCGAAGATTCCACCACCGCACACCACCAATGTGGGAGTGCGCACCGGGCCCAATCCCCCACCAGTCAGCCCCTCGCCAGTAGGCCAGGTTGTGCCTGCATTCGTAGCCCGGCTTGGCCCAGTTACTCACTTCGTAGTTTCGGTAGCCGTGCCCACTCAGCACTTGCTCGGCAATTTCGTACCGATCGGCCTGCGAGTCGACATCTATGTCGGCCAGTTCACCCCGGCGAATCCGGGCGGCCAACCCGGTGCCGTCCTCAACGATTAGGGAGTAGGCGCTGAGATGCTCCGGTTCCAGGTCGATCGCCGCCTTCAAACTGGCCAGCCAATCCTCGGCGGTCTCAGTAGGCGCGCCATAGATCAGATCCAGGCTCACCGCCGCGAATCCGGACGCCCGGGCCGCGGCCACCACCTCGGCGACCCGTCCGGGAGTGTGTCGGCGTTCCAATACTTGCAGCACATTGAGCTGCGCAGACTGCATCCCCAAGCTCAGCCGGTTGAACCCAGCTGCCACCAGGGTGTCCAGATACGCCCGATCCACTGTTTCCGGATTGGCTTCGGTAGTGATCTCGGCATTGGGGCTGACCTCGAAGCGCTCTTTGATGGCGTCCAATAACCCCGCCAAACCCGCCGCTGGCAGGCTGGTCGGGGTGCCGCCACCGAAGAAGATCGTCTGCACTGGGGCTGGGGTGCCAAGTACCTGGACGGCCAGATCGAGCTCGGCGATCGCGGCGCTGAGGTAGGCGTCCTGACTGGTTCCGGGAGCGGTCCCCAGATCGGTCGCGGTGTAGGTGTTGAAGTCGCAGTAGCCGCAGCGGCTGGTGCAGAACGGCACGTGGACGTAGAGGCTGAAGCTCCGCTCCCCCAGACCATTCAGCGCTGCACCGGGCAGCCGTCCATCCCTCGGCGCGGGCTGACCCTCTGGCGGCGTGGACGGCATGGCGCGGGCCTACTTCTTCTTCTCGCCACTTTCGCCGGTGGAAAGCGCAGCCACGAAGGCTTCCTGAGGCACTTCCACCCGGCCGATGGTCTTCATCCGCTTCTTGCCAGCCTTCTGCTTCTCCAGCAACTTGCGCTTGCGGCTGATGTCACCGCCGTAGCACTTGGCCAGCACGTCCTTACGCATGGCGCGAATGGTTTCTCGGGCGATCACTCGGGCCCCGATCGCAGCCTGAATCGGCACTTCAAACTGCTGGCGCGGGATCAGTTCTTTCAGCTTCTTCGCCATCACCACGCCGTAGTTGTAGGCGGCGTCGGTATGCACGATCGCACTGAAGGCGTCCACCGGTTCGCCGTGCAGCAAGATATCCACCTTGACCAGCTTGGATACTTGCTCACCGGCCGGGTCGTAATCCAGAGACGCGAAACCTTTGGTGCGAGATTTCAGCGCGTCGAAAAAGTCGAAGACGATTTCGGCCAGTGGCAACAGGTAGCGGATCTCCACTCGATCCTCACCCAGATAGTCCATCCCCTGTTGCTCACCACGGCGGGCCTGGCACAGCTCCATGATGGTGCCAATGAATTCCTTCGGAGCCAGGATCGTGGCTCGCACCACGGGCTCGTACACCTCGGCGATCTTGCCCTCGGGATATTCGCTGGGGTTGGTGACGACGCGCTCGGAGCCGTCCTCCATCACCACTCGGTAGACCACGTTAGGTGCGGTAGAAATCAGGTCGAGATTGAACTCGCGTTCCAAACGTTCGCGAACGATCTCCATATGCAGCAGACCCAAAAAGCCAATTCGGAAGCCAAACCCGAGCGCGCCGGAAGTCTCGGGTTCGTAGGTCAAGGCAGCATCGTTGAGTTGGAGTTTGTCTAACGCTTCGCGAAGCTCAGGAAAGTCAGCCCCGTCGATCGGGTAGAGCCCGGCGTACACCATCGGATTGGGCGGACGGTAACCGCCCAGGTCTTCGGTGGCGGGATGGGAGGCCGCGGTGACAGTGTCACCGACTCGGGACTGGCGGACTTCTTTCACCCCGGTGATCAGGTAACCCACCTCGCCTACACCCAAGGACGGCGACTTCACTGGGTCGGGCGAAATCACCCCAACCTCAAGGGTTTCGTGGGTGGCCTTGGTGGACATCATCAGCACCTTTTCGCGGTGGCTAAGTTCACCGTCAACCACTCGCACGTAAGTGACCACTCCGCGGTAAGTGTCGTATACCGAATCGAAGATCAGCGCACGGGCGGGAGCGTCCGGATCGCCGACAGGTGCGGGAATGTCAGCCACTACCTGGTCAAGAAGCTCCCGTACCCCAACCCCAGTCTTGGCCGATACCCGAAAGACTTCTTCGGGCTTGCAGCCGATCAGGTGAGCGATCTCAGCGGCATATTTCTCCGGCTGAGCGCTGGGTAGATCAATCTTGTTCAACACCGGAATGATCTGCAGATCAGCGCCGATCGCCAGATACAGATTGGCCAGTGTCTGCGCTTCGATGCCCTGGGCGGCGTCCACCAGCAAGATGGCGCCTTCACAAGCCGCCAGCGAGCGAGACACCTCATAGGTGAAATCGACGTGGCCAGGGGTATCGATCATGTTCAGCACATAGTCGGTGCCATCAACCTGCCAGGGCATCCGTACCGCCTGGGACTTGATCGTGATTCCGCGTTCGCGTTCGATGTCCATCCGGTCCAGGTATTGGGCGCGCATCTGCCGGGCGTCCACTACTCCGGTTAGTTGCAGCATCCGATCAGCCAGGGTGGATTTGCCGT
>DHWU01000028.1:8687-10706 GCA_002413345.1 Propionibacteriaceae bacterium UBA5174 | reverse complement strand
GGTACTTCGGCAAGCTCCAGACTGGTCTGCAATTCCGCCAACGCTTGATTGCGGGCCGACAGATCAGACGAACGGCGCAGCTTGTGCCCAGCCAGTGCATCGGCCGCGTTGCGAGCTGCGGTAGCCAACAGTTCAGCCTTATCACCACGCTTTGGCACCTTGAGCTGCACCACCGCACCGCGTTCCTCGGTGAGTATCTGAGCCAACACTTCAGCGGTATCCACACTTTGCGGCAACAACACCAGCGGCGGAATTTCCTCACCATCCTCGGCATAGAGCTGCAACAGGAACCGCTCCAAGAGGTCCCCAACACCACCGTCATCAAACCGCTCAGCGACCCAGGCTCGCTCGCCGCGAATCCGTCCGTCCCGCACATGGAATACCTGGACTGCTACCTCCAGCGGATCGGTTGCCACCGCCACCACGTCAGCGTCGGTGCCATCGCCGAGCACGATCGCGTTACTCTCCGAGGCCTGTTTCAGTGCGGTCAATCGATCTCGCAGTACCGCGGCGCGCTCATACTCCTGGTTGGCAGCGGCCGCAGCCATATCCGCCGCCAAGCCTTTGGCTAGGCCAGTAGTCCGGCCCGCCAAGAATTCACAAATCCCCGATACCAGGACCCGGTGTTCATCAGCGTCAATCCGGCCCACACAAGGCGCGGCGCATTTTCCGATGTAGCCCAGTAAGCAGGCTCGCCCACTGCTGCGAGCACTGTTGAACACGCCCTGGGTGCAGGACCGCATCGGAAACACTTGCAGCAAGGAATCCAGGGTCTGTCGGATCGCCCAGGCCTGCGCGTAGGGCCCGAAGTAGCGGTTGGTCTTGCGTTTTGCGCCGCGTCCGACAAAGACTCGAGGAAACTCGTCAGCCCAGGTCACTGCCACCCACGGGTAGGACTTATCGTCGCGGTATTTGATATTGAACCTGGGGTCGTACTGCTTGATCCAGGTGTATTCGAGTTGAAGTGCCTCAAGCTCATTACGCACCAGCGTCCACTCAACATTGGCCGCAGTACGCACCATCGTCTGGGTACGAAAGTGCAGGCTGGCCGGATCGGCGAAGTAGGAGTTCAACCGTTGCCGCAGGTTGATCGCCTTGCCCACATAGATGACCCGGCCCTCAACGTCGCTGAAGCGATAGACGCCCGGACTGGTCGGAATGCTGCCGACTGCCGGTCGGTAACTTGCCGGATCAGCCATCGTCACTCCTCCCGCCGCTGAGCCACTAACACTTCGCCAGCCAGCATAGAGACCGGCCGGTAGGGTCAGCCGACCAACGAGTCGGGATCGGTGGCGATTGCCTGCGCCGCGTCCAACAGCGGCTTTAGGTAGGCGCCGGTGTAAGAGTCTGGATTGGCTGCGATCTGTTCTGGAGTTCCTTCAGCGATCACCAAACCTCCACGAGACCCACCTTCGGGCCCCAGATCGATCACCCAGTCCGCAGCTTTGATCACGTCCAGATTGTGTTCGATCACCACCACGGTGTTGCCCCGGTCGACCAGCGACTGCAGTACCTCCAACAGCTTGCGAATATCTTCGAAGTGCAGCCCTGTGGTGGGTTCGTCCAGCACATAAAAGGTGCGTCCAGTGGAGCGCTTCTGCAATTCTGCGGCGAGTTTCACTCGCTGCGCCTCACCCCCGGACAAGGTGGTGGCTGGTTGCCCAAGGCGGACATAGCCCAGCCCCACGTCGACCAGCGTGCGCAGGTGCCTGGCGATCGCCTCGATCGGGGCGAAAAACTCCAAGCCCTCCTCGATTGGCATATCCAACACCTCGGCGATGGTCTTGCCCTTGTAGCGCACCTCCAAGGTTTCGCGGTTGTACCGCGCGCCGTGGCAGACCTCACAAGGCACATACACGTCAGGCAGAAAGTTCATCTCGATCTTGATCGTTCCCTCGCCGGCGCACTCTTCACAGCGTCCACCCTTGACGTTGAACGAAAACCGACCTTGCAGATACCCCCGCACTTTGGCTTCAGGTGTTTCCGCGAATAGCTTGCGGATCCGGTCGAACACCCCGG
>DHWU01000028.1:3471-8440 GCA_002413345.1 Propionibacteriaceae bacterium UBA5174 | reverse complement strand
CGAACACCCCGGTGTAGGTGGCCGGATTAGATCTGGGAGTGCGCCCGATCGGTGACTGATCGACGTGGATGCTCTTGTCAATGTGTTCCACGCCAGTGATCGAACGGTGATGGCCGGGGACCGCTTTGGCGGCATACAACTGCTTGGCCAAAGCCGTGTACAGAATGGAGTTGACCAGGGAGGACTTCCCTGAACCGGACACTCCCGTGACCGCAACCAATTGACCCAACGGGAAGGCCACGCTGACATTCTGCAGATTGTTCTCGGTGGCCCCTTCAACGGTAATCGCGTTGCCATTGCCTGGCCGACGCCTTGTTGGCATCGGTATCCGCCGCTTACCGGCCAGGTAGGCCCCGGTCAGCGAATCTGGGTTGGCCAACAATTCGGCAACCGGACCGGACACCACCACTTTCCCACCGTGCTCGCCGGCGCCCGGGCCAATGTCGACTACCCAGTCCGAAGCTCTGATGGTGTCCTCATCATGTTCGACCACGATCAGGGTGTTACCCAAAGACTTCAGTCGCAGCAGGGTTTCGATGAGTCGATGATTATCGCGTTGGTGCAGCCCGATAGAGGGCTCATCCAGCACGTAGAGCACCCCCACCAAGCCCGAGCCGATCTGAGTGGCAAGTCGAATTCGCTGCGCCTCCCCACCGGAAAGGCTGCCAGCCGAGCGTCCGAGCGTGAGGTAATCCAAGCCGACGTCGAGCAGGAACCGGATCCGTTCCTTGATCTCCTTTACCAACCGCTCAGCGATCTTGGTCTGCCGCTCGTTTAGGGTCAGCCCACTGGCGAAGACTGCCAAATCACCAATACTCAGGGCAGCGATCTCGGCAATGTTCTTCCCGCCGACAGTCACCGCCAGCGAAGACGGCTTCAGTCGGGCGCCGTGACAGGTCAGGCAGGGCACTTCACGCATGTAGCCAGCAAAACGCTCTCGGGCGTTGTCGGATTCGGCTTCGCTGTGCCGACGACGCACGTACGGCAGCGCACCTTCATACTTGGCGCGGTAGGTGTGCTCGCGGCCATGCCGAGAAACGCTGTGAACGCTCACCTTGTCTGGCGTGCCCAACAGGAGCAGTTGCTGCACCGTCTCGGGGAGTTGGCTCCAGGGGGTATCCACGCTGAAGCCGTTTTGGTCGGCCAAGGCCCGAAAGATGTTCTGAAAGAACCCCGCCACGTAGGGCGTAGTCCAAATCGAAATAGCACCGGACGCCAGGCTCTTGTTGGTATCGGGGACGACTAGGTCAGCGTCCACCTCCATCCGGGTTCCCAGTCCCGAACATGATGGGCAGGCGCCCCAAGGCGCATTGAAGGAGAACTGCCTTGGTTCCAGTTCCTCAATCGCAACATCGTGCCCATTGGGGCAAGCCAGTCGCTCAGAAAACCCCCGCTCTCGCTGGGGATCTTTGGCATCTAGGTCGACAAAGTCGATGGTCAGAACCCCGCCTGCCAGCTTCAGCGCGGTCTCAACCGAATCGGTCAGCCGACGTTTCACCGAAGGCTTCGCCACCAGCCGATCCACGATCACATCAATGGAGTGCTTGCGCTGCTTGTCCAAAGTCGGTGGTTCAACTAGCTGGTGCAACTCGCCGTCCACCCGGACCCGCGAGAGCCCCTGGCTGGCCAGTTGACGGAACAGTTCAACATATTCACCCTTGCGGCCCCGAACCACTGGCGCGAGCACCTGAAACCGGGTTCCTTCAGGCAACGAGAGCAGCCGGTCCACGATCTGCTGCGGAGTCTGCCTGGCGATCGGCTCGCCACATTGCACGCAGTGTGGTTGGCCGACGCGGGCGAACAGTAGGCGCAGATAGTCATAGATCTCAGTGATCGTGCCGACAGTGGATCGCGGGTTACGACTGGTTGACTTCTGATCAATTGAGACCGCAGGCGAAAGCCCTTCGATGAAATCCACATCGGGCTTGTCCATCTGGCCAAGGAATTGGCGGGCATAAGACGAAAGACTCTCCACGTACCGCCGCTGGCCCTCAGCGAAGATGGTGTCGAACGCCAGGCTCGACTTACCTGACCCAGACAAGCCGGTGAACACGATCAGTGAATCCCGCGGCAAGTCCAAACTGACATTGCGCAGATTGTGCTCTCGGGCACCTCGGATGATCAAACGGTCACTCACGCCGCTCATGGTAGAACCTGACACTGACAATCGTGGATCTCCGGTTGGCTCCGGACCGGTCTTGGCCGTAGGTTTGCCTACATGCTCACGTACCCCGGCACTATCCCGGTGGCAGATGTCCACCGCTGGAAGACCGAGGCCACCCAGCAGCTACTTGGCCACACCATCGCCTTGACCGAGGACGCCTGGCATCAGTCCACCTGTCTTCCGGGGTGGACGCGGGCTCACATTGCAACTCACCTGGCCAGGAACGCCGAGTATTTCGATTCGATCATTCGGGCGGCCCAAGTTGGCGATCCGCAGCCAGCCTTGGTTGATGTGTCCACCCGGCGAAATTTCCTCGAGATCGGCGCCGAACGTCATGCCTTGGAACTTCAGATAGACCTGGACGCCACCGCCGGTGCCCTGCAAAACACCATCGACGCAATCACTGACTGGACCCCCGAAGTGAGCTTGGATAATGCCGACCTCGCGCTGACGGCAGTGCCGCTGGCCCGACTCCACGAGGTCAACGTCCACCATCTCGACCTCAACTGCGGACTAACCGTGGACGACATCCCCGCCGATGCCGCCGAATGGCTACTTCGCTGGGTGCTGTTTCGGCTGCGCGATACCGCGCTGCCGACCATCCAGGTCACCAGCAACACGGTGCAGGCCGAAATCGGGAGTAGTGCCACCACCTTGCAGGTAAGCGGCAGCAATGCCAGCTTGTGGGCTTGGCTCAGCGGACGCGCCGATGCCGATGCCGTAACCGGCGCCAGCGAAGTCCGGCTGCCACTACTCAGCTGAGCTGGAACCGCGACGCGACTTCAACAGACTGGCCACCACGGTCACAGTCAAGGTCCCCAAGATCACCGCCAGCGAGAGCCAAATCGGCAAACCGTGCTCTTCGGTGAGCCCTGGCACTACGCCATAGGGGGTTAGCGCCTCCAACACCAGTTTGACTCCGATGAAACCCAGGATCACCGCCAGCCCGACCGACAGATACACCATCCGCTCCAGCAAGCCACCAATCAGGAAGTAGAGCTGGCGCAGGCCCATCAGAGCGAAGACGTTCGCGGTGAACACCAGATACGTCTGGGTGGTAATCCCAAAGATTGCCGGAATCGAGTCCAGGGCGAACAGCAGATCTGTGGTCCCTAACGCCACGATGACGAACAGCATTGGGGTGATCAGCCAGCGTCCACCTTGTTTCACTGTGAGCTTGGTGCCATGGAAATCGGCAGTGGAGGGGAACTTCCGTCGAACCCAACGCATCACTGCGTTCTCAGTGAACTCCTCTTCCTCGTTCGGGTTGAGGTAGCCCAGATAGAGCTTGACCGCGGTGAAGATCAAAAACCCGCCAAAGACGAAGAACGTCCAGCTGAACGCCTCGATTGCCGCCGAACCCAGCCAGATGAAGATGCCCCGAAAGACCAGGGCAAGGATGATGCCCACCATCAGAGCGAACTGCTGCAACGGCTTGGGCACCCGCAACTTAGCCATGATCAAAATGAACACAAATAAGTTGTCGACGCTCAGGCTGTACTCGGTCACCCAGCCGAGGAAGAACTGCCCGGCATATGGCCAGCCGTGAAAGTACGTTCCAGGTTCGGGTTGGGCGGCAAAGATCGCTAGGCCCACACCAAACAAGATGGCCAGGCCGGAAAACACTCCGATGGCGATCCCGGCTTCCTTCATTGAAGGTTCGTGGGGCTTGCGTCCGATGTAGAACAGATCAACGCCCAGCAGCACGGTCATTACTGCAATCGTGATCAACCACACTTCGATGGTCACGTGCATGTCTAGGCCCTTCAAAATTGGTGGCGACGGCAGCGGCCATGTCTGGTTCATTGTCCCAGGCCGAACCAGCCAACCCAAACCAAACTAGCTGGTGGCAGCCAGAATCTGCCGCAAGGTCTTCTTCAGATCAGAAATCTCGTCACGAAGCCTAGCTGCCAGTTCAAACTGCAATTCGGCTGCTGCGACATGCATCTGTTCAGTCAGCTCCGAGACCAGACTGGCGAGTTCTGCGGCCGGCAAATCTCCTAGGTCGCGCCGCTTGGCAGCTACTGGCACAGGCGCGGTGCCACGCCCGGAACCGGCGGCATTGATCAATTCGGCGGTGTCTGCGTCCTCTTTGGCTAGTAGATCACTCAGGTCGGCAATCTTCTTCCGCAGCGGTTGCGGATCAATGCCATGTTCGGCGTTGTAGGCGACCTGTTTCACCCGCCGACGATTCGTCTCATCGATCGCCGCGGCCATCGATGCCGTGACCTTGTCGGCATACATGTGCACTTGTCCCCCGACATTGCGGGCGGCCCGGCCGATGGTCTGGATCAGCGATCGCTCTGACCGCAGGAAACCTTCCTTGTCGGCATCCATGATCGAGACCAAGCTGACTTCGGGCAGGTCCAGCCCTTCCCGAAGCAGGTTGATTCCAACCAGCACATCGAAGACGCCTAGGCGCAGTTCCCGGAGCAACTCAATCCGTCGCAGAGTGTCCACCTCGGAGTGCAGATATCTGGTCCGCACTCCGTTCTCCATCAAGTAATCGGTGAGATCTTCGGCCATCTTCTTGGTCAAGGTGGTCACCAATACCCGCTCGTTGGCGTCGGCCCGGGTGCGGATTTCCCCCATCAGGTCGTCGATCTGCCCCTTTGTGGGTTTGAGCACAATCTCGGGATCAACCAATCCAGTCGGACGAATCAGTTGTTCCACCACGGCGTCAGCTTTGGCCATCTCATATGGTCCAGGAGTAGCCGACAGGTACACCGTCTGCCCAATGCGTTCAACAAACTCTTCCCAGCGCAATGGTCGGTTATCCATGGCGCTGGGCAGCCGGAAGCCGTG
>DHWU01000028.1:2387-3230 GCA_002413345.1 Propionibacteriaceae bacterium UBA5174 | reverse complement strand
CGCTGGGCAGCCGGAAGCCGTGCTCAACCAAGGTGCGCTTGCGCGACATGTCACCCTCGTACATGCCACCGATCTGCGGCACCGTCACGTGCGACTCGTCGACCACCAGCAGGAAGTCCTCAGCAAAATAGTCCAGCAGACAGTTCGGTGCGGTGCCGGGCTCGCGTCCATCGATATGCCGGGAGTAGTTCTCGATTCCGGCGCAGGTGCCGATCTGACGCATCATCTCGAGGTCATAACCGGTACGCATCCGCAGCCTCTGCGCTTCCAACAACTTGCCGCCGGCTTCCAATTCGGCCAACCGCAGAGCCAACTCGGCCTCAATATCGTTGATCGCCCGCTCCATGCGTTGCGGGCCGGCCACGTAGTGCGACGCTGGGAAGACGTAGATCTCGCTGTCTTGGCTAAGCACTTCACCACTGACCGGCTGCAGTGTGGAAAGCGCCTCGATCTCATCGCCAAAGAACTCCACCCGGACGGCATGTTGTTCATACATCGGGAAGACCTCAACGGTGTCACCGCGTACCCGGAAAGTACCGCGGGTGCCAGCCAAATCATTGCGGGCGTACTGAATGTCGACTAGCTGGCGCAGCAGGGAATCGCGGTCAACTTCCTGGCCGACCCGCAACCGGATCATCCGGTCCACATATTCCTGCGGGGTGCCCAGACCGTAGATCGCCGACACTGTGGCCACCACAATCACATCCCGCCTGGTCAGCAGGGAGTTCGTGGCGGAGTGGCGCAACCGTTCCACTTCCTCGTTCAGCGACGAGTCCTTCTCGATGTAAGTGTCGGTCTGCGGAACGTAGGCCTCGGGTTGGTAATAGTCGTAGTAGGAGACGA
>DHWU01000028.1:515-2137 GCA_002413345.1 Propionibacteriaceae bacterium UBA5174 | reverse complement strand
TCGTAGTAGGAGACGAAGTACTCCACCGCATTCTCCGGAAAGAACTGGCGCAACTCGGTGGCGAACTGGGCAGCCAGTGTCTTGTTCGGCTGCATCACCAACAATGGACGTTGCAGCCGCTCGGCCAACCAGGCAACAGTGGCGGTCTTGCCAGTACCGGTGGCGCCCAAAAGCACCACATTCTGTTCTCCGCCGCGCACTAGGCGTTCCAACTCGTCGATGGCAGCTGGCTGGTCACCGGCCGGTTCAAAGTCAGCCACCACCTTCAGCGGGGCCAATCGTCGCTGCACATCACTCACGGGTCGCACAGGGAAGAGCTTAGGCGCCCGCAGTGACAAAGCCCGCCACACTCAGTCCAACTGCGCAGCCACTTGCTGCATCCAGAATTGATCCACCGCAGCAGCCAAGTCGGCGGGTGAACCATTGTTCTCGATCACTGCATCAGCTACGGCTAGTCGGTCTGCACGACTTGATTGGGCCGCGATCCGGGCCAGGGCCGCGGCCTCGCTGAGTTGGTCCCGCTCTCGGACTCGAGCCAATTGCACGGCTGGATCGGCGTCCACTACGACCACCAAATCGAAAGCGCCACTTTGCCCGGTTTCAACCAATAACGGGATCACCTGCACCACCGCAGTATCTGGTGGTGCTGCGGCCGCAATTTCAGCGGCTCTGGCCCGAACCCGGGGATGAACGATCGACTCCAGTTGCTTTCGAGCCGCCGGATCAGAGAAGACCATCCGACCCAATGCCGCACGGTCCAATTGCTGCTGCGGGGTCAACACCCCAACACCGAAGTAAGCCACCACTTCGGCCAGGCCGGGAGTGCCTGGGGCAACCACTTCACGGGCCAGTTGATCGGCATCAATGATCAACGCACCATGTCCAACCAACAGGTCAGCTACGGCTGACTTGCCGCAGCCGATCCCTCCGGTCAATCCGATCCGAAGACCCATTTCTCAATCTCCCGCTCGTGTGTTCGGTGGTTCGCGGTTCAGGCTATCCACCAGAAACGCAAAGCGCCCCCACCGGCATGGTGGAGGCGCTTCGCGTCGAACTATTTGTTCAGCGGGTGCCGGTGAGCTTCTCGCGGAGTGCCTGCAGAGCCTCATCAGAGGCCAGCGAACCCTCAGCAGCGACATCGTCGGCCGCACCAGCGGAGTAAGCCGCCGTGTTAGCTTCGGTGACCGCAGCCTGCGCGTCGGCAACCTCAGCCTCCTCGACCTGCTTCTTGTGAGCCACCCAACGCGCCTGAGCCTCTGCGTACTGCAGCTCCCAAGCCCGCTGTTGGTCTTCGTAGCCGGGCTTCCACTCCTGGGTTTCGGGATCGAAACCGTCGGGGTAGATGTAGTTGCCCTGATCGTCGTACGAAGCAGTCATGCCGTACAGCGCCGGATCGAAGTCGTCGGCAGCAACGTCCAAACCTTCGTTGGCCTGCTTCAGGCTCAGCGAGATCCGACGACGCTCCAGATCGATATCGATGATCTTGACCATGACATCGTCGTTGACCGTGACGACCTGCTCAGGAATCTCCACGTGGCGTTCGGCAAGTTCGGAGACGTGCACCAAACCCTCAATGCCCTCCTCGACCCGAACGAATGCACCGAAGGGCACCAGCTTGGTGA
>DHWU01000028.1:0-266 GCA_002413345.1 Propionibacteriaceae bacterium UBA5174 | reverse complement strand
AGCTTGGTGACCTTGCCGGGCACGATCTGGCCGATCTGGTGGGTCCGAGCGAAGGTCTGCCACGGATCTTCCTGGGTCGCCTTCAGCGACAGCGAAACGCGCTCGCGCTCCATGTCGACGTCCAGCACCTCGACGGTGACTTCATCACCAACCTCGACCACTTCGGACGGGTGATCGATGTGCTTCCAGCTCAGCTCGGAGACGTGCACCAAGCCGTCCACCCCGCCCAGATCGACGAAGGCGCCGAAGTTGACGATGGAGGAAAC
>DHWU01000071.1 GCA_002413345.1 Propionibacteriaceae bacterium UBA5174 | reverse complement strand
CCAGTCTGGAGCTTGCCGAAGTACCACTGCGGATCGAGTGCTACGACATTTCGCACACCCAGGGCAGCGAGGTGGTGGGCTCGATGGTGGTCTTTGAAGATGGTTTGGCCCGCAAGAGTGAGTACCGCCGGTTCGTGATCCGCACGGTTGAAGGCTCCAATGATGTTGCGGCAATGCATGAGGTGATCACTAGGCGGTTTAGGCGGTTACTTGCTGAGCGCGGCGCGCCCACGGTTGGCGAGGGTCCGCTGCTGATCGATCCAGAGACTGGGGTGCCGCGTAAGTTCGCTTACCTGCCGTCCTTGATCGTGGTGGACGGTGCAGCGGTGCAAGTGGCCGCTGCGGAGCAGGCAATGGCGGAACTGGGGATCACTGGCGTGGCTCTTTGTGGTCTGGCTAAGCGGCTGGAAGAGGTCTGGCTGCCGGGGCAGGAGTATCCGGTGATTCTGCCCAGAACTAGTGAGGCCTTGTATCTCTTACAGCGAGTGCGTGATGAGGCCCATCGCTTTGCCATTACCCATCACCGGGGGCGGCGTAGTGCCGCGATGGTGGAGTCGGTTTTGGATGCCGTCCCTGGGTTGGGGGAGCTTCGGCGTAAGGCCGTGTTGAAATATTTCGGGTCGGTACGCAAGCTCAGACAGGCGTCGGCGGCCGAGATTGCGGAGGTTCCAGGCATCGGCGAACGTACCGCGGCGGCGATTGTGGCCGCGTTAGCTGAGCAATCCACCCCACCCGCAGTGAATATGGCCACCGGTGAGGTTGTCGAAGACTGAACCCAGCGCCTGATTTGACGGAATAATGGCTCCCATGAGCGAGTCTCGAACCCCGGTACGCCTGTTGATTCTCACCGGCCTGTCCGGTGCCGGGCGACGCACTGCGGGCCACACCTTGGAGGACCTCGGCTGGTTTGTGGTGGACAACCTCCCACCGAGCCTGCTGCCGAAACTGATCGAGGTCTGTCGGGATCGGGAATTTGAGCGGGTGGCGGTGGTACTCGACGTCCGGTCTCGTGCCGAATTCGATCAGTTGCCGGCCGCTTTCATCGCCTTAAAGCAGGTTGAAGTGAAGCCTGAAGTTCTGTTTTTGGAGGCTAGCGATGCGGTGATCGTCCGCCGCCAGGAGTCGGTACGCAGGCCATTGCCTTTGCAGGGCACTGGACGGCTTTTGGACGGGATTCGGCGAGAACGCAAATTGTTGGCCGATCTACGAGCTATGGCTGATCTGGTGATCGACACCACTTCGATCAATATTCATCAGTTGTCAGCCCGGGTTGCCAGCGCCTTCGGTCAGGCCCAAGCCACCGGGTTGCGGCTGACCCTGATGTCTTTCGGTTTCAAGAACGGGATTCCGATCGACGCTGACTTGGTGTTTGACGTCCGTTTCCTGCCCAACCCGTACTGGGTGCCAGCACTTCGGGCGCAGACTGGGTTGTCCGCGCCGGTGGCCGACTATGTGCTCAAGCAGGCTGACGCCGAACCATTCCTCGAACATGCCCTGCGGTTGGTCGAGGTGATCGCGCCTGGCTATCTGCGTGAAGGAAAGCGGCACGCGACGGTGGCCGTCGGGTGCACCGGCGGAAAGCACCGCTCCACTGCGGTAGCTGAGGAACTCGGACGGCGGTTGTCCGCGGATGGGTTAGCGGTGGGTGTAGTGCATCGAGATTTGGGTCTGGAGTGAATCCATTCGGCGCACTGCCAGCCGTGGTAGCGCTTGGCGGCGGTCATGGGCTGTCGGCGAGTCTGAGCGCGTTGCGCCAGATCACCACTCGGTTGACCGCCATCGTCACCGTCGCAGACGATGGCGGCTCGTCGGGCCGGTTGCGGGATGAGTTCAAGATCTTGCCACCGGGCGATCTGCGGATGGCACTGGCTGCATTGTGTGGCGATGACGAGGTCGGCCGGGCTTGGGCGAAGGTACTGCAGTCGCGTTTCCCTGGGGACGGCCCGCTGGGCGGGCACTCGATCGGCAATTTGCTAATCGCCGGATTGTGGCAGCAGCTTTCCGATCCGGTCGCCGGGTTGGACATGGTCGCCGCGATGTTGCACGTTGAGGGCCGGGTGCTGCCAATGGCGGCGGTGCCATTGGTGATCGAAGCAGATGTGATCGGTGCTGATCCAACCAATCCCGACGAACTGAGTGTGGTGGTGGGGCAGGAGGAGGTGGCCTTGGCCATCGGCGACATCGCCGACGTCCGGTTGGTCCCGCAAGAGCCTCCCGCGGTGCCCGCGGCTTTGGCTGCGATAAGGCAGGCCGACTACATCGTCCTCGGACCAGGGTCTTGGTATTCCTCGGTGATTCCACACCTTTTGGTACCCGAGTTAGCTGAAGCGATCGGCAGAAGCTCAGCTCGGCGAATCCTCACCCTCAATCTGGTTCCCACTGCTGACGAGACTCCTGCTTACACCGCATCCCGGCATCTTGAGGTGCTTGCTCAACACGCTCCGGGGCTGCGGCTGGATGCCGTCGTCGCGGATCCAAGCTTCGCCAACGGAGACCCTCACCTTGCCACTTTTGCAAGTTCACTAGGCGCGGAGCTGATCGTGGCGCCGGTACGGATGCGGGACGGTTCAGCCCGGCATGATCCGTTACTTCTGGCTTCGGTCTACGCCGGGATCATGGGTCTGTAGGCTATGGCACACCTCGACCGGTCCAGGCAGAAAGGCAGCCGACAACAATGGCGATGACGCAGCAGGTTAAGTCAGAACTGGCCACCTTGGAGGTGACCAAGCCTGAACTGCGTAAGGCAGAAGTGGCTTCGCTACTCAGGTTTGCCAATGGACTGCATATCGCCGGGGGGCGGATCGTGGTTGAGGCCGAACTCGATACCGGGGCGGCTGCTCGCCGAGTGCGCACTTCGATTGCGGAGTTGTTTGGTTTCACCTCCGATTTCGTGGTGATCACCGGCAGTGGACTGCGCCGCGGCACTCGCTATGTGGTTCGGCTGATTCGAGATGGCGAGTCGCTGGCTCGCCAGACCGGGTTGATTGATCAGCGCGGACGCCCGGTCCGCGGTTTACCGACCCAAGTGGTGGGCGGTGGCAAAGAGGTATCGGTGGCCGCTTGGCGAGGTGCATTCCTTGCCCACGGTTCATTAACCGAGCCGGGGCGTTCGATGGCCTTGGAAGTCACCTGCCCCGGATCGGAAGCGGCCTTGGCGCTGGTTGGGGCGGCCCGACGGTTGGGAATTGCGGCCAAAGCCCGCGAAGTTCGTGGCGTGGATCGAGTGGTGATCCGTGACGGTGATGCCATCGGTGCGATGTTGACGCTGATGGGTGCTGAAGAGGCTCGGCTGGCCTGGGAAGATCGGCGGCTGCGGCGCGAGGTGCGAGCTTCGGCAAATCGTTTGGCGAACTTCGACGATGCCAACCTGCGGCGCTCAGCCAGGGCTGCGGTGGCTGCCGGGGCTCGAGTGAAGCGTGCGCTGGAGATCCTGGGTGATGAGGTGCCGGAGCACTTACTCGCCGCCGGTGAACTGCGCTTGGAGCACAAGCAGGCGAGTTTGGAAGAGCTGGGCAGTTTGCACACCCCGCCGCTAACGAAAGACGCCGTGGCTGGACGCATTCGGCGGCTATTGGCGACGGCCGACAAACGTGCCGCGGAGTTGGGAATTCCGAGCACTGAAGCGGGGCTGGGTCCCGACATGTTGGACGATCGTGACTGAGGAGTAAGACTGCTTGGGTATCGCCTAAACCGAGCATTGCTACCGGTAGGGTGGTCCCGAATCCGGTTGGCCGACTCCGTTGTCGGTCGAACATCCGTCCACGAAGGAGATTCACTCAATGACTGTAAAGGTAGGCATTAACGGCTTCGGCCGGATTGGCCGCAACTACTTTCGTGCCCTGGTCGCCACCGGCGCTGACCTCGAAGTGGTTGCAGTCAACGATCTGACTGACAACAAGACTCTGGCCCAGCTGCTGAAGTACGACTCGATCTTGGGTCGCTTTGACGGTGAGGTCACCTTTGATGAGACTGCCCTCTACGTCAACGGCAAGGAGATCAAGGCGTTCGAAGAGCGCGATCCCGCCAACCTGCCTTGGGGTGAGTTGGGTGTCGACATCGTGATCGAATCCACCGGTTTCTTCACTGATGCCACCAAAGCCAAGGCGCATCTCGATGCGGGTGCGAAGAAGGTGCTGATCTCGGCTCCGGCAAAGAATGAAGACATCACCATCGTGATGGGCGTCAAC
>DHWU01000046.1:12886-14847 GCA_002413345.1 Propionibacteriaceae bacterium UBA5174 | reverse complement strand
GGATGGTCGACATCTGCCAGGTGCGTCCGATGGCGTCCTTGGCTTGCACCGAGATCTTGGGCCCGTAATAGGCCGCACCACCAGGATCAGGCACCAACTCCAGCCCGGAGTCTCGGCCAACCTGCTCCAACACCGCGGTGGCACTCTCCCACTGTTCATCGGAACCAATGAACTTGGTCGATTTCGACCCTTCGGTGTCCCGAGTGGACAGCTCCAGGTAGTACTCGTCCAAGCCGAAGTCATCCAGCAACTCGGTGATGAACTTCAGAAGATGCTTAACCTCATCGGCTGCCTGGTCACCGGTCACATAGGAGTGGGAATCGTCCTGGGTGATCATCCGCACCCGGGTCAGACCTTGCAGCACTCCAGATTTCTCATTGCGGTAAACCGTGCCGAACTCGAAGAACCGCAGCGGCAACTCCCGGTAGGACCGGCCCCTGGATTTGAAGATCAGGTTGTGCATCGGGCAGTTCATTGCCTTGAGGTAATAGTTCTGCCCGTCATCGTTCATCGGCGGGAACATTCCGTCGGCGTAGTACGGCAGGTGCCCAGAGGTGTGGAACAGGCCCTCTTTGGAGATGTGCGGGGTGCCGACGTACTGGAAGCCGGCTTTGATGTGGGCTTCGCGGACGTAGTCCTCCATCACGCGCTTGATCACTCCACCTTTGGGGTGGAACACCGGTAGGCCAGCGCCCAGCTCTTCAGGAAAGCTGAACAAGTCGAGCTCGACACCGAGCTTGCGGTGATCGCGCCGAGCAGCCTCCGCTTGGCGGTGTTTGTAAGCGGCGAGGTCGTCCTTAGTTGGCCAGGCGGTGCCGTAGAGGCGCTGCAACCCGGCATTGGCCTGGTCCCCACGCCAGTAGGCCGCTGAACTGCGAGTGATCGAGTAGGCCTTCAGATATGACGTGTCGGGCACGTGTGGGCCACGGCACAGGTCTTTCCAAGCTACCGAGCCATCGCGCCGAACATTGTCATAGATGGTCAGTTCGCCAGCACCAACTTCGACCGAGGCGCCTTCAGTGGCCTCAGAGTTTCCCTTCAAACCGATCAGTTCCAGTTTGTACGGTTCGTCTGCCAACTCAGCACGGGCTTCTTCGTCGCTTACTACTCGACGAACGAAGCGCTGCTTCTCCTTCATGATCCGGCTCATCGCCTTCTCAATCGACTTGTAGTCCTCAGGAGTGAAAGGCGTGGGCACATCAAAGTCGTAGTAGAAGCCGTCGGTGATCGGCGGGCCGATCCCCAGTTTCGCCTCGGCGAACAGCGATTGGACCGCCTGTGCGGCCACATGCGCACAGGAATGTCGGATCACATTCAGCCCGTCAGCAGAGTCGATCGCGACCGGCTCCACCTCATCACCGTCGGCAAGTGGCGTAACCAGGTCAACCAGGAGCCCGTTCACCCGGGCAGCGACGACCGTAGTGTCGGTGCCGAACAGTTCGGCGGCAGTGGTGCCGTCGTTCAAAACCTGCTCTTTTGGCTCGGATTGATGGTCGGACACGGTAATGGTCACTGACACGGGTGGAGTTCCTTCCTCTGCGGCTCCCTAGTCTGCCCCACATTTGTCATGGCTGGCTGACAACCAGGCCTTGGCCACCCATATCTGCCGCTCGGACCTGGCCTCCTCGGCGCCAATACGGGATCCACTTGACTACCAGATTTGCTGGGCACCTACCCCGTACAGCAATCGTCGCGAGGCTGCCCGCGACCGTTTGGGACACCAGGACAAGCCACGTTTTGCGGCGGGTCCCAGCCCTGGGTTATGGTTGCACTCGCATTTCGCGCCGTTGCGTGAAGCGCTTCGCGGACGTGGCTCAGTTGGTAGAGCATCACCTTGCCAAGGTGAGGGTCGCGGGTTCGAATCCCGTCGTCCGCTCGGAGAAGGTCTCTAAGGCTTGACCACGAGACCGGCTCTCGCCGGTGGAGTGGCCGAGAGGCGAGGCAACGGACTGCAAATCCGT